>JBJTJO010000275.1:0-35026 GCA_046095965.1 Planctomycetaceae bacterium
GACTCTTAATCAGAGGGTTCTTGGTTCGAGTCCAAGACGGGGCACTGCGGCTTTGGCGGCGCGACCCGCGTCAGGCGAGGCCCTGGCGGATGGCCCATACGGCGGCCTGCGTGCGGTCGGCGAGCGACACCTTGCGGAGCATGTTCTGCACGTGCTCCTTGACCGTCTCCACGCTGATCTCCAGGGCGTCGGCGATCTCCTTGTTGGAGAGCCCGAGCGCCACGTGCCGCAGCACCTGGGTCTCCCGCGGCGTCAGCGGCAGCTTCGCGTCGGTCGGCGCCTCGCGCTTCGAGAGCGCGCCGGCCATGCGGCGCAGGTGGCCGCCCCGCGCCGGCTCCGCCCCCTCGGCCGCGCGCGTGATCGCCGCCACGATCTCGGACCGTGACGCGGTCTTGACGAGGTAATCGTGGGCCCCGGCCGACGCCGCCCGCGCCACGTAGGTCGGGTTGTCGAACGCCGAGAACATCACGACCTGCGTGCCGGGCGCCGCCGAACGGATCTTCTTGACCACGTCGAGCCCGTCGCGGTCGCCGAGCCGCACGTCGAGCAGGACGACGTCGGGCTTCAGCCGCCGGGCCTGGCGGACGGCTTCGTCGGGCGTCGTCGCCTCGCCGCACACCCGCGCGGCCGAATCCTTGAGCAGGCTCGCGATTCCGTGTCGCACGACGTCGTGGTCGTCGGCGACGAGCACCTTGATCGGCATCGCTGGGGGCCTTGGAGGGTGATTCAACAATCGGGAAGGAGGATACCCCCCAAAAAATCAAAAATATAGCATCAGGTGATCGCGGTCTATGATCCGGGCCTCACCGGCATCCTTTCGGCCATGGCCACCCTCCAGACCATTCTCAGGCAATCCGGCGTGCTGGCTGTCGCGAAGCCGGCCGGCCTGGCCACGCAGGCTCCGCCGGGCTTGCCATCCGTCGAGGCGTGGGTCCGGGAGGTGGCGGGGCCGGAGGGCTACGTGGGGATGCCCCACCGGCTCGATCGGGCCGTGTCCGGAGTGCTCCTCGTCGCCCTGACCCCGCGGGCCGCCCGGAAGTTGTCCCGGCAGTTCGAGCGGCGGCAGGTGCGGAAGACGTACCGCGCGATCGTCGCCTGGCCCGCGGCGGCGGCCGCCGCCCCGCTCGACGCCTGCGGCGCCACCCGCGTCGGCCGCGCCGAGTGGCGCGACCTCGTCGAGAAGGTGCCCGACGAGCCGCGGGCCCGGCTGGCGGCCGACCCCGACGCGGCCGGCGTGCGTGAGGCGGTGACGCTCGCGAGCGTGCTCGGACACGTGCCGGGCGCCCCCGGTCGCGGCCTCGTCGAACTCGAGCCGCTCACCGGCCGGATGCACCAGCTGCGGCTGCAGGCCGCGGCCCGCGGGATGCCGATCGTGGGCGACGTGCTCTACGGCGGCCCGGCGGCCGACCTCGCCGCGCCGATCGGCACGGTCGATGCACGGACCACGCCCATCGCGCTGCATGCCTGGCGGATCGAGTGGTCCGATCCCGACACCGGCCGGCCCGTGGCGGCCGAGGCGCCGCTGCCGGCGTGGTGGCCGGCGGCGGATTGAGCCGGCGACACGGCGCGGGGTCCGTCAGGGTATGATTCGCGGCGCGCGGCGGTGGCCGCACCGCAGGGAGTTCCGCATGACCCGCATGGTTTCGCTCGGTGTGATCCTCGGCCTCGTGGTCGTGTTCGGACTGCTGTCGCTGCGGGTCATGGCCGCGTTCCTGCTGCCGCTGCTCCTGGCGGCGATGCTCGTGGTGATCTTCGGGCCCCTGCATCGCTGGCTCCGCGACCGCTTCCAGCTGCCCGAGTGGGCGGCGGCGGCCCTGACCACGTTGTTCGTGCTCCTCATCGTGCTCGTGCCGCTGGCGCTGCTCGTGGCGCGGGCCGGCGGCGACGCCGCGCGGATGGTCCGCAGTCCCGACGGCATGCGGCTCGATCCGGCCGTGCTCGACGGCCTCGTGGTGAAGTTCAACGACGCGACCGGCCTGCACATCACGGCCGAGAGCGTCAACGCCGAACTCGCCAAGATCGCGGAGGAGGGGGTCGCGCCGGTCGTGAAGCGGGCACCGGTGGTGGTGGCCAAGCTGCTCATCGGCCTCGTCGTGATGACGGTGTCGCTGTTCTACTTCCTGGCCGACGGGCGGCGGATGCTGGAGGCGGCGATGCGGCTCGTGCCGCTCGACGTGCGGTACCAGTGGCAGCTCCTGCGGGAGTTCGAGGAGGTGAGCCGGGCGGTGGTGAGCTCGACGCTGCTCGCCGCGATCGTGCAGGCGGTGCTGGCCGGCTTCGGCTTCTCCGTGGCCGGGCTCGGCAACGTCTTCCTGCTCACGCTGCTGACCTTCTTCGGCGCGCTCGTGCCCTTCGTGGGGGCGGCGGCGGTGTGGGGCTCGGCCAGCCTCTACCTCCTGTTCTTCGTGAAGAACACGTGGGCCGCCGCGGGCCTCGCGCTGTGGGGGCTGTGCGTGGTGTCCACGGTGGACAACATCATCAAGCCGATCGTCCTCCACGGGCAGTCGAAGCTCCACCCGCTCCTGGCCCTGCTCAGCGTGCTCGGCGGCGTGGGGGCGTTGGGCCCGATCGGGATCTTCGTGGGCCCGATCGCCGTGGCGTTCCTGCAGGCCGCCCTGACGATGCTGCAGGTGGAACTCGACGCCATGAAGGGGGGCGGCTGGACCGCCGCGATCGCGGCGGGGCCGGAGGCGGCCGGGACGCCCCCGGGGGCTGGAGTTGCATCCGAGGGGGACGGGAGGGTGAAATCGTGACCCGAGCGGGAGGCGGCACGCGGCCGCGGCCCGGCGGGCGGAATCCGGAGATGGTGCGACCATGATCGTCCAAAGCGTGCTCCTGCTGGCCGGACTGCTGGCCACCGGCATCGAGGCGGCCTACGTGCCGAGCGACGAGGGGGGCGGCGACTACTACGTGCGCGTGGAGCCCGACCTGGTCCGCGGCACGAGCCCCTACCAGTTCACGAGCGACGTGCCCGACGACGCCCGCGACGTGCGCCGCGTGAAGATCTACGTGGGGGACACGTGGCCGCCCGCCGTCGAGCGATCGGTGAGCGACGCGGCGAAGCGCCCGCGGCGGACCGTGCCCGTGGCCACGAAGGGCCGCCTCGCCGCGGACGGGTCGGTGGCCGCGGTCGCCGACCGCCCCTGGGGCTTGCTCATCGGCAGCCTGATCGCGCTCTTTCTCTCGCTCGGCGGCAACGCCTATCTCGGCATGCTCCTCGGGAACATGCGGCAGCGCTACCTGCGCGACGTGCAGCAGGGGCTCGTGCGGACGTGAGGTGCGGGGCGGCGCTGCTTTCTCCCTCTCCCTCTGGGAGAGGGCCGGGGTGAGGGTGCCTCGGTGACCGACCGCAACGCCCCTGCACCCTCACCCGGCCTTCGGCCGGCCTCTCCCAGAGGGAGAGGCGCAGAAGTCATTGTGCGCGAGCGATGGCACGCGTCACGCCGTCGTCGTGTCACGTGCGGCGTTGACGTCTCCCGGCCTGACGCCTCGGCGGGTCTGCGGCCGCGCGCGAGCCGAAGAAAAACTCCTCGGCCGGCCACGTGCCCGACGGAGCGGGAGGCGGCCGGCGGACCGGGGCCGGAGGCGCGACGGGTTCGACCACGACCGGCGCGGGCGGGGTGACGCGGCGCGGGGGCGGCGGGTCGCCCGAGAGCGGCCGCACCGTCGCGCCCGCCTCGCGGAACATCGCCGCCACGTGCTCGTGGCAGGTGAGCACGAGCATCTGCCGCCCGGCGCCCTGCTCGGCGACGAACTCCACGAGCACGCGGGCCGCGAGCCGGGCCCGCCCGTCGTCGAAGTTCACGAGCGCGTCGTCCATCACCACCGGCAGGCTGACGTCGTGGCGGCCGAGGTCGCGGATCAGCGCCAGCCGCAGGGCGAGGAACACCTGCTCCCGCGTGCCGCGGCTGAGCCGCTCCGGATTCCAGACGGCGCCGTCGGCCTCGTGGACCTCGAGCTTGGCCTCGTCGATCGCCGTGGTGATCGACGGATAGCGGCCGCCCGTGAGCCGGGCCAGCCAGCGCGCGGCCTCGCGGAGCACGGGGGGCTGGTGGTCGCGGGCCACCGCGGCCCGCGTCTCCTCGAGCAACTCCCGGGCCCGCTCGAGGAGGCGGCGGCGGTCCACCTGCTCCGCGAGCCGCGCCTCGACGTCGGCGAGCTCCACCTGCAGGCTCTCGGTGCCGTGGTCGTGGGCCGCGGCCTCGACCCGCGCGGCGACGGCCCGCCGACGGTCCCGGGCCGCGGTCAGCGCCTGGCGGTGGCGCGCGGTCGCGGCGACCGCGTCGGCGAGCCGCTGCTCGAGCGGAACGGCCGCCCGCTCGGCCAGCCAACGGTCCACGTCGGGCGGCTCCGTGGTCCGCCGCCGCGCGTCGAGCCAGGCGGTCTCCGCGGCCTCGGCCTCGGCGCGGGCCAACTCGTACTCGGGCCGGCGATCGACCTTCGCGAGGAACGCCGGCTCGTCGGCGACGTCCCAGCGGGTGAAGAACTCGCGGACCGCCCGCTCGGCCATCCGCACCTGTCGCAGCGTGTGGCGGTGGCGGCGTCGGGCGGCCTCCAGGCGTCGGGCGAGCGACGCCCGGCGGCGGATGACGGCCTTGTCGGCGTCGAGACGCTCCTGGAGCAGCCGCAGGTGCTCCAGCGGCGTCGTCTCGGGCAGGAGCTCGCACTCCACGAGCAGTTCGTCGATCCGTCGCGCGAAGGCCGCCACCTCCTCGCGCTTGTGCCGCGCCTCCTCGGAGAGGCGGCGGCGATCGTCGTCGAGCGTGAGCAGCGTGTGGCGGTGGGTGGCGATCTGCCGCACCTCGCGGGGGGAGAGCGTGGGGGGCAGGCCGCGGTGCTCGAGCGCGCGGCGCCAGCGGTGCCGCGCCCCCGTGCGGGCCTCGGTCGCGCGGGCGAGGGCCTGCTCGGCGACGGTGATCCGGTCGGCGAGCACGTGCACGGATCCCTCGCGGGCAGCGAGCGCCTCGAGCCGCTCGGTTTCGGCCTGCGCGGCGGCCAGACGGCGCTCGAGCGTGCCGGCCGCGTCGCCGCCGAGCGTGGCGTCGAGGCCGGCGAGTTGGGCGGCAAGGTCGGCCCGCTGGCGGCGGGTCGTCTCGAGCTGGTTCCGCGCGGCCTCGAGCCGCTGCGTCGCGCTCTTGTCGAGCGTCCAGGTGGTCACCGAGGCCACGCCCGTGCCCGCGAGGCCCAGGGCTGCCATCGCGTAGGCGAGCGAACCGGTCACGCTCGCGGGCAGGAGGAGGCCCGAGAGGAGCATCCCCGTGCCCACCACGAAGAGCGCGCCCAGCGCGATGAGCCACGGCGCCGGCACGAGCTGGTTGGCGAGGCTGTCGGACACCTCGTGCTCGAGGCGGACGATCGCGCGGTCGAGGTCGGCGGCCTGCTCGCCGGCGGCGATCCGCCGCCGCAGCGCGGCGGCGTGGCCGGCCGCCGCCTCGATGGCGGCGGCGATCGTGAGGCCGCCGAGCGCGGCGTGGGCCCCCTTCACGCCCCCGCGGGTCTCGTCGTGGGCGCGGCGCGCCTCGGCGAGCTCGCGCCGCGCGGCGGCCACCTCCTTGGCGGTGACGGCGCAGTCGCGGGCCCGGGACCGCAACGGTCCGAAGGAGTGGGCGAAGCCCTCGGGCAGGAGCACGTCGGGCAGGGCGTCGCCGGCGGCATCGAGGCCCGCCGCGATCGGCAGCACGCGCGACAGGCCCGCGATGCCCACCTGCTCGCCGAAGCGCCGCGCGGCGAGCCGGGCGTGGGCCTCGGCGCGGGCCACGTCGGCCACGACCCGCTCGAGCCGGGGCTGGTCCTCGACGAGCGCGGCCACCGCGACGCGGTGCTTCCAGACCGGCGACTCGGCGGGCAGTTCGCGGAGGGCGCGGGCGAGCTTGGCCCGCGTCTTCTTCCGCCGGACGGCCAGCCGCGCGAGCCGCTTGTGGCGACGGGCCGCGAACCGCCAGGCGTCGCGGTCCGGGTGCACGAGCGGCGTCTGCTCGAGCGTGGCCCGCCGCTCGGCCGTGCGCCGCCAGGCATCGTGGAGTTCGGCGAGCGGCAGCACGCCTCGCGCCACCTGCTCGGCCCGCTCCGCCTCGGCGATCCGCGCGGCGAGCCCGTCGAGCTCGGCGTCGAGGTGCGTGAGCTCGGCCCACAGTCCACCGGCCGCGAGCGCCGGGGCACCGAGCGCCGCGAGTCGGTCGGCGAGGTCGGACTGCCGCGCGCGCAGCGACGCCAGCGGCGAGACCGCGGGGTCGGCGGAGTCTAGCCGCGCGAGCGCCTCGCGGAGGTGCGCGAGCACGCGCGCCACCTTCGAGCGGTCGAGGCCGCTGGCCAGCTCGTAAAGCCGGCTGCCGCAGCCCTCGGGCTCGAGCGTCCGCAACTCGTGCAGCTCGTCGAGGCCGAAGGCCATGACGTTCGTGAACGTGGTCTCGTCGATCCCGCCGACGAGATCCTGCAGGTAGACGCGGTGGCGGTCCGTCGTCCGCGGGTCGATGTCCTCGATGCGGACGAGGTCGCCGGTGTCGCCGCCGAGTCCGATCACGTCGTCCTCGTAGGCGGCGCGGGTGAGCGCCTCGAGGTGCGGCCCCTCGTGCCGCCGCTCCACGGCCAGCAGCGTCCGTTCCGGGCCGGTCCGCACGAGCAGCCGGCCGGCGCAGGGCACGCGCGGGTCGAGGACACCGCGGCGGAACTGCCCCTCGAAGCCGAAGAACACCGCCCGCACGAACTCGAGGAGCGTGGTCTTGCCGGTCTCGTTGGTGCCGTGGAGCACCTGCACCCCCGGGGCGAGGCGGTCGAGCGTGGTGCGCGAGAGCGCCCCGAAGCGCTCGACGTCGATGCGTTCGATGAACATGGTCGTCTCCGCGGGCGAGCCTGGAAGGTTGCGGGGTGCGGTCAGATCGCCTCGACGAGCTCGAGCGCGAGCCAGCCCGCCTCGCGGGCCGGATCGGCCTCGCGGTGCGGTCCGGCGGCGGTTTCGAGACGCGCGACGATGTCGGCGAGCGCCGACGAGAACGAGGTGGTGGTGCCGGGGCGGCCCCCCGAGCGCTCGTGGCCGAGCGGGGCGAGCGACTCGTGCGGGTCGGCGACCAGGTCGCGGACCCAGATGCGCGAGGCCTGCGGGTCGTGGAGCTGCCGCAGCCGGGCGAGCGTCTCGGCCGCGATCTCCGCGACGCGCACGCGGCGGGCCACGCTCGTCCCGCAGGCCACGGCCACGCGCACCACCTCGAGGGCCGCGGTCGGCTGCTCGGGCCGCGAGCCGAGCGCGGACCAGATCGCGGTGGCGAGTTCCTCGTCGCCGCCGGCCGGCGACTCGATCGACAGCGTGCGCCAGGCGACGCGGTGCGTGGGGATCTCGCGCCAGCTGCCGCGCCAGTCGGAGAGCGGGCCGGACGGGCCGGCGTCGGTGGTCGCGCGGTCGAGCACCGCGAGGGCGGCGCAGCACCCGGGCCCCGCCTCGAGCGGATCACCGGCCTGCAGGGCGGCCAGCGCGTGCACGCCCGGGGGCAGCGGCCGGCGGCGGCGGGATCCCCAGACCCAGAAACTGCCCGGGTGTGCCCAGGCCGGCGCCGCATCGACGGCGAACGCGAACGGGTCTGCGATCCGGGCGTCGGCGGCGGCGTCCGAGCGGCCGCGCACGGGGACCGGCTCGGCATCGCACCCCACGACGATCCGGCGGCGCAGGCCGGCGGACACGACCGGGGCGGTCGCGGCGAGCGGGCCGTGCGCGGAGACGATCTCGACGGCGATGCCGCGGACGTCGAACTCGCAGCCGGCCAGCGGCGTGACGAAGCACAGGCCGGCGGGCTCGCCGAGCATCCGCGCAAGGTCGTGGCAGGCGGCCGTGCCGTCGGCCACCACGACGGTGCGGCAGCCCGCGTCGGCGAGAGCCGTCACGTGGCGGCGGAGCGCGGCGGCCTGCGCGGGGCTCGCGCGGAGCGGATCGAGCACGCGACCGAGAAGCACGAGCGCGGCGGCGCGGCCGGAAGCCGCCGTGGCGACGGCGGCGGCGAACGCGGCCGGCACAGCACCGCCGATCGTCTCGGCGACGGCGGGGGATGCGGATTCCGGGACGGGCAACGGCCGGTCGAGCGCCGGATCGAACGCGAACACGAGGTCGGCCACGGCTCACCCTCCTCCATGAACGGTGTGCGGAACGGCGCGGGTGCCTGCTGGCGGTCAACACAGGCAAACTAGGCACACTGTAACGCCGTGGCGCGGTTCGTGACCACGGCAAAATGCCGGGCAAAACCAGCATCCTCCCCGGGGGCCGAGCGGCCCGACGCCGGGCAGCCGAACCCGCCACAGGGCGGCAGCGGGGGCTCGCCGGGGCAACCCGGCTCGCGGCACCCTGTCGCCGGGCCGGCGTTGGCGGCGTCAGGTGTCGAGGAAGGGGGGCGAGTCCGTGAACGCGCCGCACAACGCGGCGGCCCAGGACTCGGCGTTTGGCGCGGGCCCGATGGCTGCGAGCACGCGACTCCGCAGGATGACTCCCTTCTCGATCGCGGTCGGAAAGATGCCGCACTCCACGCGGGCCCGGCCGCGTGCCACGGTCACCGCGATCCGTCGTGGATCGCGTGGATGCACGGCCACCACCACGGCCGTGGCCCCGCGCCGCGCGAGCACGAATGCGGCCTGCGCGGGGAGCGGCGCGGACGCCGGCAGCGGCTCCCAACGGTGGCCGCCGTTCGCGGCCGGCGCGCCCCACGACGCATCCTCGCAGGCGATGTCGGACACGACTGCAAGCGTCGCATCGGCGTGCAGGAGCGACGTCTGTGCCGAGACGACGAGTTCCCAGGCCGCGACCGCCGCCGGATGGACCCGCCACATCGCCGTGGCCCGCAGCCGCCGCGCGTCGGTGGGCTCGTACACCGCGGTGAGGTCCGCTCCGCGCACCCAGCGCTCGGCCGGCGGTCCGGCGGCGGCGCGCAGGTCGATGCCGAGGAGGTGATCGGTTCCCCCGGCCTCGACCACCGCGAGACCGGCGGATGGAGCGGCCAGGTCGAGTCGCGCCGCCGTCTCGGCGGCCCGCGTCGCCGCGACGGTGCCGGTCAGCGTCCACGGGGCTGCGGCGGTGTCGGGCATCGGGGCGCGTCTCCGAGGAACGGGGCGGCGATCCGCACGCCGGTCGCGGGATTGTAGCGGGCGGCGGGCGCGCGGGCCGTCCACCGCTACACTGCTGCGCGCGGCGGCCGATCGGGTGCCGCCGCACCGTCCCGAAAGTTTCGATGGCCGACGTGATGCAACCCGACCCGCTCGCCGTCTGCGAAGCCGCCGCCCGCGCGGGTGGCAGCGTCCTGCTCGATTGGCTGGGCAGGTTCGCCGTCTCGCAGAAGGGCGCCAGCGACTTCGTCACCGAGGCCGACTACGCATCGCAGCGCGAGATCCGCCGGGTCGTCGGGGAGGCGTTCCCGGCCCACGGCTTCGTCGGCGAGGAGGCGGACGACGGCCGGCCGCGCCCGCCCGCAGGCACGGCCGGCCACGCCGGGACGGGCCTGCGGTGGATCGTCGATCCGCTCGACGGGACCACGAACTACATCCACGGGTTCCCCGCGTGGTGCGTCTCGGTGGCGCTCGCGGACGGGGACGCGATCCTCGCCGGCACGATCCTCGATCCGCTTCGCAATGAGTGCTTCACGGCGTCGCGGGGCGGCGGCGCGTTCTTCGACGGCCGGCCGATCCGCGCGCCGCGAGTGACGGCGCTCGGCGACGCCGTCGCAGCGGTCAGTTTCCCGCCCCGCGTGACGGCCGCGTCGCCGGCGGTGGCCGACTTCGTCGCCGTCGTGCCGCACGTGCAGGCCGTGCGCCGCACCGGCTCCACGGCCCTCAACCTCGCGTGGCTGGCCTGCGGGCGGCTGCACGCCTTCTGGGCCCGGCAGGTCGCCTGCTGGGACATGGCCGCCGGCGCGCTCATCCTGCGCGAGGCGGGGGGCGTGATCGGCCCCTTCGCGGCGCGGGCCGACGGCCGCGAGGACATCCCGCTCGACGATCCGGCGTTCGTGGCGGCCAGCACGCCCGCGCTGCTGACGGAGCTGCGCCGGGTGCTCGTGGACCGGACGTGACGGTCGTGCGGGTCGTGCGGGCCGCGGAAGATGCGGATTCTGCGGGTTCTGTTCCGGGGTGCGGGGTAGGCTTCGGATGGACCAGCGCAGCGGCGACCGCACGCCGTGGCGGGAGCGGTCCGCGCGGCGAGGGACGGGTGGATGACGGGCCGGTTGCTCAGCATGGTCGTCGCAGCGGCGCTTCTCACGGCGTGGAGCGGCCGCGCGTGCGCCGAGGAGCCGGCAACGCCCGCTCCACAGCCAGCCGCCACGCCGCGGCCGGTCGTCGGCGAGGTGGGGCCGGAGATCTACTACCTGCAGGACGACGCTGGCCGCCTCGTGCCGGTGCCCGGATTCCGGTACCGCGACTTCCTGGAACTCTTTCGGCTTCGCGAGGGGCTGCCGGCGGCGCTCGAGCCGCCGGCCGTCGTGCTCGAGAGCATGGTCGCGCGGTGCGACCTCACCCGCGCCGACCCCGGTGCCGCCACCTGCCCGGCGACGATCGAGGTCACGGTGCGGCAGACCCGCGCGGGCTGGGCGCAGTTGCCGCTCGGGCTCGACGGTCTCGTGCTCGACGGCCCGCCGCGGCACGAGGGGCCGGGGCGCGTCGTGGTCGATGCCGACCCGGACGGCGGGTACCGCGGGTGGTTCGACGCCCCTGCCGGCGCCGGAGATGCGCGGCACCAACTCGTGCTCACCGGCGCGCTGCCCGTCGAACTGTCCGAGCGGCGTGACACGCTCGCCCTGCGGCTGCCCGCGGCGACGGCCGCCACGGTGGAGGTGCGCACACCGCGTCCGACCCCCGACGTCACCGCGCTGCCGCCGCCGCCGGCGCGGCCGAGCGTCGCGCGCGACGCCGACGGCGCCACCCGCGTGTCGATCGCCGGCGTCTCCGGCCCGGTCCGCGTCCGCATCGCGGCGGCGGGCGCGGGGGATGCAGGCTGGGAGCCCCTGCCGCAGTCGAGCGTGGAGAGCGTGGTCCGCACCGACGGCCGCTCCGCCCTCGTCGATGCCACGGTCCGCCTCGAGAACCTCCGCCCGGGCACGGACACGATCGACGTCACGCTGCCGCCGCGCTTCACGCTGCGCGCCGTCCGCCCGCCGGCGACGCTCGTGGCCCGCGGCGGCACGGCGGATGCCCCGACGGCGACGAT
Organism: Planctomycetaceae bacterium; assembly: GCA_046095965.1. GTDB lineage: Bacteria > Planctomycetota > Planctomycetia > Pirellulales > UBA1268 > QWPN01. The sequence continues at coordinate 11,171 of JBJTJO010000275.1, forward strand.
CTCGATCGAACGCGCCCGCGACGGACGGGCCGCGGCCGAACTGGAGTGCGAGCGTCCCGTCGATCCGGCGGGCGGTGCCGCGTTCGAGTCCATCGGCTTCGCCGTCGCGCAGATCGAGGCCTGGCGCCAGTGGGGACGCGTGAGCCTGGTCGTGGACGGGGACTGGCGGGCGGAGTGGGCCGACCGCCCGGGCGTGCGCCGCGTCGATCCGCCGGCGTCCGCCCGCCGGCCAGGGTTCGTTGCGGCGTTCGCCTACGACGCGCTGCCCGCATCACTTCCCATCCGCGTGCGGCCGCGGGTGAGCCGCGTCGTGGTCGAGCCGGCCTACCGCTACGACGTGGGTGCCGCGCGGGTCGCGTTGTCGGCCAGCCTCCGCGTGGTCGCGCGCGGTGCGCCCGCCACGACGGTGACGCTCGACGTCGATCCCACGTTCGACATCGAGGAGGTCGGTCCGCCCGGCGTGGTCGATGCGGCCGCGGTCACGGTCGAGGGGGGGCGTGTCTCGATCCCCTTCGTGCAGCCGCTCTCCGGCGACGCGGTCGTCGAGGTCAGGGGCATTCGCTGGATCGATCGCGAGGCGACGGGCCTGTCGTGGCAGGTGCCGGTGCCGCGGGCCGACGTCGTCGCGCCGGCCCGGGTCGTGGTCGCGGCCGACAGTGACATCGCGCTCCTGCCCGATTCGGCCGCGAGCGGGGGGCTCGGGCGGCAGGCCGCCGGCAGCCTGCCGCGCGGTGAGGGCGAGGCGGCCCTCGTCTACCGCATGGATGGCGCCGCGGCGACGTTCGTCGCCACCCGCCGGTTCCTGGAGCGCCGCGTCGATGCGGCCGTGGACGTGCGGGCGCGGCTCGACGAGGCCGAGGCCGTGGTCGAGCAATCGATCGGACTCGACGTCGCCCACGTTCCGTTGGAATACCTGGAGCTCGCGGTGCCCGCCGAGCTTCTCGCCGTCACGTCGCCCGAGGTGCGGCAGGGGGGCGTGCCCCTCGATCCCGTCATGGTCGGGCCGCTCGACGATGTGGACGCGGATGACTCCGCGCCGGGTGTCGCACCGGAGTCGCCGCGGCACCTGCTGCGGGCGGTGCTCTGGCAGCCGTTGCTCGGCACCGGCGAGGTGACGGTGCGGTTCCGGATCCCGCTCCCCGCGGTGCCGCCGGAGACGACGGTGGCCGCGGACCTGCCGCTCGCGCTTCCGGCCGGTGCGCGGATCGAGCGGGTGACCGTCGCCATCGAGCCGTCCGAGCGGCTGGCCGTCGCCGTGCGCGGCAGCGGCTGGCGTTCGGAGGCGGGCGCCGACGAGGCGGCCCAGGCCTGGAACGCGGTGCGGCCGCAGGCCGTGATGCCGCTGGCGCTCTCCGCGCGGCGGCGGGCGGCAGTCGAGGCGGTGGTCGAGGCGGCGTGGTTGCGGACGCAGGTGCTGCCCGATCGCCGCGAGGACCTGACCACCTACGTGCTCGCCGGCGGTGGCGAGTCCGTCACGCTCGCGGTGCCGGCCACCGCGGACACCGTCTCCTGCACCGTCTCCCTCGACGGTGCGCCCCAGCCCGCGATCCGCGACGCCGAGGGGCGCTTCGCGGTGACGCTGCCGCGGGCCGCGCCGGGGCGGCGGCGGATCGTCGAGGTCCGCAGCGTCTCGTCCCGCGCGGACGGCTGGGCGGCCCTCGCCGCGCGGTTCGGCCTGCCGGCGCGGCTGCGCCTCGATCCGCCCGCCTTCGGGGCGGGGGTCGCGGAACGGCGCTTCTATTGGGAGGTGCTCGCGCGGCCGGACGAGCACGTGCTCGGAGCGCCCGCGGCCTGGACGGCGCAGCAGCGCTGGCTGGTGGGCCGCACCGGCCTCGTCCGGGTGCCGGTCGTGGAACCCGCGACGCTCGCGGCCTGGATCCGCGGTGCGGCCGGCACCGTCGGCGTTCCGGTGGACGAGCCGCTGCTCGTGGTGGGCCGGGCGGTCTGGTCCGGCTTCGGGGCGCCGGGCACGGCCGTGCTCTGGCTGGTGCCCACGTGGTGCGCGGTGCTCGTGGCCTCGGGGATCGCGCTCGCCGCCGGCCTCGCGCTCGCCTACGTGGCGGCCGCGCGGCGTCCCGCGGTGCTGATCCCGCTCGTCGCGGCGGTGGGCGTCGCCGCCGCGGCCCTGCCCGACCTCGCGCCGCTTGCGGCCCAGGCCGCGGTGCCGGGGGCGGTGCTGTCGCTCCTCGCCTGGATCATGCGCGGCGTCCTCGACCGCGGCGTGCGCGGGCCGACGCCGGCACCCCTCGTCGCGGTGTCGGCCAGTTCGATCACCCGGGCGGTCACGGCCCCGTCGCTCGTCATCGCCGGGTCGTCCATGGAGCGCGGCGGCAGCGTCACCACCGGCGGCAGGTCGTCGTCATGATCGGCCGATCGGCATGCGTCGTGGTGGCGATCACCCTGGCCGCGGCGTCGGCCGCCGAGCCCGACGCCCTCGACTTCCATCGCGTGCACGGGCCCGCCGGGCGGATCGGCGAGGTGCCGCTGGGCGGCGAACGACTGGTGCCGATGCCACTGGCCGACTTCGAGGCGGCCGTGGCCCGCGCCCGGGCCGCGGTTGATGCCCGCGGCGCCAATGCTCCGGCACCGTCGGCCACCGCAGCCCGGTGGCGTGCGGCCCTCGACGAGTCGGGCGTGCTCGTCGGCACGGTTTCCTGCGACGTGGGGCCGACGACGGCCGGGCCTGGTCGGACGCTGCCACTCGGCGACCTCCGCGCCCGCCGCGGTCTGCGCGCCGGCGATCCGCCGCGCGAGGCCCTGATCTGCGGCCTCGGCGCCGGCCTCGCGCTCGTGGTTCCGGAGCCGGGCACCTACGACTTCGAGTTTTCCTGCCCGCCGGGGCCGGCGGACGGCCGGTCGTTCCGGTTGCCGCTGGTGCCTTCGCTGGCCACGTCGCTCGTGCTCGACCTGCCGGCCGGGTCGGGCCCGGTGCTGTCCGGGCCGGCGGCGCGGCGGGCGATCGTGACGCCGCCGCGGGGTGGATCGGGGCCCTGGCGCATCGAAGTCGGGCCGGCCGCCGAGCTCGTGCTCACGATCGCGCCCCTCGAGCGCGGCCCGCCGGGGGTCGCGATCTGGGCCGAGGTGGGCCTCGCGGGACCACGGGCCACGCTGGCGGCCGTGATCGTGCCCGAGGCGCCGTGGCGGGCCGGACGGCTCGTGCTCGAGCAGGATCCCTCCCTCCGCATGACCGCGGTCCGCGCGGCGGACGACGACGAACCGCTCGACCACGACACGGGTGGCGACGGGCGCACCGTCACGATCGTCCTGCCGCGCTGGCTCGACGGGCGGCGGACGCCGCTCGTGGTCCGCGGCGTGGCGCCCGCCACGGGCCCGGTGTGGCGCCTGCCGCTCGTGCGCGCCGCCGGTGGCGCGTGGGCCGGCGGCGGGACGATCGTGCACGTCGATCCGGCGTTCGTCGTGCGCGACGTGGAACTGGAGGAGTGTCGCGTCGTGCCGGCGGAGGCCGCCGCGGAGTGGCCGCGAGCGACCGGTTCGGCGCCGGACGACGCCGGGGCGGGGCGGGCGGCGGCCTACCACGTCGAGCAGCAGGGGCCCGCCGCGGTGCTGGGTGTCGAGCTCGGCCTGCGGGCGGCGTCGTTCGACGTGGCGCGCGTGACGACGGTGGACATCGCGCCGGGCGCGCTGCTCGGCCGCGCCGCCTGCGACCTGCGCGTGACCGGCGGAGAGGCGTTCGAGATCACCGCCCGCGTGGCGGCGGGATGGATCATCGACGCCGTCGATGCGGTCGATTGGCAGGCCGCTGCCGACGAGCTCGCCCCGCGCGCCGTGGAGCCCGCCGATCGCGTCATCGACTGGCGGGTGGAGCCGTCGCCCGTCGGCGCCACGCTGCGGATCGGCCTGGCGGCGGCGGCGAGCGGGCGGCGCGGCGTCGGCCTGCGGGTGACGGGCCACCGCGCGGGCGTCGTGCCCGGCGCGCCCTTCACGACCGCCGACATCGACATGGTGCGGTTCGACGGGGAGGCGGCCGACGCGGCCGTGATCGACCTGCGCACGGCAGCGGATGAATTCATCGAGATCGCGGGTCGGCCGGCGGGCTGGTTCGAGGCCGAGGGCCGGCTGGTGCCGCTCGTGGAGCCGGGCAAGGCCCGGGGCAGGATTCGCGCCGGCGATCGCACGCCCGACGGCGAGGCGCGGCTCGTTCGCAGCCGTCCGCCGCTCGACGTGCGGGTGGACGTGCGGCTCGAGCCGCGCGACGACGCGCTCGTGCAGACGTTCCTGTTCGACTGCCGGAGCGCGGCCGGCGTGGAGTCGCTCGTGGTCGATTTCGCCGAGCCGGGGGGGGATGGCCTCGCCTGGCAGGTCGAGTCTCCGGCGGGCGTGACCGCCGTGGCCCGGCCGCTCGAGCCGGCGGAAGGGGGGCTGGCGTCGCGGAGCGACGCGATCGCGGCCTCGTACCTGGTCGAGCTCAACCCGGCGCCGCGCGGACCGGTTCGCATCCGGGCGACCCGCGCGGTGCCGTTCACGGCCACCGTGCCGGTTCCCCTGGCGTGGGTCGAGGGCGCCGAGGAGACCGGCGGCACCGTGCGGGTCGCGGTGCCGGTCGGCGCGCGGCCGCGGCTCGTGAACCATCGGCTCCGGGAATTGCCGGTCGATGCCGGGGCGGACGGTCCGGTCGAGTTCGCCTACGACGGGCCGTTGCCCGGGGCCGCGGCGGAGCTCGCGCCGGCGGCGGCCGGTGCCGATGCCCGCGCCTGGGCCTGGCGGGAGACCGTGTCGGTGTGGTGCGATGCGTCGGGCGCGACGGAAACCGAATCGCGCTTCGACGTGGAGAACGAGGGGCGCGGCTCGCTGTCCCTGTCGCTGTCTCCGGGCCGACGGCTGGAGAAGGTTCTCGTCGATGGCGCCGATGTGCCCGGCGTGGAGTTCGGTTCGGCGGGCGGTGCGTGGCGGATTCCGCTGCCGCCGGCGCGGCGGCGGTTGGAACTGGTCGTGCGGACGCTGGTCGCGGGCCGGGCGGACCGCGGGGCGTGGCGCGTCGATCCGGAGGGGTGCGGCCTCGATCTGCCCGTGCTCGACCGCGACGTGCGGCTCCTGTTGCCTCCCGATCTCGTGATCGTGAGCCCGGCCGCGCCCGAGCGGCTGCCGTGGACGGCGCGACTCCTTGGCGTCGGCGCGAGTGCCCCGGACGACGGCGCGGCCGGCTACCGCGTTGAGCCCGTGGCGGCGACGGCGGACCGTCGCGGCGGCGTGCTCGTCGTGCGCCGCGGCCTCCTCGTCGGCGCCGCCATCCTCGCCGCCTGCGGCGCGGGCATCGTCGGATTCATGCTGGCCCGCGGTCGCCCCGCGACGGCCGGGCTGTTCGCCGTGGCCGCCGCGGTGGCGGCGCTGTGGGTGCCCGTGCCGCTCGTGGCCGTGGCGCGGGCCGCGTGGTGGGGAGCGCTGGCCGGGCTGGCCTGTGCGGCGGGTCCTCGCGCGGCGCCGCGGACGTGGCGGTCGCGGCGCGCGGCGCTCGCGGCTGCGTGCACGGTCGCGATGGTGGCCGCGTCCCGGCCGGCGGTGGCGACCGACGCGGGGCTCCGGGTGTTCGTGACGCCCGGCGCCGGCGGCGACACGGCGCTCGTGCCCGAACCGCTCTTTCGGGCCCTGGCCGCATCCGCCATGCCGGAGGCGGCGGCGATCCGGGTCGTCGCCTGCCGGATCATCGCCGAATCGACCGCCGCCGGTGCGACCTGGCGGATGACGCTCGACATCGACGCCGATGCGGGCGGCACGCTCGCCCTCGACGCCGGACGGGGTGCCGCGTGGCAGCCGCTGCCCGCGGGTGCCGCGGCCGTGACGGCCGTGGTGTCCGGCCGCGAGGCCCGGCTCACGGCGCGGGCGGCGGGCCGGCACGCGGTGGAGTTGGCAGTCGTTCCCGCGGTCGAGCGGCGTGGCCCGGTGGAGACCGCGACGATCGGGATCCCCGTGGCACCGACGGCCACGATCGAGGTCGGCGACGTGTCCGTCGGCACGCTCGACTGCGAGCGCGCCGTGGGTGGCGGGGCGTTCGTGTCGGTGGCGCCCGTCGCCACCGGCGGCGGGATCACCTTCGACGTGTCGCCCGCCGACCGCGTGAGGATCGTCCGTCCCGCCGATCCGCGCGACCGCCTCGCGGCCACCGTCCGCGCGGCGGACACGGTCAACGACCTGTCCTGGGAGCAGGGCGGGTGCGGCGTGTCGGCGACGGTGGAGCTCGACGCGGGTCAGGATCTCCTGCGCTCGTTCAGCGTGCAGGTCGATCCGCGGCTCGAGGGCCTGGTCGTCCGCCCCGCCGACGGTGCGCCGCCACGGCTGGTGCCGCTCGGGGGCGGGCGCGTGCTCGTCGAGTTGCCCGAGGCGGTCCGCGGTCGGGTGCGCGTGGGGCTCGCGGCGCGGCTGCCGCTGGCCGACCCCGTGGGCGTGTTCGACGTCGCCGGCATCTGGCTCGCGGGCGTTCCGGCCGAGACGCGGACGATCCGCCTGTCCGCGGCCGACGAGTTCGACGCCCTGCTCGATCCTCCGCCGCCGGCCGGCGCGACGGCCGCGGAGCTCACGGGCCGGCTGCCCACGCGCGTGACCGTCCGCCGCCGGCGTCCGCAGATCCGCGGCGCCCAGAGCCTCGCGGTGGCATTCGCCCCGACGGGCACGACCCTCGCGCTCCAGGCGCAGATCGATGCCGGAGCCCGGGCGCTGGCGCGGATCACGATCGACGTGCCGGTGGGCTGCGCGGTGGACCGCGTGGCGCTGGTCGCGGACGAACTGGCGGAGCCCGGCGCGCGCGAGGACATTGACATCGTCTGGACGCGGACCGCGGCCGACAGGTTGCTCGTGGTGGTGCAGCGGCCCCGGCCGGGGCGCTTCCGCCTCGCCGTCGATGCGCGGCTCGCGCGGCGGCCGGCTCCGCGCGGCCGGCTGCCGGTCGTGCGGGCGGGCCTGGGGCCGGCCGTGCCGCTGCTCGTCGCCTGGAGCGCGGAGCCTCCGCTCGTGGTGCGGGTGCAGACGCCATCCGGCGGGTCGGGACAGCCGGATGCCGTCGAGGTGCCCGACGGGGCGGGCGCGCCGGAGTACGAAATGGCCGCCGAGCCGGCGCCGGCCGCGCCCGCGCCGGTGGAAACCGCGGCGACCGCCGGCGTGGAGTCCGCCCGCATGGAGCGGGCCGAGGTGCGCGTCGCCTGCGACGGACGCGGCCGGATCCACGGGCTCGCGCGGTTCGACCTCGTCGCGGAGACGCCGACGGTGCGGCTGCGTCTGCCGCCGGGCATGCGGCTGTTCGACGTCCTCGTTGACGGCCGGGTCGTGGCCGCCGAACCGCGGGCGGCCGACGCGTGGGATATTCCGCTGGGCATCGTCCCCTGGCCGCGCACGATCCTGGCCGTCCTCGCCGGCGACGCGGGCACCGCGCTCGGCGCCGGCCGGCCGTTGTCGCTGGAGCCGCCGCGGGTCGAGGGGCTGCCCGCGGCCGAGGTGCTCTGGTCGCTCGAACCGCCCGCGGGGTACGAATTGCGGGTCGCCCCGCCGGCCCGACCACTCGATGGTGTCGCTCTCGAGGCGGCGCGGGCAGCCGCCCGCGACCGCGTGGCGGAGGCGTGCGCCTGGCTCGCGGCCGGCGCCTCGGGGATGGAACGGGATCGGCTCGAGATGCTCGCGTCCTTGCGGCGCGAGGACCGCGGGCCGGCGACGGAGGAGGCGTGGTGGCACGCGGGCCCGTGGCGCGACGCTGCCGGCTGCTCGCCGACCTTCGTGGCGGCGGCCGGGGAGGAGCCACTCGTCATCCGCGCGGTTCCGGCCGCCGACGACACCGCGTTCGCGCGGGCCGTCGCCACCGTGGCGCTCGTCGTCGCGGGCGGACTCGTGTGGACCGCAGCAGCCCGTCAGCGGAGCCGCGCGGTTCCGGCGTCGGAGGACCGCGCCGCCTGCCGGGCGTAGATCGACTGGCGGCCCACCGTGCTCGTCACCGCGGCCGGGGTGGACCGCGGCGCGGGCGCGGCCGGCCCATCCGGGCTCTGGCCGCGGGTCGTGGCCGCGAACGTGGCCGGCGCCGTCGGCGCCGCGGCGATCGAGGCCGGCGGGGCCGGGCAGCCCTGCTTCACCCAGTCGAGCCACACATGCTGCATCTGGGCCACGCCCTGCACGCCGTAGTGCTTGGTCAGCGCCGCCGACCAGTTCTCGCTCGCCAGGCCGTCGGACACGAACTGGACGTACTTGTGGCGGCCGCCCCGCTCGATGAGATAGCGGGCCAGCGAATAGCCCTGCGAGTAGAGCGGCAGCACGTCGGCCGGATACTCCTTCATCGCGAACATGTCCGGGAAGGCGATGCCGCGGCCGGTCGTGAGGAACTCGATGAGCATGCGATGCTGGCGGGCCCGCTCCACCGGGTGCTCCACGGTCGTGCAGGCCCCTTCGTCGGCCCAGCGAGGCAGCGGCCGGCGGAAGTGACTGGCGAAGATCGTGTGCGTGATCTCGTGGGGCAGGACGGAGTCGAGGATCCGTTCCTCGCTGCCCTGGATCGTCATCGTCCAGTTGAAGACCTCTCCCTTGTCGAACACGAAGCTCGTGGCGCCGCCGGCACCGAGGTGCGGCGCCACCTGGGCCGTGATCGGGCAGGGGCGGCTCCAGCGGGGCAGGGGCTCGCCGAGCCACTCGAGCGCCAGCGTGTGGCGGTACTGCTCGGCCGCGTCGCCGATCCGGCGGGCCAGAACCTCCGTCGGCGCATCGACGAGGAAGTTCGCGGTGCGATATCCCGCGGCCTCGGCCCGCACCGCAGCGGCTGCCACCACCGCGAGACACACCACCGCCAGCCACCGCCGAGTCGTCGTGCGCGCCATGCCCGTCTCCGCATCCGTGCGTCGCGGCCGGCACGCGGGCGGCGTCCCTGCCGCCCGGGCCGTGTTTCGGCCGCGAGGGGGCGGACCGTAGCGGCGGCCCCGCGCGTGGGCCAGCCCGGTTTGGGGCGGTCGCCGCGCAGACTCTGGGGAACCTGCGCATGCCGCCGCAGGATGCGGCGGTCGATGGAGCGTGCAGGGGCCATGGATGGCCCTGCACGCGGGACAGTCAGATCGGTTTCACGCCCGTGACCAGCAGGGTCAGGTGATAGAAGACCGGGGCCGCGAAGCAGATCGAGTCGATGCGGTCGAGCACGCCGCCGTGGCCCACCACGAGCGTGCCGTAGTCCTTCACGCCGCGGTCGCGCTTGATGGCGCTCATCGTCATGCCGCCGGCGAAGCCCACCACCGCCACCACGAGGCCCGCGAGCGACGCCTGCCAGGGCTCGAAGGGGGGCGCGGCCCACCACAGGACCGCGGCCAGGAGCGCCGTGCTCGTGGCGCTGCCGAGCAGGCCTTCCCACGTGCGGTTGGAGCTGACCGTCGGGGCCACGAGCCGTCGCCCCAGCATCCGGCTGAACACGTATTGCATGCAGTCGGCGAACTGCACGAGCAGGATGAGGAAGAACAGCAGGCGGAAGTTGGCGCTGCGGTCGGGGCCGGCCGGGCCGCCGATCGGCAGGAGCAGCAGTGCCGGCGCGAACGACAGGCAGTAGACGCAGACGACGAGGCCCGCCTGGATCTTGGCCGTCCGCTCCAGGAACCGCTTGTAGTCGCCCGCCACGGCCACCCGCGTCAGCACGAACAGCGTGGCGTAGACCGGCAGGAAGACGCTGAAGATGTCGTAGCGGTTGAGCCCCACGAGCACGTAGTGGAGCGGCAGGAACAGGAAGAAGACCCAGAACAGCGCCCGGTGGTCCCCCTTCCGCGTCGGCGTGAGCGTGATGAACTCGCGGAGCGCCCAGAAGGAGACGAGGCCGAAGAGCACGACCGTGGCCGTGGTGCCCAGCCAGAAGGCGGCGGCCAGCACGGTGCACAGGATCCACCAGCCGCGAAGCCGGAGGTTGAACGTGCGGACGGCCGCCGCGTCGAGCCCGCGGTCGGGGTGCCGCTTGAGGAACTGGCCCACGAGCGTGGCGCCGGAGAGCAGCGCCAGCACGCTTGTGACCAGGGCGATGGTCCGCAGGTCGTTCATGGCCGCGTCATTCCTTGAGGGCCAGCACGGCGCGGCGGGCCCGGTCCAGGAAGTCGGGCTTCATCTCGCCGGTCTCGAGCCACAGCGGCGGCCCGAAGCTGATGCAGGAGAGCAGCGGCACGGGGAGGAACTCGCCGCGGGGCAGCACGCGGTTGAGGGTGTCGATGTGCACCGGCACGAGCTCGATGTCGGGCCGCTTCGTGGCGAGGTAGAAGAGCCCGCTCTTGAACTCCCCCACCTCGCCACTGACGCTCCGGCTCCCCTCGGGGAAGACGATGAGCGAGTGGGTGCTGCCGGCCTCGCGGAGCATGAGGTCCACGGGGCTGTGGTGCACCTTGATGTCGGTGCGGTCGATGAGGATCGCGTCGAAGACCTCCTGGGCGAGCCAGCGCCGCACGAAGCCGCGCGACCAGTAGTCCTTCGCCGCCACCGGCCGCGTCACCTCGCGGACGGCCTGCGGCAGCGACGACCAGATCACGAGCGCGTCGAGGTGGCTCGTGTGGTTCGCGAAGTAGATCCGCTGGCAGGTGTCGGGCTGGCTGGCGATCCAGCGCACGCTCGCCCCCGCGAGCAGGCGGGCCAGCGCCGCGAGCGACAGGCCGGCCGCCCGGCACAGCGGCGACCGCGGCGTGATCGGGCGCGGCGGCGGGGCTGCGGCGGTGAGTCGGCGGGGGGCCGGGGAGATCATGACGTGCAATCTTCGGCGGCCGCGCCGCGGGGGGTCAATCCTGGGCCGCGGCCGGTCGGCCGGGCACGAAGGGGTTGTGCCGTCGCTCGCGGCCCACCGTCGTCTGCGGCCCGTGCCCGGGGAGCACGAGCGTGTCGTCCGGAAGCGCGTAGAGGACGCCGCGGATCCCGGCGGCGAGGGCGGCGGCGTCGCCGTCCGGGAAGTCGGTCCGCCCCACGCTGCCGTGGAAGAGCACGTCGCCGCCGAGCACGACGGGCGGCTCGCAGTCGTGGAGCACGAACACGACGTGGCCGCGCGAGTGGCCGGGGATCTCCCGCACCCCGAGCGCGAGGCCCGCGACCTCGAGCGCCTCGCCGTCGTCGAGGAGCCGGTCGGCGGGCGGGCTCGTGAGGGGCAGGCCGAACGGGGCCGAGAGGTTCTGCTCGGGGTCGGTGAGCTTCGCCGCGTCGTGGCGGCCGATCAGGATCGGCAGGCCCGGCCAGCGCTCGCGGAGGAAGGCGTTGCCGGCGATGTGGTCGGAGTGGCCGTGGGTGAGGAGGATCGCCCGCGGCTCGAGCCCCCGGTCCTCGATCGCGGCCACCACCGCGTCGGGCTCGAAGCCGGGATCCACGATCGCGCAGTCGGCCGCGCCGGGCCGGAACACGACGTACGTGTTCTCGCCGAATGGAGCCGACTCGATGCGGGCGGCTTGGAGGCCGCCGGGGAGCGTGAGCGTGTCGGTCTGGGCCATCGGATGCGGCAGGGCCTAGGGTCCGCGGAGCGTCCGGCAAGCATGGTTTGCGGGTGGCGGGGCGGCAAGGCGGGCGGTCCCGGCCGCCTTGCCCCGCGGGGCGCACGCCCCGAAAACCGGCATGGCGGGCCCCGGGCCACCCCGATTACCCTCCCGCCGCCGGTCCGGTCGTTTCGGATCTGCCGCTCGTCCGGATCGCCGGCGGGCGGGCTCATGTTCATGGGCCGCAGCGGCGATGGACAAGGAACCTATCGACTCCGGGTGGCCGCCGTGGCGGTCGCCCGTGCGGCGGGACGGATCCCGCCGGCAGTCGAAGCCATGGAGGGTGCCTGTGATGCGGAAGTACCTCGCGGCCGGGTGTGTCCTGGCCTCGTTCCTCGCCTTGTCACCCGCCGCGCCGACGCGCGCCGAGGACGCCGCGGCCGATCAGTCCGGCGGGCTGTCGGCCGAGACGGCCGCCCAGAACAACATCGGCGCCGACGACGCCCAGGTCGCCGCCACCGGCGAGCATCCGCTGGCGCCGGCCATCGCGCTGGCGAACGCGGGCCTCGAGAGCATCCGCGCCGGCATCAAGGACTACTCCTGCACGATGGTCAAGCGGGAGCTCGTGGACGGCAAGCTCGGCGAGCACCAGTACGTGTTCCTCAAGGTCCGCCACGAACCCTTCAGCGTCTACCTCCACTTCCTCGCCCCGGAAGAGGTCAAGGGCCAGGAGGTGATCTGGAGCAAGGGCCAGAACGACGGCTGCATGCTGGCCCACGCCGGCAGCGGCGTGCGGGCGATGGTGGGCACCGTGTCGCTCAAGCCCGACAGCGTGATCGCGATGGAGGGGCAGCGCTACCCGGTGACGGAGATCGGCGTGGAGAACCTCTGCCGCCGGCTCGTCGAGGTCGCGGAGCATGATTCGAAGTTCGGCGAGTGCGAGGTCAACTTCTTCCCTGGGGCCAAGGTCAACGGCCGCGTCTGCACCTGCGTGCAGGTGGTGCACCCGGTGCCGCGGCGGAACTTCCGCTTCCACATGGCCCGCGTCTTCATCGACGAGGAGTTGAAGATTCCGGTGCGGTTCGAGGCCTACGACTGGCCGCCGGAGGAGGGGGAGCCGCCGGTGCTCATGGAGGAATACACCTACATGAACGTGAAGCTCAACAACGGCTTCACGGACGCCGACTTCGACGTGAAGAACGCGGCCTACAAGTTCGGCGCCACGAAGTGATCCGCGGGCTTCGCGATCGGGTGGGCACCACGGCCGATCGCCGCGGCATCGGCCGCCCCGTCGCGGCGTTCAGCGGGGGCCTGCCGGCATGAGCCGGGGCCACGCCGCGGCGAGCCGGTCGAGCGGCGGGACCTCCAACCGCGTTCCCGGTGCCAGCGAGACCCGCGGGTCGCGCGAGCGGTTCCACGCGAACAACGCGCGATAGAAACGTCCGTCGCCGTAGGCCCGCTCGGCCACGTCCCACCACGAGTCACCCGTCTGCACGAGGTAGGAGCCGGCCACGGGAACCGATCGCGGCGCGGGCGGCGTGACGAACGGATCACGCGGGCCGGTGGCGACCGGCTCGTCACGTGGTGCCACCGGTGGCGGGGCCACGGCCTCGGCGGGCGTGGTCGCCGACGCGTCCACGCGCTGCCAGGAAACGGGGGCCACGTCGCCGTCGGTCACGTTCGGCACGTCCGCGGGCGGCTCGAGCGGAGCGGCGGCGAACCGGCTGAATCGCGGGGGCTCGACGGGCGGGATGGACGTGTGTGGTGCCGTCGCGTCGGGCTCGAGCGGCGGAGCGGCCGCGAAGTCCCAGCCGCCGGCCGAGGCGGGGGGCTCGACCCGCTCCTGTGCGGTCGCGACCGCCGACTCGGAGCGGATGTCGGGCCCGGTGCCGGCGGGAGGCCGCGGCACGAGCAGTTTCATCGAGAGCACGCCCACGAACACGCCGGCGAGCAGCCCGAGGAAGCCGAGGAGAAGTTTCGTCTCGCGACCCATGCGCACGGCCGGGGAATGAGGCGGACCAAATGACCGCGGATCATCCCGGATTGTCCGGTCCGTCGCCAGATCGGTCGTCCCTGGCAATCCGGGCCGTTTGGCCGGTTTTCGGCGTTCAGGTCGGGGGCGCGGCCATGACCTCGGCGACGCGGAGTTTCGCCGAGCGGCTCCGCGGGTTGCGGGCCACCTCGTCGGCCGAGGCCTCGATGGGCGAACGCGTGAGCGCCTCCCACACCTGCCGGTTGCGGAAGGCCTCCTTCACGAGCCGGTCCTCGAGCGAATGAAAGGAGATCACCGCGAGCCGGCCGCCGGGGGCGAGCCGCGCGGGAATCCGCTCGAGCGCGATCCGCAGGCTCTTGAGCTCCTGGTTCACGGCGATCCGCAGGGCCTGGAACGTGCGGGTGGCGGGATGGATCCGCGGCGGCGGGTGCTGCCGCGGGATCGCCGAGGCCACGAGCCTCGCAAAGTCGCGGGACGAGCGGATCGGCTCCCGCTCGCGGGCCGCCGCGATCCGCCGCGCGATCCGCCGGCTGAACCGCTCCTCGCCGAACTCGTGGATGATGTCGGCGAGCGTCTCGGGCCGCATCCGGTTGACGAGCCGCCAGGCCGGCTCGCCCTCGGTGGGATCGAAGCGCAGGTCGAGCGGGCCCTCCGAGTCGAACGAGAAGCCGCGATCGCGGTCGGCGAGCTGGTCGCTCGAGAGACCCACGTCGAGGAGCACGCGGTCCACCCGGTCGATCCCGAGCACGTCGAGCACCTCGGGGAGGTCGCAGAAGTTGGCCTGCGCGAAGCGCACGGGCCGGCCGGCCATCTCGCGCGCGCCGCGGTCGATCGCGGCCGGGTCGCGGTCGATCGCGATCACGCGGCCCGTCGGGCCGACGGCATCGGCCAGCAGCCGCGTGTGCCCGCCGCCGCCCAGCGTGCCATCCACGACGGTCATGCCCGGGGCGACCGCCAGGAACGACATCACCTCGGCGGGCAGGACGCTCGTGTGGATGCTCGCCGACTCCATCCCGCGAGTGTACCGGGTAGGCTGCGGGCTCGATGCCAGCCGCCGATCCGCCGCCCGACGCCGCCCGCTACGACTACGACCTGCCGCGCGAGCTCGTGGCGCAGGAGCCGCTCGCCGACCGCGCGGCCGCCCGCCTCCTCCATGTGCGCCGCGCCGACGGGACGCTCACGCACCGCGGCATCCGCGACCTGCCGGAGATGCTCCGGCCCGGCGATTTGCTCGTCGTGAACGACACCCGCGTCGTGCCCGCGCGGCTCGTCGGCCGCCGCGCCGCCACCGGCGGCCGCTGGGAGGGGCTGTTCCTGCGGGTGGATCCCGCGGGGCCTCACGCCGGCACGTGGGTCGTGCTCGCGCAGACCCGTGGGCGGCCGGAAGTCGGCGAGCGGGTGGTGCTCGTGGACCGCGAGGGCCGTGACGGCGCGACGCTCGAACTCGTCGGCCGCGCCGAGGGGGGCGCGTGGCTCGCGCGGCCCGACGCGGCGGAGCCGCCCGAGGCGGTGCTCGACCGCGTGGGCCGCGTGCCGCTGCCGGGCTACATCCGCGGCGGCGCGGAGCAGGCGGGGGACCGCGACCGCTACCAGACCGTCTTCGCGCGCGAGAGCGGCTCGGCGGCGGCGCCGACCGCGGGGCTGCACTTCACGCCGGAGCTCCTCGCCGCGCTCGCCGCCCGCGGCGTTTCCCGGGCGGCCGTCACGCTCCACGTGGGTCTTGGCACGTTCCGGCCGATCACGGCGGAACGGATCACCGACCACGAGATGCACGCCGAGTGGTGCTCGTGCCCGCCGGAGACGGCGGCGGCCGTCCGGGAGACCCGGGCCCGCGGCGGCCGCGTCGTGGCCGTGGGCACGACCGCCGTGCGGACGCTCGAGACGGCGGCCCGCGGCGGCACGGTCGAGCCCTGGAGCGGCTCCACGAGTCTCTACATCACGCCGGGCTTCTTGTTCCGCGCGGTGGACTGCCTGCTCACGAACTTCCACATGCCGCGGACCACGCTCCTCGTGCTCGTGAGCGCCTTCGCCTCGCGGGACCTCATCCTCCGCGCCTACGCCGAGGCCGTCCGCGAGCGGTATCGGTTCTTCAGCTACGGCGACGCGATGCTGATCGAGTGAGGGCGACGGGGGCTGGGCGGCCCCGAGCCGGTTGGGCGCGTTGAGCGGTTCCGCTATCCTTGGCGCCATGAGTACCTTTCCCCGCGAGGATGTGCTGGTCGTGCCCCGGTCGCTCTTCGACCGCGTGGGCGCCTTCCAGGGTTTCTGCGCCGACACGGCGGCCTACCTGCCGGCGCTGCTCGACACCCGGCACACGGCGTGGCGGCCGCGGGCCACGGTCGAGGACGACCCGTCGTTCAAGCAGCTGATTCCCTACTGCGTGCTCGCGTGGCGGGACGCCACCGGTGCGGCCCACTACTTCGCCTACACCCGCGGCGGCGGCCAGAGCGAGGCCCGGCTGCGGGCGAAGCGGTCGGTCGGCATCGGGGGCCACATCTCCAGCACCGATGGCGAGCATGGTGACGACACGTCGTACGAAGCCGGCATGCGGCGCGAGATCGCCGAGGAGATCGCCATCGGCGGGGCGTGGACGAGCCGCTGCGTGGGCCTCATCAACGACGACTCCAACGCGGTCGGCAGCGTGCACCTCGGCATCGTGCACGTGATCGAGCTCGAGCGGCCGGACGTGGCGTCGCGGGAGAGCGAGCTCGTCGCGTGCGGCTTCGAGCCGCTCGCCGCGCTGCTCGCCGACCGGGAGCGGTTCGAGACCTGGTCGCAGATCACGCTCGACGCGATCGCCGCGGGTAGAATCGTCTAGCCGCGGCACATCGCGGCCCGCTGCGGCCCGATCATGATCTACCTCGACAACCACGCCACCACCCGGCTCGATCCGCGGGTGCTCGAGGCGATGCTGCCGTGGCTCACGGAGCGCTACGGCAACGCCGGCAGCACGACCCACGAGATGGGGCGCGAGGCGCGCGAGGCCGTCGAGTCGGCCCGGGAAACGTGCGCGGCCGCGATCGGGGCCACGGCCGCCGAGATCGTGTTCACGAGCGGGGCCACCGAGAGCGCGAACCTCGCGATCCTCGGCGCGGCGGCGCGGACCGGAGCCCGGCCGGCGTCCTCCGGCGGGCACTGGCACGTCGCGACCCTCGCGACCGAGCACCGCGCCGTGCTCGACCCGATCGAGCACCTCGAGTGGCAGGGCTATGCGGTCACGCGGCTCGACGTCTGCCCGCAGCACGGCGCCGGCGTGCCGGGTCGGGTCCGTCCGGAGGACCTCGCGGCGGCCATGCGGCACGAGACGTTCCTCGTGTCGATCCTGCTCGCCAACAACGAGATCGGCGTCGTGCAGGACGTGGCCGCGCTCGCGGCGATCGCCCACCGTCACCGCGCGCTCGTGCACGTGGACTGCGCCCAGGCCGTCGGCCGGATGCCCGTGGACGTCGAGGTCCTCGGTGCCGATCTCGCGAGCTTCTCCGCGCACAAGTGCCACGGGCCGAAGGGGGCCGGTGCCCTCTACGTGCGGCGCCGGCGGCGGACCGTCCGCGTCGATCCGCTCGTGTTCGGCGGCGGGCAGGAGCGGGGCATGCGGAGCGGCACGCTCGACGTGCCGGGGATCGTCGGCCTCGCCGAGGCGGCGCGGCTCGCGGTCGCGGGGCTCGCGGAGGAGGCGCCGCGGATGGCGGCCCTCCGCGACCGGCTCTGGGAGCGGCTCGCGGGGGGCGTGCCCGGAATCACCCTCAACGGCCCGCCGCTCGACGCGGTGGATGCCGCCGGCAGTCCCGTGCGGCTCGTGAACAACCTCAACGTGCGGGTGCCGGGCGTGGACGGTCAGACGCTGCTCGGCACGCTCGCCGCCGACGGGCTCGCGCTGAGTTCCGGCAGCGCCTGCTCGTCGGAGAGCCCGCGGCCGAGCCACGTGCTCATGGCGCTCGGCCTCTCGGAGGACGAGGCCCGGGCGAGCCTGCGGTTCGGCCTGTCGCGGTTCACGACCGAGGCCGAGATCGACGCCGCCGCCGCGCGGATCGCGGCCGGAGTCGCCCGTCTGCGGGCGTTGTGAGGCGCGTTGCACCGGCGCCCCGACGCCTGCGCCCCGGGCTTCCCTGGCGTCGGGGGGAGGACTATCATTTTCGCAGGTGGGCCTGCGAGATCGTCGGGCCGCCAGGCTTCCAGCACGAAGGAGATCCGCCGATGTCGATCATGCTCACGGAAAAGGCCGCCAGCGAGGTCAAGAAGATCATCACGGAGCAGAACCTCGACCCTGCCACCGTGCTCCGCGTGGGCGTGGCCGGCGGCGGCTGCAGCGGGTTCCAGTACTCGCTCGGCTTCGACAAGACCTACGATCCCAAGGCCGACACACGCTCCGAGCAGCACGGCGTGGCCGTCGTCGTGGACCGGAAGAGCGACCTGTTCCTCGACGGGACGACGCTGGATTTCCACGAGGGTATCGACAAGCGCGGGTTCACGTTCGACAATCCGAATGCGAAGAAGAGTTGCGGCTGCGGCAGCTCGTTCCAGGCCTAGGCTCGTCGCGGGGAGCCCCGCCGGGCCCGCGGTCCGCGGCCGACGGGAGATGCACGCACGGTGCCCCAGGCGAAGATCCAGATCGTCGGCGTCGGTGATGACGGCATCGACGGCATGACCGCGCAGGCGCGGCGGCTCGTGGAGTCGGCCGAGGTGCTGCTCGGGCCGGCCTCGTGCGCCGCGGTGCTGCCCGAGGCGCTGCGGGCCCGGCTCCAGCCCGTCGCGGGGCTCGACGAGCTCGTGGAGCGGATCGAGGCCGCCGGCGACCGCCGCACCGTCGTGCTCGCCTCGGGCGACCCGCTCTTCTACGGCACCGCCCGCTACGTCTGCGCGAAACTGGGCAAGGACCGCTTCGAGGTCGTGCCCCACGTCAGCAGCATGCAACTCGCCTTCGCCCGCGTGAAGGAGTCGTGGGAGGACGCGTTCCTCGCCAACCTGGCCGGCCAGTCGATCGAGCGGGTCGTCGATCGGATCCGGGGGGCCGACACCGCGGGCCTGTTCACGAGCGAGCAGTGGCCGCCGGCCGCCGTGGCCCGGGCCCTGCTCGACGAGGGCATCGACCACTTCCAGGCCTACGTGTGCGAGAACCTCGGCTCGCCCGACGAGCGGGTCACGCAGGGCAGCCTCGCCGACATCGCCCGCGACTCCTTCGGGCCGCTCAACGTGATGATCCTCGTGCGCCGCGCCCCCGCCCCCGATGCGGCGGGCGCCGCCGGCACGCGGCTGTTCGGCAATCCCGACGAGTGCTTCCTGCAGTCGCGCCCCAAGCGGGGCCTGCTCACGCCCGCCGAGGTGCGGGCGCTGGCCCTCGCCGAACTCGCCCTCGCGCCGACGAGCATCGTCTGGGACGTGGGCGCGGGCAGCGGCTCGGTGAGCCTCGAGGCGGCGCGGATCGCCCGCGCGGGCACCGTCTACGCGATCGAGATGGACCCCGACGACCAGCAGCTCATCGTGGAGAACGCGCGGCGGTTCGGCGTGGCCAACCTGCGGCCGGTGCTCGGGCGGGCGCCCGAGGCCTGGGGGCCGCTGCCCGACCCCGACGCGATCTACGTCGGCGGCAGCGGCCGCGACGTGGCGATGCTCGTCGAGCAGGCCTGGGCACGGCTCGCGCGGGGCGGCCGGCTGGTCACCGCCTGCAACTCGATCGAGAACCTCGCGGCGGTGCACGCCCTGTTGCGGGCCCGCTCGGGCGACCCGGCCTACTGGATGGTGAACATCGCCCGCGGCGTGGAGCAGCTCGACCGCATCCGCTTCGAGGCCATCAACCCGGTGTTCCTCATCGCGGCCACGAAATCCGCATGACCAGCGCCCCACACCTGCCGCCGCCGCTCGACGTGATCGCGGTGGGCGCGCATCCGGACGACGTCGAGATCGGCTGCGGCGGCACGCTCGCGCTCCTGGCGGCGCAGGGCGCCCGCGTGGGGATCGTGGACCTCACCGACGGCGAGCCGACGCCGCGGTCGAGCGGGCCGGCGGAGCGGCTCGCCGAGGCGGACGCGGCGGCGCGGGTGCTCGGCGTCGTCCACCGCGAGAACCTCGGGTTCCCCAACCGGCGGCTGTTCGACGGCTTCGAGGTGCGCGTGGCGCTCGCGACCGTGTTCCGCCGCTGGCGGCCGCGGGTCGTGCTCGGCCTCGGGGACCGGACGCCGCTGGCGTCGCCCGACCACGCCCAGGCGGTGGCGCTCACCGAGGCGGCCGTCTTCTACGCCCGGCTCACGAAGTGGGACGACACGTTCGCGGGCCTGCCCGTGCACACGGTGCCGCAGTTCCTCACCTACTTCCTGTTCGCCGGCATCCCGGCCGTGCCGCACGGCCACTGGCCGCTGGTGGTGGACATCACCGGCCATCTCGACACGAAGCTCGCCGCGATCGCCTCCTACGCCTCGCAGTTCCCGCCCGAGAAGGCCCACGTCTTCCCGCGGGTGCGGGCCATGGCCGAGACGGCCGGCACGATGGCCGGCTGCACGGCCGGCGAGGTGCTCGCGTCGGCCCGCATGCCCTGCACGACCGAGCCGCTGCGAATGCTTTTTCCTGCCACGGCGCACGCGTGAGCACCGACGACAAGGTCATCGTGATCGGCGCGGGCATCGCGGGCCTGTGCGCGGCCGGGGAACTCGTCCGCGCGGGCCGCCGCGTGCTCGTCGTGGAAAAATCGCGCGGCATCGGGGGCCGGATGGCGACGCGCCGCGTGGGTGGCGCCGTGTGCGACCACGGCGCGCAGTTCTTCACGGTGCGTGGCCGGGCCTTCGGTGGGATCGTGGCCGACGCCGAGGCGGCGGGCGCGATCGACAGGTGGTGCACCGGGTTCGGCCGGGCCGGGAGCCTCGGGGCCCCGGTCGAGCCGGCCGCCGACGGCCACGCCCGCTGGCGCGGAGCCCGCGGCATGACCGACCTGCCGAAGTTCCTGCTCGAGCGGCTCGCGGCCGACGGCCATGGCGAGCCGTGCCTCGTGACCACGAACGCCCGGGTGGCGGCGATCGGCACGCGCGACGACCGCGTCGAGGTCGTCGTCGAGTCGGAGGGGCGCACGGCCACGATCGAGGCCGCGGCCGCGATCGTGACGGCTCCGGTGCCGCAGGCCCTCGACCTGTTCGCGGCCGGGGGCGCGTCGCTCGAACCGGAGGCGCAGGCCGCCCTGGCGACGGTGGCCTACGACCCCTGCTTCGCCCTCATGCTCGTGCTCGCGCGGCCGAGCCGCGTGCCGCCGCCGGGGGCGATCCAGTTCGCCGCGGATGCCGGCGGGCCGCTGGCCTGGGTCGCCGACAACATGCAGAAGGGCATCTCGGCCGTGCCCGCGCTCACCGTCCACGCCACGGGGGTGTTTTCCCGCGAGCATTTCGCCGCGCCGCCCGAGGAGGTGACCGCGATCCTCCTCGACGCGGTGCGGCCGTGGCTCGACGGCGACCCCGCGACGGCCGTCGTGGAGCGGTCGCTGCACCGCTGGAAGTTCGCCCTGCCGACGACGATCCTCGACGAACCGCTCGTCGTGGCCTCGCAGGCCCCGCCCATCGTGTGCTGCGGCGACGCCTGCGGCGGCCCGCGGGTCGAGGGGGCCGCGTCGAGCGGCCTCGCGGCCGGGCGTTGGCTGGCGCGGCGGCTGACTGCTTGATGTCCGCCGCGCTTCGGGATTGCCCGTGCCCCGTCGCCGGACGTTCGCTGCGGTCATCCGGGCAATCGTGTGTGAAGCGGGGACCGCACTCTCTCCCTCTCCCTCGGGGAGAGGGCTGGGGTGAGGGTGCAGGGAATCTGCGCCGCTTTCCAAGCACCCTCACCCGGCCTGCGGCCGGCCTCTCCCAGGGGGGAGAGGCACGTTGAAAAGCGATGCCGTCGAGTCGCATCTTTCACGCCTGGAACGATTGCCATCCTGGGCGTCACTCATCCAAGACCCGCCTGCGGGCAAGGGCGGCCTCTCCCTGATCTGGCTTGCAAACGGACGGATCGCAGCCTTTGTGATGGGTATGCTTCTCCCTCATGGCTGACGTGGACTGCATCGTCGTGGGCGCGGGACTCGCGGGGCTCGCGTGCGCGCGGGAACTCGTGCGCGGTGGGGTGCGCGTGGTCGTGGTCGAGGCTGCCGACCGCGTCGGGGGGCGCGTGGCGACCGATCTGGTGGAGGGGTTCCGGATCGACCGGGGCTTTCAGGTCTACAACGACGCGTACCCCGAGGGGCGGCGGCAGCTCGATCTCGCGGCGCTCGAGCTCGGCCGGTTCGAGCCGGGGGCGCTCGTGGCCGAGGGGGGGCGGCTCGCGCCCGTGGCCGATCCGTGGCGGCGGCCGCTGGCGGCCATTGGGGCGCTCCTGCGTGGCACGGTGGGCCTCGCCGATGCGGCGCGGATCGCGCGGCTGCGGACCGACGCGGTCGCCGCGTTTCGGGCCGGACGGCTCGATCCGGACGCGCCGGCCGCGGCCGGCGAGCGGACCGCCCGCGAGGTGCTCGCCGCGCGGGGGTTCTCCCCGGCGTTCGTGCGCCGATTCTTCGTGCCGTTCTTCGGTGGCGTGCTCCTCGAGCGATCGCTCGACACGGCCGCGCCGGTGTTCCTCTTCGACTTCGCGATGTTCTCGCTCGGCAGCGCCTGCCTGCCGCGGAACGGCATGGCCGCCATCCCCGCGCAGCTCGCCGCGACGCTGCCCGAGTCGGGCGTGATGCTCGGCCGGATGGTGCGCGGCGTCGCCCCGCGTCGCGTGGAACTCGCCGACGGCGTGACGCTGACGGCGGCGCAGGTCGTCGTGGCGACCGATCTCACGGCGGCGGCGGCGATTCTGCCCGCGGAGCACGTGGGGGCGTGGCGATCGCGGGCCGCGAAGCCGACGCGGCTCGTGGCGTTCGCCGCGGACCGTTCGCCGCTCGTGGGCCGCACGCTCGTCGTGAGCGCGGAGGAGAGCGGGCCGATCGACAACCTCACGGTGCCGTCCGACGTGGCGGCGGGCTACGCGCCGCCCGGCGCCGCGCTCGTGCAGGTCTCGGTCCGCGGCGACTGGCAGGGCGGGGCGGCCGCGCTGCCCGACGTGATCCGGTCGCAGGCGGCGACGTGGTTCGGGCCGGACGTCACCGGTTGGCGGCATCTCGCGACCGTGGAGGTGCCGCGGGCGCTGCCGGACGAGTCGCCGGCCGCGCGGCGTCTGCGCCCAGCCGGCCCTCGGCTCGCCTCCGGGCTGCTGGTGTGCGGCGACCACTGCGGGTCGGCGTCGATCAACGGCGCCCTCGCGAGCGGCCGCCGCTGCGCCGCGGCGATCCTCGGCGCTGGGCAGGCGTCGCCTCCACGCAGCGCGTAGGTGCAGACTGGCAGTCTGCTGTGGCGTACGCTTTCCAGCGTGCGAATCGGTGGCGTACGCTTTCCAGCGTGCGAATCCGTGACCGGTGCGAGCACGCATTCGCACGCCTGGAGGCGTGCGCCACGGGAGGCGTGCGCCACGGGAGGCGTGCGCCACGGGAGGCGTGCGCCACGGGACCCAGTTAATCCGGCTGGATTCCCGCGGTTTCTTTCGCATACACTCGATTGAAACGCCCGTTTGAATCGCTCGGAGACGCCTGTGTCGAGCCCTGAAATCGTCCGCGGCCCGAAACCGGTGGAGGAGCCGCGGGAGCGGATCCTCCGGGCCGCCGGCCGCGAGTTCGCGGAACGCGGCTACGAGGCCGCCACGGTGCGCGACATCTGCGCCGCCGCCGGCGTGAACCTGGCCGCCGTGAACTACTACTTCGGCGACAAGCGGCGGCTCTACATCGAGAGCGTCAAGCACGCCCACGAGGAGCGAGTGCGGCAACTGCCACTCCCGGAGTGGGACGACGACGTGCCCGCCGAGCGGCGGCTCCGCGACTTCGTGGCCAACCTGCTCGAGCGCATGCTCGGCCTCGGCCAGCCGCCCTGGCAGGTCAGCCTCATGATGCGGGAGGTCCTCCAGCCCACCGAGGCCTGCCGCGAACTCGTCGAGGACTACATGCGACCGCACTTCGCGGTGCTCGTGACGATCCTCGGCGACCTCGCCGCGGGACGCCTCGCCGAGCCCGAGCTCCGGCGGCTGGCGATGAGCGTGGTCGGTCAGTGCTTCGTGTACCGCGCCGCCGGCGAGGTGGTGGGGATGCTCGTGCCGCGCGACGAAATCGAGTCGCTGCACACCCCCGCGGCCCTCGCCGAACACGTCGCGAGGCTGACGCTCGCCGCGCTCGGTGTTGCGCCGCCGCTTGGTCAATCGCCTCCGCTTGATGCAGTGCCTCCGCTTGGCGGTGGCAAATCGGGCCGGCCGCGCGGTCCCGTCGTGGCGGCTCCCGCCGGAGGCGCGTCCGCATGAGCCTTGCACGTACCATCCTCGGCTGGCTCGCGCCCGTGGCCATCCTCGCGGCGGGGATCGCCGCGTTCGTGCTCCTCGGCCGCCAGCCGCCCCCCGAGCGCACGCGACCCGCGGCCCAGGCTGCGATTCCCGTGACCACCGCCGCTGTGGAGG
>JBJTJO010000276.1:0-5474 GCA_046095965.1 Planctomycetaceae bacterium
CGTCGGCGGCGAGGCCGAGACGTTCCTTGCGGCTCCGCTCGTAGACCTCGAAGTTGCCCTCGCAGACATGGACGTAGCCATCCCCCTCGAAGGCGATGATGTGCGTCGCGAGCCGGTCGAGGAACCAGCGGTCGTGGGTGATCACCACGACCGCTGGTTCCTCGACCGGCTCGCGACGCACATCATCGCCTTCGAGGGTGACGGCTACGTCCACGTCTGCGAGGGCAACTTCGAGGTCTACGAGCGGAGCCGCAAGGAACGACTCGGCCTCGCCGCCGACGAGCCGCACCGCTTCCGCTACAAGAAGCTCGCGCATTGAGTCGGCTTTCAACCCATAGCCCAACCCGCTCGGCTTAGGGCCGGTACGAGTTGCGTTCGCTGCGGCGAAGCGCCGCGGCTCCGCATCCTCGTCCCGAGCCCCCGCCTGCGCTTCCGTTGAGAGTTGAGGAGGCGAGGGCATGCCCACACCCTCTCGCGGGACGTTCGCCTTCGCGAAGCGAAGTAGGTGCAGACTGGCAGTCTGCACACGGTGGCACGCCTGTCGGCTTCGCGATGGCCGAACGAGACTGCACACCGCATTCCGCAGAGTGCCACTCTGCGGCTACTTCCGTCCGCCGTGACAAACCGCTATTCCCGCGCCGGCGCTCGGGGTTTCCTGCCGATACCCCGCGGGATTCGACGCGGAGTCGCACGCTTGCCCCGGCGCACCCCCCGCGCGTAGCATTCCGCACCGTGTGCAGTGGACGTGGCGGCTGGTTTCGGCAGCAGGCCGCGTCCCGCGGGATTGTTCCCATGCTCAACCGCAGTGCCGTGGTCATCGGCCACGAGCCCGCGTTCATCGGCTGGCTCAAGACAACGGGGGTGTCGCCCGAGCGGATCGCCGAGCTGGAGCGGCTCCGCGACCGGGCCGTCTACCTGATTCCCGCGTGCCACCACCCGGAGGAACTCGACGAGGTCGTCGAGGACCTGTTCGAGGAGATCTTCCGGCGGGAGCTGGCGGCCTGGCAGTCCGTCGAGGCCGACTGGCCCGACACGGCCGACTTCGACCTGTTCTCCCGCTGGTTCACGGTCGATCCGGTGGCGGTCGTGATCGACGCGGGACGCGGGACGGTGGCCGAGGAGGCGATCACGAAGTGACCGGCCGTGGCGTTCAGGCCATCGGCAGCCGGACGGTCGCCGCCGCGGCGCGGAGTTCCTTCGGCAGCGGGAAGTAGACGTCCTCCTCGCGGATCGTCCGCTCCTCCACGGCCGCGCCGTAGCGGTCGCGGAGCCAGGCGAGGCAGTCCTGCACGACGGTCTCGGGCGCGCTCGCTCCGGCGGTCACGACCACCGTCTCGTCGCCGGCGAACCACGCGGGGTCGATCTCGTGGGGGCCGTCGATGAGGTGGGCACGGATGCCGCGCTCGCGGCCGAGCTCGGCGAGCCGCTGGCTGTTGGAGCTGTTCTGGCTGCCGACCACGAGCACGATGTCGGCGCCTTCCGCGAGGATCCGCACCGCCTCCTGGCGGTTCTGCGTGGCGTAGCAGATGTCGTCCTTCGGCGGGCCCACGATCTGCGGGAACCTTTCCTTGAGGCGGGCGATGATCCGCGACGCGTCGTCCACCGAGAGCGTGGTCTGCGTGAGGTAGGCGAGCTTGTCGGACGGGCCGAAGGGCAGCCCGTCCACGTCCGCGGGCGACTCGACGAGCGTGAAGGCGTCGGGGGCCTGGCCGATGGTGCCGATCACCTCGTCGTGACCCTCGTGGCCGATGAGGAAGATTCGGTAGCCCGCCTTCGCGTACTTGATGGCCTCGAGGTGGACCTTCGTGACCAGCGGGCACGTGGCGTCGATGGCCCGCAGCCGCCGCGCGGCCGCCACCTGCCGCACCTCGGGGGCCACGCCGTGCGCCGAGAAGAGCAGCACGGCCCCCTCCGGCACCTCCTCGACCGCGTTCACGAATACGGCTCCCTCCCTCACGAACCGGTCCACCACGTGCTTGTTGTGGACGATCTCGTGGAACACGTAGACCGGCGTGCCGTGGAGCCGGATGGCCGTCTCCAGGGTCTCGATCGCCATGTTGACGCCGGCACAGAAGCCACGCGGGCTGGCGAGGCGGACCTTCATGGAGGGCGTCTTCCGGGGCGGAGCATGGGGCAGCCGCGGCCCGCCGGGTAGGCTGGGGACGACCGCTTTTCGTCCCGCATCGTAGTGCAGCCGGCGCCGGCAGGCCAGCGACACCCGGCCGCGCGGGGCGGCCACGCCCGACTGTCCCGCTCGCATGCACCCTTCCTCGTCCACCAGCCCGATGACCCAGGCGGCCCGCCGCGATCCGGCGGCGTGGCGGCTCGCCCGGGTGCCGTACGGCTGCGACCTGGCCGCGGCGCAGGCCTTCTGCCGTGACGTCGCAACGCGGCACTACGAGAATTTCACCGTGGCCACGCGGCTCGTCCCGCCGCGGCTGCGGCAGCACCTCGCGAACGTCTACGCCTTCGCCCGCTGGAGCGACGACCTCGCCGACGAGGCGGCGAACGCGGACGCGGCCGCGCGGGACCTCGCCGACTGGCGGCGGCAGCTCGACGGCTGCTTCGCGGGCCGGGCCGAGCACCCCGTCTTCGTGGCCCTCGCCGACACGGCACGATGCACCGGGCTCACGATCGAGCCCTTCGCCGACCTCATCGACGCGTTCGCCGAGGATGCCGCGTTCGACCGCGCCGGCACGCTCGTCCGCTACGCGACGCGGGCCGACCTGCTCGCCTACTGCCGGCGGTCGGCCGATCCCGTGGGCCGGATCGTGCTCGCGCTCGAGGGCTGCCGTGACGCGACGCTCGTCGCCATGTCCGACGCGATCTGCACCGGGCTGCAACTCGTGAACTTCTGGCAGGACATCGTTCGCGACCTCCGCGCGGGCCGCGTCTACCTGCCCGGCGACGACATGCGGCGCCAGGGCGTGACTGCCGACGACCTCGCCCTGCACCGCGCGCCGGAGCGGGTCGCGGCTCTCGTCCGCGACGAGGTGGCGTGGGCGCGGGACCGCTTCGACTCCGGGGCCCCGCTCGCCGACGTCGCGCCGCCGGTGCTGCGCCCCGCGATCGCGATGTTCGTCGCCGGCGGCCGGGCCCTCGCCGACGCGATTGAGCGGGCCGGGTTCGACACGCTCGCCCGTCGGCCGACCGTGGGGCGGATCACGAAACTGGCCCTCGCGGCCCGCGCCTGGTGGGCCCTGCGGACGACGCCCGGAGGCGCGGCATGATCGCCTCCGCCGCCGATCACGAGGCGTGCGCCGCCGTGCTCCGCGCAAGCGGCTCGAACTTCGCGCTGCCGATCCGGCTCCTGCCCGCGGCGAAGCGGCGCGGCACGACCGCGATCTACGCGTTTTGCCGCCGGGCCGACGACGCCGTGGACGACGCGGCCGATCCCGCCGCCGCGCGGACCGGCCTCGACGCCTTCGAGCGGACCGTGAACGACGGCCTCGCGGGCCGCGCGGTCGAGGACCCGGTCGTCCGCGCCCTGGCCGACACGGTCCGGCGCTTCGCGGTGCCGCCCGAGTGCATCCGCGACGTGCTCGACGGCGTGCGGATGGATCTCGACCGGCCCTCGTACGACACCTTCGCGGAACTCGAGGACTACTGCCGCCGCGTCGCCGGCGCCGTCGGCATCGCGGCGATCCACGTCTGGGGTTTCACGTCCCCCGAGGCGATCGCCACCTCCCACGACTGCGGGCTCGCCTTCCAGCTCACGAACATCCTCCGCGACGTGCCCGAGGATCTCGCCCGCGGCCGCATCTACATCCCCGCCGAGGATTTTGCCGCGGCAGGATGCCTTGCCGGCGATCTGCGGGCGGCGCGGATCGGCCCGGAATTCGCGCGGCTCGCGGCGCTCGAGTGCGACCGGGCCGCCGCGGCCTACGACCGGGCCGCGGACCTCGACCGGATGCTCACCACCGACGGCCGCATCGCCTTCCGGGCGATGTTCGGCGCGTACCGCGCGCTGTTCGCCGGCGTCCGCCGCGCGGGGCCGCGGATCTTCACGACGCGGCCGCGACGGTCGCGGGCGGCCGTCATCGGGGCCGTGGCGTCCACGCTCGTCCTCGGCACGCGGCGGAGGCGGCGACGATGAGCGGGGCCGCGGCAGCGCCGTCGTCCGCACGCCGCGTGGTCGTCGTGGGCGGCGGCCTCGCCGGCCTCGCCGCCGCGGCCGCGCTCGCCGATGCGGGGCTCGCGGTCGTGCTCGTCGAGGGCCGCCGCCGCGTCGGGGGCCGCGCCGCGTCGTTCGAGGATCCCGGCGGCGGCCTCGTCGATGCCTGCCAGCACGTCGCCATGGGCTGCTGCACGAACTTCCTCGACCTCTGCGACCGCACCGGCCTTGCGCCGGCGTTGCGGCGCGACCGCACGCTGTGGTTCATCGGGCCCGACGGCGCACGGTCGGCCTGCACGCCGACGCGCCTCCTCCCCGCCCCGCTTCACCTCGCCCCCCTGCTCCTCGGCATGCGGCACTTTTCGTGGCGCGAGAAGGCGGCGCTCGCCCGCGGCATGCTCCGGCTCGCGCGCTCGCACTCCGACGGTCGCGGGCCGTCCGCGCTCGAGTGGCTGCGGGCGGCGGGCCAGCCGGAGCCGGTGATCCGGCTCTTCTGGCAGCCCGTGATCGAGAGCGCCGTCGGCGAGTCGATCGACCTCGTGGACGTGGCCGCGGCGCGGAAGGTGGCGGTGGACGGGTTTCTCGCCCACCGCCACGCGGCCGACCTCGTCGTGCCGACCGTGCCGCTCGGCGAGCTCTTCGGCGTCCGGCTGGCCGACCGGCTGCGGTCCCAGGGCGTGGACATTCGCACCGGCGCCGCCGCGACGGCGGTCGAGCGGGACGACGCGGGACGCGTCGTCGCGGTGGCCTGCGACGCCGACCGCGTCGCGTGCGACGCCGCGATCGTGGCCCTGCCCTGGCGGCAGGCGGCGCGGCTGCTGCCCGACGTCGTGCCCGCGGCGGACGAGGGGCTCACCGGCTCGCCGATCACGGCCGTCCACCTCTGGTTCGACCGGGACGTCCTCGACCTTCCCCACGCCGTGCTCGTCGGCCGCACGTCGCAGTGGGCGTTCCGGGTGGACGGCACGCCGCCCGGCTACTGCAAGGTCGTGATCAGCGCCTCGCGGGGGCTTTGTGGCGGCGACCGCGCGGTGCTCCTCGACACGGTCGTCACGGAGTTGCGCGACGTGTTTCCCGCCGCGCGCGACGCTCGACTCCTCGAGTCCCGGGTCGTCACCGATCCGACGGCCGTGCTCTCGGTGCGGCCCGGCGTCGAGGCGGTGCGGCCGCCGGCGCGGACGCACGTGCCGAACCTGTTCCTCGCCGGCGATTGGACCGCGACAGGCTGGCCCTCGACCATGGAGGGGGCGATCCGCAGCGGCCGCACGGCCGCCGCTGCGGCCGCCGCGAGGCTCGGGATCGACGTGCCGGCTGCCGTGCCGGATCTTCCCACCGCCCCGCTCGTCCGCTGGATCAGCGC
>JBJTJO010000277.1:0-3570 GCA_046095965.1 Planctomycetaceae bacterium
GTTGAAAGCCATCTGGTGCGTGGCCTCGTGGACGAGGGTCGCCACCAGCCCCTCGGCCTCTGGGCGGGCCAGGATCTCGGTGCCCAGGCGGCTCGGTCCGCGGCCCGGCGGCCGGGGCAGGCCGTCGGCGGCGGTCAGGTCGAACGTGGTGACGCGGTTGGTGAGGAAGCTGTAGTAGCCCGACACCCGGTCGGCCCCGGCCCCCACGTCCCGCAGCACCGCCTGCTCGTAGTCGTGCCGGTCGGCGAAGATGACGACCACGAGCGGCCGCCCGGGATCGCCCACGTCGAGCCCCGCCCGTCGCCAGTAGGTGACGAACGCCTCGTGCAGTCGCTCGAAGAGGGCGCCGGCCCACCGCGCGTAGTCCCGAGAGGTGTCGAAGCAGATGACGTAGTGCCGGGTGACGTGCACGTCGAACCCCGCCGGGAGCCCCGCGAGGATGCGGCGCCCGAGGTCACGGGGCGCCTCCGGCGGCGGCGGCGGCAGCGGCTCGCGGGCCGCGATCACGGCGGGCTGCAGCAGCTCGTACCGCTGGTCGGCGAGTTCCAGGAGCATCCCGCCGTCGGCCGCCTCGGTGACGACCGCCCCCTCGAGGGTCCGCGCGCCGCCTGCGTCGCGCACGCTCACCCGCTCCCACGCCGGCGCGGCCGCGGGATCCGCGGCGCGCGGGGAGGCGATCACGACGCCCGAGGCGAGGATCGCGAGCACCACGCGGCTGCACGACGGAACTCGCACGACGAAACCTCCGCGGCGGGAACCTCCGTCATCGTGCCATGCCGCTCCGGTGGCGGCTACCAGCATGCTCCGCTTTTTGTCTCCGCGCTCCTCAGAAAATTTTGCGGAAGCCCTCGGCGATCGACCACTCGGCCGCGCTGCCCTCGGGGTCGGCCGCCCACTCCCGCCACGTGTTGACGTCGTCGCCGAGGTCGCGGCCGCTGACCCGCTTCAGCGCCGCGACGGCGCGATACTGCACGGCGGGGTCCGGATCCTCGAGCGCCTTCGCGAGCACCGGGATCGCCCGGTCGTCCTTCAACTCGCCGAGCATGCGCAGCGCCCGCAGGCGCACGTCGAGTTCGGCATCGGTCGTGGAGCGGGCCGCGAGGAGGGACACCGCCTCGGGGCCGCCGCGTCGGGCCCACACGTCGCAGGCCTCCATCCGCACCTCCGCGTCCGGATCCTGGAGCGCCCCCTTGCAGATCGCGACCGCCTCCGGGGTGTCGAACCCGGCGGCCGCCTCGAGAATCCGGGAGCGGACCCGGGGATCGTGCTCGCCGAGCATCTCGGAGACGAGCCGGCTGGTGAATTCGGTGCGCCCCGCCGGCCCCGCGGCGCGGGCCGCCTTGGCCTCGGCTTGCAATTCCGTGATCCGCTGGTCGGCCGTCGCGCCGAACTGCTCACGGTCCTTCGCCATCTGCCGCGGATCGACGAAGGGCGACCAGGCGGCACAGCCGGAGAGCAGGACGCAGGCCGGGAGGATCGAAGCCGGCCGGATCCAAGCAGACGCAGCCGGGCGAAAGAATGTCTGGGCGTGGGGCACGGGCTGACCTCCGGGAAATGCGGGCGGGACCGTACCGGCAGGCCGGCGCGGACACCAGCCCGACGCCCCGGCCGGCGACGGCAGAAGCTGGGGGGTTCCGGAAAACTGTCCGCACTGTTGGGGGCCGAAATCGCCCACAGCCATGTTTGGGGGCCGGTCGGTCGATATGACTTTCACGCCACGAGCCACTCCCCACAGCCAAACCATGCAGCCTGCGCCGGTCCGTTCAGGGCTTCATCCCGCCGCCTCCGCCCGCGAACGTGGCCCGGCTTCCAGTTGGAGCCGAGCCGCCGCGGCAGCCGCCGTCGTCGTGCTCGCCGTCGTGGCGATCGTGCCGGCACGCGGAGCGCCCGCCGACCGCGTGCGGTCGGGACCATCGAGGTTTTTCGAGTCCCTGATGGGCCGGACTGGAGAACAGGAGTTCATCCCGGCGCCGACACCGCCCTCGGCGGATGAGGTTGGGCGGCTCCGCCTCGCGGCCCGTCCAGCCTCCGCGACGTCCGCCTCCACCCGGCCGCCCACCGCGCCGCAGCGAGCGCCGGCGACGCCCGCCCGCATGCCGACCTGGAACGAGGCCACGCGCTTCGCCATGGCGGTCGATACGGCCGTGCGCAAGGTGGCCACCGATGCCACCAATCCCGACTACACGCCGCCTGCGCCGCCTCCGCCTCCGGCGACCGTCACGGTGGCCGCGCAACCGGGGGGCCGCCAGACGCCGCCGATCGTGGTGACCCGGCTCCAGGCGACCGGGCGCCCCGCCCCGCGCACGCCCCGGTTCGAGCGGCTCCGCGCGAGCATCGCCCGCACGCTAGCCGCCTACCAGCGGCGGCCTCTCAACACGGCGCAGCACACGCCCTGGGAGGTGATGCACGGCTTCATCGCGTTCGGCATCCCCTCGCAGGTTCGCGTCGGCGGCCCCGCGGGAGACCTCGTCAATTCGATCGGCTGGTCGAACATGGGGGGCCGATGTCGCGGCCAGGTGATGCTGGCCGCCGCGGGCGATCGCGTCATGGCGCTCAAGGGCGTGGGCGTCCAGGGGCACTCGGCCCAGTACCTCGCGATCCTCGCGCAGTGCCGCGTGGCCTCCAACTCCCCGATCGTCCTCGGCGAGCACAGGTTCACGGTGGCCGACCTCATCGAGGAGGAGAAGCGCTCCTGCCGGCCGAACACCGAGCTCACGTTCGCGCTCATCTCGCTCGCCCACTACCTGCCGACGGACGCCACCTGGAAGAGCCGCGACGGCCGCGACTGGTCGCTGCCCCGGCTGGTGGAGGAGGAGATCCAGCAGCCGATCCGGGGCGCGCCCTGCGGCGGCACGCACCGCCTGTTCGGCCTCGCCTACGGCTGCCAGCGGCGGCTGCGGGCGACCGGCGAACTCGACGGGATCTACCTGCGGGCCGACCAGTACGTCCGCGACTACCAGAACTTCACGCTCACGAAGCTGCAGAACCGCGACGGGTCGTTCAGCACCGAGTGGTTCAAGTACCCGGCCGACCGGCGCGACGACATCGACCGCAAGATCCAGACCACGGGCCACATCCTCGAGTGGCTCGTGTCCTCGCTCGACCAGGACAGGCTCTATGACCCCCGGGTCGTGGCCGCCGCGGAGTTCCTCTCCTCGGCCCTCGCCAAGGAGCCGAGCCGCGAGTGGAAGATCGGCCCCATGGGGCATGCCCTCCACGCCCTCACCATCTATCAGGAGCGCGCCTGGGGCGTGGTGCTCCCCGGCGGCATCGCGGCCTACCACGGCCCGATGAAGGCGACGACCGACCCGAAGATGATCGCCGACCGGCGCGACGACGGCGCCGAGGGCTCGCGGCGGCGGTGAGCGAGCCGCCGGCGGGTGCGTGCGCGGCCTGCCGGCCGATGCGGTCGCGTCCCACGGCGCGAGCCGTCCTTGAACGGTCGCCCCGGGGTGCGTAGTCTTGCGCCGCTTCGGCCCGGGCGCCGTCGCCCGACGCGCCTGGAGGGGCCGATGACCCCCGCCGAACTCACCCCGCAGCTCGAGCAGCTCCTCGACACGGCCGCGCGGC
>JBJTJO010000278.1:0-2925 GCA_046095965.1 Planctomycetaceae bacterium
GGAGCCGAGGACGTCGCGGTAGGCGGCGTAGGCGTCCGCGCCGATCGCGACGCCGAGGGTGTTGGCCAGGTGCGGCGGGAGCTGCTTCGCGGTGGCCGAGTCCCAGCGGCTGATGAAGAGCGACGCCACCGAGCAGACCCGCGGGTGGAGCCCCGCGTCGATCCGCCGCTCGATGCCACGCAGATACGCATCGCTCGCGGCCAGGTACTGCTCCCGGGTGAAGAGGAGCGTGACATTCACCGGCACGCCCGCGGCGATCGCCTCCTCGATCGCCGGGAGGCCCTCCGGGGTGCCGGGGATCTTGATGAACAGGTTCGGCCGGGCCGCCCGGGCGTGGAGGTCGCGGGCTGCGGCCAGCGTGCTCGCCGTGTCGTAGGCCAGCCGCGGCGAGACCTCGAGCGACACCCAGCCGTCGAGTCCCCCCGTGCGGTCGTGCACGGGCCGGAAGAGGTCGGCGGCCCGCTGGAGATCCTCGATCGCCAGGTCGAAGAACAGTCGCTCGCCGGTGACCCCCGCCTTCACCTTCGCTGCGATGGCCGTGTCGTAGAAGGGCGTGTTCTTGAAGGCCAGGTTGTAGATCGTGGGGGTGCTCGTGAGGCCCGTCACCGAGAGATCCCTGATGAAGCGGGCGAGCGTGCCGTCATCGAGCATCCCGCGGGTGATGGTGTCGAGCCACAGGCTCTGGCCGAGGGCGTGGAGGGCGGCGGTGGGAGAGGGGTGGGGCATCGGGAGACTTCCTTCAGAGTTCGTTCGAGGATTGTTCACAGGCTCGTCCATTATTCGTTCAAGGAGTGAGCCGGCTCGGGGCTACCCATGCCCTCTCGCCGGACGCTCGCTGCGCCCATCCTGGGCAAACCTGTCCGGCATGAGTATCGCACCATCTCCCTCTCCCTCTGGGAGAGGGCCGGGGTGAGGGTTCCTCGGTTGCCAGCCGGAAGGCTCCTGCACCCTCACCCGGCCTTCGGCCACCCTCTCCCCGAGGGAGAGGGCTTGTGCGAGGCGCCGGCATCCGGCACGGGCAGCCCCGAGCCTCGTCGATCAGGCATCCGATCGTACTATCAGGACTGAATTATTCGGGCTCCCTGCCGGTGACGAGGTCGAGGATCGCGGGGCCGAAGTCGGCGAGGCGCTTCTCGCCGATGCCGCGGCAGCGGAGCAGGGCGGCGGGGGAGTCGGGCCTGTCGCGGGCGATGGCGCGGAGCGACTTGTCGTCGAAGATCGTCCAGGCCGGCTTGCCGCGGGCCTCGGCCACCCGCCGGCGCCAGCGCCGCAGCCGCTCGAAGAGGTCGCGGTCCACGCCCTGCCAGTCGTCCACGTCGGCCTTCGTCGTCTTCGCCTTCGCCGTCCGGGGCTCGAGGAGCACGACCTCGCGGTGGCCGCGCAGCACCTCCCAGGACCGCTCGTTGAGCGTCACGACGGGCCGGTCGCCGCCGGTCCGCGCGAGCAGCTCCTGGTCGAGCAGCTGGTGCACGAGGTTCTCGGCGGCCCGCTGGTCCACGTTCGCGAGCAGGCCGAACGTCGAGAGCCGATCATGGCCGTGCCGCCGGATGCCGTCGGTCGCCGCGCCGCGGAGCACCTCGCAGACGTGCCGCACCCCGAACCGCTCGCCCACCCGCGCCACGCACGAGATGATCTTCTGGGCCGTGATCGTCGCATCCGGCAGGCTCTCCGTCTCGCCGAGGCAGACGTCGCAGGCGCCGCAGGTGGCGGGCGCGTAGTCCTGGCCGAAGTACTCGGAGAGCGCCGCGTGGCGGCAGCGGGCGGCCTGGGCGTAGCGGCGCATCGCGTGCAGGTGTTCCATCTGCGAGGCCACGAGCTGCTCCTGCTCGTCGGCATCGAGCTCCGACTCGGCCGCGCTCTTGCGCACGAGCGACTCCCAACTGAAGACATCGGCGGACGAGTAGAGGAGCACGCACTCCGCGGCGAGGCCGTCGCGGCCGGCGCGGCCCGTCTCCTGCTGGTAGGCCTCGAGGCTCTTGGGGAGAGCGGTGTGGAGCACGAGGCGGACGTCGGAGCGGTCGATCCCCATGCCGAACGCAACCGTCGCCACGACGACGTCGATCGTCTCGCGGGCGAAGGCCTCCTGCGTCCGGTGCCGCTCGTGGGCGTCGAGGCCCGCGTGGTAGGGCCGGGCCAGGATGCCCTCCTCGGCGAGTCGTGCCGCGAGCCGCTCCGTCTCCTTCCGCGAGATGCAGTAGACGATCGAGGCCTCGCCCCGGTGGCGTCCCAGGATCTGGATCACCTGCGTCACGCGGTCGGTCCGCGGCACCACGCGGTAGACGAGGTTGGGGCGGTCGAACGTGCCCACGAGCAGGGCGGGGTCGCGAAGGGCGAGTTGCCGCCCGATGTCGTCGCGGACCCGCGGCGTGGCCGTGGCGGTGAAGGCGTGGATGCTCGCGGACGGAAACCGCTCCCGCAGCAGGGCCATCTGCCGGTACTCGGGGCGGAAGTCGTGCCCCCAGTGGCTGATGCAGTGGGCCTCGTCGATCGCGAACCGCCTCACCCCCACGCGGGCGAGCAGGTCGAGGAGGCCCGTGTTCACGAGCCGCTCGGGGGCCGCGAAGAGCAGGCGCAACTCGCCGGCGGCCAGCCGGTCGCGGACCGCGGCCCGCTCCTCCTGGGACATGCCGCCGTGGATCGCCGCCGCCGGGTAGCCGATCGCCTCGAGCGCATCGACCTGGTCCTTCATGACCGCGACGAGCGGCGAGACCACCACGTCGGTCGATTCGGCGACGAGCGGCGGCAGTTGGTAGCACAGGCTCTTGCCGCCGCCGGTCGGCATCACGACGAGCGAGTCCCGGCCCGCGAGGGCCGCCTCGATGGCCTCCGCCTGGAGCGGCCGCAGCCGGTCGAAGCCCCACCACCGCGTGAGCACCTCCGCGATCCGCGGGTCATCGACGCGGGCGGCGTCGGCAGCTGCGGCGG
>JBJTJO010000279.1:0-3361 GCA_046095965.1 Planctomycetaceae bacterium
TGGCGGCGGTGCGGATGATGGCCGGCTGGGCGCTCACCCGCCGGCTCGTCGCCCGGGCGACGGCCGTGGCCGACGGCCGCTGGCAGGCCCGCGTGAACCGCTGGCGCAACGCCCTCGGCATCGACAAGGCGGTGCGGCTCCTCGAATCCCACGCGATCGGCGCGCCGGTGGTGGTGGGCTGGCTCAAGCCCACGATCCTCTGGCCGGCGGGGGCGCTCGTGGGCATGGGGCCGCAGGAGATCGACGCGATCATCGCGCACGAGCTCGCGCACGTGCGGCGCCGCGACGTGCTCGTGAACCTGCTGCAGGCCTGCATCGACGTTGTGTTCTTCCATCATCCGGCGGCCTGGTGAATCTCGGCGCAGGTGCGCGGGGAGCGCGAGCACTGCGCCGACGATCTGGCGGTGCGGGTGCTGGAGTCGGGCGGGCAGGGCACGCGGCTTTCCTATGCGAAGGCGCTCGTGTCGCTCGAGGAGCGGCGGATCGCCACGGCGTTCGCGATGGCGGCCGACGGCGGGAGCCTCGTGGAACGCATCCGCCGGCTGTCCGGCGTGGAGGCCCCGCAGGCCTCGGCCGCGCGGCTCGTCGCGGGCGTGCTCGCCACGGCCTGCATGGTGGCGGTGGTGGCGGCCGGCGCCGCCGCCCCACGGCCCGCCCTCGCCGCGGATGAGAAGGCGTTGCCCGAGGACACGAACACCATCACGAGCCTCACGCCGGAAGAGGCGAAGAAGCTGGTGGCGGAATCCGGGCGACAGCTGTTCCTCCGCGGCCTGACCACGCTTTCGCCCGAGGTCACCACGGCGCTGGCGCAGTTCAAGGGCGATCTGAGACTCAACGGCCTGACCACGCTCGACGCCCAAACCGCCAAGGGGCTGGCGCAGTCGAAGGGCGACCTGGACCTCCCCCGCCTGACCACGCTGTCCGAAGAGGTTGCCACGGAGTTGGCGCAGCACAAGGGCTGGCTGTCACTCGAGTCCCTGGCGACGCTCACCAGCGTGGAACTAGCGACCAAGCTTGGAAAGCAGGGGACGAAAGACCTTTGGTTTTACGAACTGACCACGTTCTCGCCGAAGGTGGCCGCGGCGCTTGCGCAGCACGAGGGCGGCTTGTTCTTCTTCAAAGTGAATACGCTCTCGCCCGAAGCCATCCAGGCGCTCGCGCAGCACCAAGGCAAGCTGCAACTGAACGACCTGATGATCAAGTTCGATTCAATCACGATGGAGAGAATCCCACTCGTCGCGCTCCTGGCGCGGTAGGAGTTCGGGGTGACGCTCAACAACGTCACTGCGATCGACTCCCCCGACGCCGTGGAGATTGCGCGGGCGTTGGCGAAGATCGAGGGTAGGATCGCCCTTCCCAACCTCAAGAGAATTTCTCCCAAGACGCTCGCGGCCCTGATCGCGAAGGAAGACGTCGTGATCCCGCTCATCGAGACGCTGGAACTGATCCCCGAACCCGACGGCAGCCCGACCGACGACTTTGTGATCCCCAAGGGCTTCCAAGAGCGGCAACGGCTCCAGCAAGCGCAATGACCCGGGTATCCAGTAGAGGCGGCGACTGCCGCGAATCGCATGACGGACTCGCGGGCTTCGCCGGGGCAAGTCTGGCCATGCAGAGCCAGAGGCATGTCAAAACGGCAGAAACACGACCTGATTGCGCCATTCGTCGTGTTCGCTTGCCGACCAAGCAAGGACGATGATCTCGATCGCTGCTCGGACCGGCGTCGTCTGACGCACCAGAAACAATCCCGCGAACTGCTGCCCAGCGGCGATCGTTGCTGCGGCCGCGGATGTCATGGTGTTGACGTCATGCGAAACGACGCAGAGTGACTCGCGCAAAGCGTAGGCCAAAACCTCGTGATCCGACGCCGCTTCAAGCCCGAGGTCACGGACCCGAATGAACTCAATCCTCGGATTGAGCCGCTTGACACCCGTGACGATGTGCTCGTTGAGGTCGTGGTCGGCGAGGAATCGCAGCCGGCTCATGGCCGACCAACCCCGGCCCTCGCGGCTTCAGTTCTGAGACGGGCAACAACTGGGCTGGCCGACCGATTCACCGCCTCGCGTGCCCGGCTCCATACGGCGTCTTGTCGGGCAAGATAGGCATCAACCGTCGCTCGATTGCCGAGGTAAAACGCGATCGCCCCATACACTTCCTCGAGCGACAATGACGGGTACTGTTGCACGATCGTCTCGGCGGAACACCCTTCAACGAACGAGGCCAGCACCGAGTCGAGCATGACACGCGTCTGCCCGACTCGCATCACGCCGTGCTCATCTGTGCAGACGTATTCCGCCGCAGTCGCCATATCAAAACCCTCCGGATGAAACCTTCATCATTGTCAAGGATAGCCCGGTCAAGGGCACTCCCGCAACGAGTGGCCATGAGCTTCAACCAGGCGATCCGGGAGGTGTCACGGGATCGCGGTTCGTGATACCGATGCCGGTGCTTTCGCGGCGGCGGGACGAGATCCGCCAGCGGATCGAGGAACTCAAGCCATGAGAACTCGACGATGCCGTTCTTGACGCTAGCGAAAGCCTTCGCTATCGTTTCGGACGTGCAAGCGAAATCTTCGCTGTGCCGCCCGTGGCTTCAGGAGAAAGACGGATGCGCGACCTGGGTTCGAGCCAGCCGACGGCAGCGGAGCTCGAGATCCTGCGGATCGTGTGGGCGATCGAGCCCTGCACGGTCGGCGACGTCCACGCCCGCCTGGTGGCGGACAAGGGGACGAATTACTCGACCACGATGAAGATGCTCTCGCTGATGCTCGGCAAGGGGCTGCTCGTGCGCGACGAGCGGGCTTCGCCCCACCGCTACCGGGCCCGACTCACGCGGAACAAGGCCCGCCGCAGCATGCTCGGCGAGCTGATCGAGAAGGTGTACGAGGGCTCGGCGATGGGCGTGGCGCTCCAGGCGCTCTCCCACGGCCGGGCGACGCCGGAAGAGATCGCCGAGGCCCGGGCCCTGCTCGACCGGCTCGAGCGGCGGCAAAGCTGACTGGTCCGATTCGCACGCATCACGAATTCCATGTTCCCGAAGGAGCTGATCGTGATCCAAAACATCGCCGACTGCCTCGCGGCCGCGGGTGCGGTGGAGCGGGCGGGATGGGTGCTCGTGCACTCGCTGTGGCAGTTTGCCGTGGTGGCCGCCCTGGCGGCTGCCGCCGTGGCGGTGCTGCATGGCCTGGGCCCGGTCGTGCGGCACTTCGTCCTGGCCTGCGGCCTGGGGGCGATGGCGGCGCTGCCCGTCGTGACCTGGTGGACCGTGGACGTCGCGCCGGCCGCTGCCGCACGCGCGGCGGTGGCGTCGCCGCATTCGGCCGCTGCATCATCTGTGCCGGCGGTGTCGCGAGGCGTGATGG
>JBJTJO010000280.1:0-4359 GCA_046095965.1 Planctomycetaceae bacterium
GCGTGCATGCTTTCGGCAGAGTCCCGCACCTCCCGGAGCAGCCCGCATGACCGCCGCCACGAAGCCCGCCCGCGCCCCCCGCCGTGCCGCCTCGACCGCACCCACCCCCCGCCTCGCCACCCCCCACCTGCGCGGCCGGCGCCGCAAGGTCGATCCCACGACCTGCGAGCGCGACTACGGGCCGGAAGAGGTCGAGTTCATGCGGGCCCTCGACACCTACAAGCGGTCGAGCGGCCGGATGTTCCCCACGTGCAGC
The DNA here is from genome assembly GCA_046095965.1 of Planctomycetaceae bacterium. Classification (GTDB taxonomy): domain Bacteria; phylum Planctomycetota; class Planctomycetia; order Pirellulales; family UBA1268; genus QWPN01. The sequence continues at coordinate 257 of JBJTJO010000280.1, forward strand.
GAGGTGCTCGAGGTCCTGCGCTCCCTCGGCTACGTCCGCCCCGCCCCCGTCTGACGCGGCAATCTGGAGAGACTGCGGCGGCCTTGTCCCGCAGCCATGGCGGGCGGTACGGTCCCCGGCCCGTGGGTCGGAGCCCGCCCGTGACCACGCCCCGCATCGCCCTCCTCGTCGCATGCGCACTGTCCTGTGCAGGCTGTGGCGGACTCGCGCACAACGACAACTCCCAGGGCGTGCGGCTCTACCAGCAGGGCAACTACCTCGGAGCCGTGGACCGCTTCCAACAGGCGCTCGCCCGCGAGCCCGGCAACCCCGACTGCTTCTACAACCTCGGGGCGACCTACCACCAGCAGTCCAAGGTCTTCGGCCGTCCGGCCGACGCCGCGACCGCCGAGCAGTATTACCACCTCTGCCTCGCGCGGAACCCGAACCATGCCGAGTGCCAGCGGGCACTGGCGGTCCTGCTCGTCGAGCAGAAGCGCGAGCCCGAGGCCGTCGCCGGGCTCGAGACCTGGGCCCGGTCGCAGCCGGGCAACCCGGCCCCCCACGTCGAGCTCGCGCGGCTGGCGCAGGAGCACGGCGATCTCCGCGAGGCCGAGAACCAGCTCATCGACGCGCTCGCCGTCGCGCCGGGCGACCCGCGGACCCTCGTCGCCCTGGGGAGCATCCGCGAACAGGCGGGTGACGCCGGCCAGGCGGCCGCCAACTACTCGCGGGCGCTCGCGTCCGATCCCGCGCAACCGGCCGTCGCGGCGCGGCTCGCATCGCTGCAGTCGGCCACGGCCGGGCAACGGACGGCGGCGCTGCCGCCCGCCGTCGCGCCGCCGGCGAGCGTTCCCGCGACGGCGGCCGCGCCACCGGGCGCTGCGCCCACCGGCGAATGGGGCCCGGCCCGTTGACCACCCGGCGGGCCGCTCCTATCCTGCCGCACGGCCGGTTTTTCCCGGCCGCAGCGCGTGGAGACGATCCGTGAAGGGCCCTGGCGTGGTGACGGCGACGACCGACCGCGTGTTCAATTTCTCGCCCGGGCCCGCCGTGCTGCCGCTGGAGGTGCTCGCGGAGGCCCAGGCCGACCTCGTCTGCCTGCCCGGCGTGGGAAGCTCGATCCTCGAGATCAGCCACCGCAGCCCGGCCTTCGACCGGATCCTCGACGACACCCTCGCGGGCCTGCGGGGGCTCCTCGGCATCGGCGACGGCCACGAGGTCGTGCTCCTCCAGGGGGGCGCGAGCCTGCAGTTCTCGATGGTGCCGATGAACCTCCTCCGCGGTCGGTCGGCGGCGGCCGACTACGTGCTCACGGGCACGTGGGGCGCGACCGCGATCAAGGAGGCTCGCCGCGAGGGGAAGGTGCACGTGGCCTGGGACGGGGCCGCGACCAAGCACGACCGGCTCCCCGGCCCCGACGAGATCCACCTCTCGGAGTCGCCCGCCTACGTCCATGTCACGAGCAACGAGACGATCCAGGGCGTGCAGTGGAAGCGGGATCCCGACGTGGGGAACGCGCCCTTGGTTGCCGACCTGTCGAGCGACTTCCTCTCGCGGCCGGTGGACGTGGCGAAGTACGGACTGATCTACGCCTGCGCCCAGAAGAACGCCGGCATCGCGGGCGTCACGGTCGTCATCATCCGCAAGGACCTGCTCGAGCGGTCGCGGGACGACCTGCCGACGATGCTCGACTACCGCACGTACGTGAAGGGGGGCTCGCGGCCCAACACGCCCCCCACGTTCGCCGTCTACGTCCTCGGCCTCGTCTGCCGCTGGCTGCGGGACTCGATGGGCGGCCTGGCCGGCATCGCCCGGCACAACGCCGTGAAGGCCGGCCTCCTCTACGACGTGCTCGACGCGTCGGGGGGCTTCTACGCCGGCCATGCCAAGCCCGACTGCCGCTCCGACATGAACGTCACGTTCCGCCTGCCCGACGAGGACTCCGAGAAGGCGTTCCTGGCCGGCGCGACCGCCCGCGGCCTCGTGGACCTCAAGGGACACCGCTCCGTCGGCGGCATCCGGGCGAGCATCTACAACGCGATGCCGACGGCCGGCGTCGAGGCGCTTCGCGACTGGATGCTGGAGTTCCAGCGGTCGCGCGGCGGCTGACCGCCATGTTCCCAGGGAAGGGAGACCCATGCCCTCGATCATCGTCCTCGACACGCTCAGCGCCGACGGCCTCGCCCAGCTCGACGCCGCCGCCCGCGCGGGCATCACCTACGAGGTGCAGACCGGTCTCTCGGGCGACGCCCTCCGCGCGGCGCTCGCGGCCCACGACGGCGCCATCTGCCGCAGCGGCGTGAAGATCACGGCGGCGGCGCTCGCCGGCAACCACAGGCTCCGCGCCATCGTGCGGGCCGGCGTGGGCACCGACAACATCGACAAGGCGGCGGCCACGCGGCAGGGCATCGTGGTCATGAACACGCCCGCCGGCAACACGACGAGCACGGCCGAGCACGCCTTCGCCCTGATTCTCGCCCTGTCGCGGAACGTTGCGGCCGCCGATGCGAGCCTCAAGGCCCACGCCTGGGACCGCAACAGGTTCATGGGCGTGCAACTCGCGGGCAAGGCGCTCGGCATCGTGGGCCTCGGCCGGATCGGGCAGGCCGTCGCGAAGCGGGCCCGGGCCTTCGACATGCAGGTCGCGGGCTACGATCCCTTCCTCTCGCCGGAGCGGGCCCTCGAACTGGGCATCGACCTGGTGGACAACGTCCGGGATCTGCTGCCCCGGGTGGACTACCTCACGGTGCACACGCCGCTCACCGACGAGACCCGCCACCTCGTGGGCCTGCCGGAGCTCGAGATGCTCAAGCCGGGCATCCGTCTCGTGAACTGCGCCCGCGGCGGCATCTACGACGAGCGGGCCCTCGTGGCCGGCCTCGAGCGCGGCATCATCGCCGGGGTGGCCCTCGACGTGTTCGAGCAGGAGCCCTGCACCGACAGCCCGCTGTTCGGCATGCCCAACGTCCTCGTCACGCCCCACCTCGGCGCGAGCACCGAGGAGGCCCAGTCGCAGGTGGCCGTCGAAGGCGTGGGCCTGCTCGTTGACTTCCTCACCACGGGCACGGTCCGGCACGCGGTGAACTCGGCCGCGATCGACCCGGCCGAGCTGGAGGGCGTCCGCGGATTCCTCGACCTCGCCTGGCGGCTCGGGCTGCTGCTCGCGCAGCTCGAGGAGGGGGGACCCCGCTCCTGCTCGATCGCCTACCGGGGCGAGATCGCCTCCCGCAACACGCGGCTCGTCACGGCGGCCTTCGCGGCCGGCCTGCTCGAGAACGCGATCGAGGACGTCAACATCGTCAACGCCGAGATGCTCCTCAAGGAGCGGGGCATCGACATCGTCGAGCAGAGCCGTACCGACCCCGGCGCGTTCAGCTCGGTGGTGGGCGTGGAGCTCGCGTCGGGCGACCGCACGCACCGGGCGGCCGGCACGCTCTTCGGCCACTCGATGCCGCGACTCGTGCAGCTCGAGGGGCACCGGCTCGAGGCCTACCTCGACGGCAACCTGCTCGTGTTCACCCACCAGGACGTGCCCGGGATCATCGGCCGCGTCGGCACCGCCTTCGGCGCCCTCGGCGTGAACATCGCGCAGATGACGGTGGGCCGCACGGCTCCCGCCGGAGACGCGATCGGCGTGCTCAACCTCGACCAGCCGCCGTCGGCCGAGGCCGTGGCGGCGGTGCTCGCCTGCCCGGGCATCCGCTCGGCGCGGGTGGTGCCGCGGCCGCCGGCGGGGCGGCGGCCCGCATGGCTCGCGGCGCCGGCGGGGGGCACCGCGGGCGGAACGTCACGCCGCGCCGAGCCGGCCGCCCGGGCGTTTGACGGATGGCGGGCGCGGTCGCACAATCAACATTTGTCGCAGGATTCTCCCGCCCATGCCCCGCCCCCTGCCATTCGTGCTCCGGATCGGCCGCGCCCCGCGACGCGTGGTCCGGTCGTTGGCGGCAGCGGTGCTCCTGCTGGCCGCCGGCAGTGGCGTGCCGGTCGCCCGCGGCGCCGACAGCGCCGCCGATGCCGCGACCCGCGTCCTCCTCGAGCGCCTCGCGGAGCGCCGGATGCCGGACGTCGTCCTCTGGGTGCTCGACCGGGTGGCGGCCGACCCCGCCGCGTCGGCGGAGATC
>JBJTJO010000281.1:0-7388 GCA_046095965.1 Planctomycetaceae bacterium
GTCTGGCCGCCGAGCGTGGGGAGCACGGCATCGGGCTTCTCGGCTTGAATAACCTTCTCGAGCATCTGCCAGGTGAGCGGCTCGACATACGTCCGGTCGGCCGTGCCCGGGTCGGTCATGATCGTGGCCGGGTTCGAGTTCACGAGCACGACCCGGTAGCCATCCTCGCGGAGGGCCTTGCAGGCCTGGGTGCCCGAGTAGTCGAACTCGCAGGCCTGGCCGATGACGATGGGGCCCGAGCCGATGAGGAGGATCGTGTGGAGGTCGTCGCGGCGCGGCATGGGTGTGGGGTGGAGGGGCGAAAAAAACAAATTTCCCGAGGGTAGCATCCCGCCCCGGTCAGCTTCAACGAGGCGAAGCGATTCCCGCGGTTACGCCAACTCGCGGAGGTACTCGAGCGTGTAGATGCCGCTCGAGTGGCCGTCGGAGAATTCGATCGAGTAGGCGTACTGGCCGACAGGCGTCATCGCCGTGATCGCCAGCGGCCGCATCTCGGTCGGGGCCAGCACCGGGAGCAGGTGCGGCTTCGGCGGCGCGGCCCGGGCCTCGCGGCAGGTGGCGCAGGGGCAGGCATCGCGCAGCAGTCGCGGCGAAAAGACGGCCCGCCGGCCGTCGCTCCAGCCGATCTCGACCGCGCCGGCGGCCGCCGGGTCGGCGACCCGGGCGATGCTCGTGGGGACGGGGTCGCTCACGCGTCGATCTCCCGGTGCGGCTGCTCGCGCTCGTCCACGAAGCGGCGACCTTTGCCCTCGAAGCGTGGCAGGCTGCCGATCGGCACGCTCGTCACCTCCACCCGCAGTCCGAGCCGGAGCTTGAGCTCGTCGGCCACCCGCCGCGGCGCGTCAAGGCGGTCCTCGATGGCGAGCCGCAACACGTCGAGGCTCTGTCGCGTGGTCACGGTGAGCCGGTACTCCACCACCTCGGGAAAACTCCGCACGATGTCGTCGATCGCGCCCGGGAAGACGTTGACGCCGCGGACCACGAGCATGTCGTCGGTGCGACCGAGGATGCCCCCGTCGAGCCGCACCCACGGGCAGGCGCCGGCGGCGACGTCGTCGGCCGCGGCCCAGGTGGGCCGCACCACGTCCCCCGTGCGGTAGCGGATCACGGGACAGCCGGTGCGGCCGAGCGTCGTCAGCACGAGCTCGGCGAGTTCGCCGGGCCGGGCCGGCCGGCCGCTGTCGAGCGCGAGGAACTCCGGATGGAAGAAGGGCTCGATGACGTCGAGTCCCGGGCCACGGACGTCGCCCACGCCCCACGGCCCCACCTCCGTGGCGCCCGCGTGGTCGAGCACGTCGCAGCCCCAGGCAGCCGCGATCCGCGCGCGAACCGCGGTGACCGACCCGCCGGGCTCGCCCGCCACCAGCACGAGCCGCACCGGCAGCGCCGCCGTGTCGATCTTCGCCTCTTCGGCGACCTCCGCGAGGTGCAGCGCGTAGCTCGGGGTGGCGACGAGCACGGTGGCCGCGAGGCTCCGGGCCGCCTCCAGCCGGGCGAGGCTCGTCATGCCCCCGGTGGGGATCGCCATGGCACCGCGGTCGAGGGCGGCGTCGAACGCGCTCCAGAACCCGGCGTAGGGGCCGAAGGACGAGGCCACGAGCACGCGGTCGCCCGCGGCCACGTCGCCGCGATCGAGGATCACCCGCCAGCAGTCCATCCACCACCGCCAGTCGTCGGCCGTGTCGAGGACCGCGAGCGGGCGCCCGTGCGTGCCGCTGGTCTGGTGGGCCCGCACGTACCGCTCGGCCGGCCACGTGAGGTTCGCCGGCCGCCCGGGTGCACCCGCGGCGACCAGTTCCTCCTTGTAGGTGAAGGGCCAGTCGGCGAGGTCGGCCAGTGACGCGAGCGCGGCGGGGTCGTCGAGCCGGTCGAGTTTCGCTGCGTAGAACGCGTTTTGCGGCAGGATGTCGCGGACGAGCGCCTGCAGGCGATCGAGCTTGAGGACGTCGAGCGCGGCCCGCGACGGGGGCCCGACGGCGGGAGCGGACGACGTCATGCCTCGATTATTGCATGCCCGACGGCGGCGCGCCCAAACCGGGGATGCCCTGGGCCGGCGCGTTCTGGAACGGCGGCTGCAGGCCCTGGGAGGGCGCGGGGGGCGGGAGCAGCAGGCCCTGCGGTGGCGCGGGCGGCGGGGCGTATTGCTGGAGCGGTGGCACGGCCGGCGGCGGCGCGGGGATCGGCTGCGACGCGGGCGGTGCGGGCACCACGGCCGCGGCCGGCGCGACGGGGGGCAGGCTGCCGGCGGCGAGCCGGGCCTGCTCCGCGCGGGCGACCACCGACTCGGCCGGTTCGGTCGAGGCCGGCTGCATCGCGAGGTCGATCACCCGCTCATCGCGGATCTCCCACGGGATCAGGTTCTCCGTCACGAAGTCGAGCGGGAAGATCTCGTACCAGGGCAGCGGGATCGGCTGCCGCACGGTGAGCGTCTCGTAGCCGTCCTTCACGAGCCGGACCTTGCGGGTGCCGTAGTAGACGAAGTCGTGCGACACCGGCGTGGTGCCGATCTGGTAGTCGTCCACGTAGACGAGCGCGCCGGGCGGGTTCGACCGGATGGTCATCCGCCGCTGCACGCAGCCCGCGGCCAGCGCGAGGACGAGGGCGATTGCGATCGGGTGCCGCGTCATGCCGCGGACGGTAGGCCGCGGGGCGACGCGGCCGCCAGCCCAACCCGGCGGTGCTTTGGGCCCGCGCGCGCCGCCGCCCGCCGCCGTATCGCCCCGTTGGCGCAGGGCGGCTAGACTTCCCGGATTGTCTCGCCCTCCGCTCCACAGGCTCCTCCCGTGGGATCCGGTTCCACCCTCGAGCACCACGACGTCTCGCACGTCGGCCTGCGGCGGTCCAACAACCAGGACGCCAGGGGTGTCGTCGAGCCCTGGAACCGTGAGCAGTACCGGCGCCGGGGCTGGCTGTTCGTCGTGGCCGACGGCATGGGGGCCCACGCCGCCGGCGAGATGGCCAGCGCCCTGGCCGTGCAGGAGGTGACCGGCGCCTACGAGAAGCTGGTGGCCCTCCGTTCCCCGCCGCTCGCGCTCCGCGCGAGCTTTGAGGACGCCAACAAGAAGATCAACGCGCGGGGCGAGACGTCGCCCGACCTCAGGGGCATGGGCACGACCTGCACGGCGCTGGCCCTGTTGCCCCGGGGGGCGCTGGTGGGCCACGTGGGTGACAGCCGCGTGTACCGGGTCCGCCGCGGGACGATCGAGCAGCTCTCCCGCGACCACTCGCTCGCCTGGGAGTACGAGGCCAAGGCCGGGCACGACGCCGTGCTCCCGGCAGGCGTGCCGAAGAACATCATCATGCGGTCGATGGGTCCACACCCGCAGGTCGAGGTCGATCTCGAGGGTCCCTTCCCCGTCGAGCCGGGCGATGCCTACGTGCTCTGCAGCGACGGGCTTTCGGGCCAGGTCGCCGACGAGGAGATCGGCGCGGTGGCCGCCGCCTCCCGGGGGGGCAACGCGGCGGCGGCCCTCGTGGGACTGGCGCTCGTGCGGGGTGCGCCCGACAACGTCACCGTGATCGTCGCCCGGACCGGCGAAAAGGAGCGGTCGCGGGCCGCCCCGAACGACCCGCCCTGGCTGCTCGAGCCGCCCGACCGCGATCCCGTGAGGCGCCCCCCGCTGCCCTGGCGGATGCTCGCCGTCGCCGCGGCGAGCCTGCTGGGGGCGCTGATCTGCAATCCCTCCAGCGACATCATGCGCGCGACGCTCGGCGCGGACTGGACCGACGTGATCGGCTGGCCGTGCGTGGGTCTGTTCGTGCTCGCGTTCATCGGCTCGCTGCTCGCGGCCGTGATCGGCTTCCTGACACCATCCGGCGGCGGATTCCCGCTCCCGACGGGCCACATGCTCGGCAAGGGCCCGTACCGGTCCTATGACTGCCGCCCCACGCGGCACCTCGTCGAGGGCATCGCGGCGAGCGTGGAGGCGGCCGCCGATGGTCTCGAGGGCCCGGCCCGGCAGGACTGCATCGCCCCCCTGCCCCGCGCCCGATCCGCCGCCGCGACCGAGGACTTCGCCGCCGCCTTCGTCGCGTTGGCCGAGGGCCTCGCCGCCTTTCGCAGAACGGTGGACGCGGGTCGCTGACACGAAACGAAAAGAGGGCCGGACGCAAGCGTCCGGCCCTCCCCTCGAATCATGTGGCGGTCGGAAACCGCCGACGGATCAGTTGCAGCAACCGCAGCAGCTGCCGCAGCCGCCGTGGCAACCACCGCAGCTGCCGCAGGCGTCACCGCAGGCGTCGATGGCGACCGGCACGCGACGGCACACGGTCACCTCGATCTCCTTCTGCACCGTGGTCGGAACGCACACGGTGTACTTCTCCTCCCGCTCCTGCACGTCGTGCTTGCAGACCTTGACCGTGACGGTCTTGTCAACGGTCTGGCACTCGTACGACGTCACCTGGACCGGCTCCTCGACCACCGAGCACTTGCGCACCTTGGCGGTGTAGGGAACCTCGACCCGCTCCGTCTGGTAGCGGGTGTAGGTCACCTCACGCTGCTCGCAGCCCGGGACCCACACGCGACGGCAGACCGTCCGCGTGGCGCCACAGGCGTCGCCGCAACCACCGCAAGCCGAGCCGCAACCGCCGCAGGCCGAGCCGCAACCACAGCCGCCGCAGGCCGAGCCGCAACCGCCGCAGCCGTTACCACAGCCGCCGCAGCCGACCTCGACCATCTCGGTCGCCCAGTGGCCCGTGTTCACCGTGACCATCTTCGTCTCGGTGACCGGAACACGCCGGCACTCGACCCGCGTGCCCTGGACCTCTTCCCAGTTCCACACGTGCTTCTTCACGTTGACGGTCTTGGTGACCGGCACGCGCTCGACGACATGGACCGTCCGCTGCTCCTCGCCCCACGTCGGGACGTGCACCTTCACGGTGCGGGTCTGCTCCTGACGCGTGTACTCGACGACGTTGACGACCCGCTTCTCGGTCACGTACTCGTTGCGGTAGCCGCAGGCGCCGGCGTAGCCGTAGCCGCAACCGTTGCCGCAACCGCCGCAGTGATCGTAGCAGCCGCTGTCACAGCACACGGGCGTGTGGCAGCACCGCCGGCCACGGAGACAACAAGCCTCCGCGGACAGACTCGACACGAGCACCGCGACGGCCGTCGCGACGCTCAAAACCATGAATCGACGCATTGAAAAACTCCTCACTCGACACCGAACTGTCCGAATCACGCACCCGACAAGGCCCCGGACGAACCCGAAACCCGCCTCCACCGTGATCCTGAGCTGCCGCGGAAGAACCTTTCTCCCGACCGGTAATGTGGAGAAGATAGGCCCGAAAAAAGCGATTGCAAGTTCTGCGTAGGATTTTTTGGCTGGAAAAATTGGGTGGCCTGAGAGCCATCGGGTAAAAGCGGCCATTTTAAGGGTTCTTCATCCTCCGGCACGGGAGTAACCAGAATCCGGTAACCCCGGCTTTTTGCTGGCTTTTGAGTCCTTTTCGACCGGGTTTCAGCCGCCCGACGACCGTGGCCACCACCGTGGTCCGGGCACGGCACGGCCGGTGTGGCGTCCGGCGCCGATACCGCATGGCTTTTTCCCGGAAAAACCCGGACACTGCCCCTTCCGCACGCATCGGTGACCTCGGCTGGCGTTCGACGGCGCGGCCCCCACGGTCGGCCGCATACGGCCTGCCGGCCGCATCCGTGGTCGGCGGGACCCGCGGCATCGCGTCCCGCCCCGCTGGACGCCCCGCCCCATGACGATCCTCTCGAGATACGTGCTGCGGGAACTGCTGCTCGTGTTCTCGCTCGTCCTCGGCGCGCTGACGCTGTTCATGCTCGTCGTCGTCCTCGTCAAGGAAGCGCAGCAGCAGGGCCTCGGGCTCGCCCAGATCCTCCTGCTCGTGCCCTACTCGCTGCCCGAGGCGATGCGGTACGCAGTGCCGGGCACGATGTTGTTCGCGGCGGCGAGCGTGTTCGGCAGGATGTCGGCGAGCAACGAGATCACGGCGCTCCGGGCGGCCGGTGTCTCGCCCCTGACGGTGATCTGGCCCGCCGCCGGTCTGGCGATCGTGGCCAGCTTCGTGTCGGTCTGGCTCAACGACCTCGCGGTCTCCTGGGGTCGCGACGGCTTTCGACGCGTGGTCGTCGAGAGCGTCGAGCAGATCGTCTACAGCCGCCTCCGCCAACAACGCTCGTACAGCACCGACTCCCTGGCCATCAACGTGACGGCCGTCGATGGCCGCAGGCTGATCCGGCCGACGCTCTGGCTCAAGAACGGGCCCGGTGGCGCCCAGGCGACCGTCTCGGCGGCCGAGGCGGAACTCCGGGCCAACCTGACGGCGGGCACGCTTGTCGTCACCTTCCGCGACGGCGACCTCCACATGGGGGACGTGAAGGCCTCGTTTCCCGACACGATCGTCCGGGAACTGCCCTTCGGCGCGGTCAGCCGCAAGGACACCGCCTCGACGAGCCCGTCCGAGATTCCGATGGCGGACCTCGCCCGGGCCCGCGCCGAGCAGATCACCCGGATCGAGCAGCTCGACCAGGCGATCGCCGGCAAGCGCGCCGTGGCCATGTTGACCGGCGCGCTGTATGTCACGACTCCGGCGGCCGTGGCGGCGGATCGGGCGGCGCTGGCCGAAGCCCGGGGCCGCCTCACCCGCATCGTGCTCGAGCCGTGGCGACGCTGGGCCAACGGCTTCAGTTGCCTGTGCTTCGTGCTCGTCGGGGCCCCGATGGCGATCCGCATGCGAAACGCCGACTTCCTGACGAGTTTCTTCCTCTGCTTTCTGCCGATCCTCGTCGTCTACTATCCCGTCTTCATGCTGGGCGTGGACCAGGCCAAGCGCGGCGCCATCCCGCCGGTCGCCGTCTGGCTCGGCAACGTGCTGATCGCGATCTGGGGCTGGTGGCTGCTGCGACGGGTCGTGCGGGCGTGAGCGACCGCCGTGGCCGGGCGGTTACGGACTCCGGCGGACTTGTTGCCTTCCTCCCGTGCCCCGAGATCCCGAACCATGCCGACCATGAAGGCGCTCGCGAAACGCGAGGCGCGGCCCGGCCTCTGGCTGGCGACGGTCCCGATCCCGGAGATCGGCATCAACGACGTGCTCATCCGCGTGGACCGCACGGGCATCTGCGGCACCGACCTCCACATCCACAACTGGGACGCCTGGGCCCGGAAGACGATCCCCGTGCCGATGGTCGTGGGGCACGAGTTCGTCGGCGAGATCGTCGCCGTCGGATCGAACGTGAGCGACTTCTTCCCCGGCGAGATCGTCTCGGGCGAGGGCCACGTCGCCTGCGGCCGCTGCCGCCCGCCACGCGCTCCGGGAGTCGCTTGCCGAGCAGGCCCGCGGCCACACGGCCTGACGGACGCGACCGATTGGCGCTCCGCGGTTTTCTGCCAGAATCCGGGTCCATCGGGTCCCGATCAGCC
>JBJTJO010000282.1:0-2872 GCA_046095965.1 Planctomycetaceae bacterium
AGGGAACCTTCCGCGTGCGGCCCGACCACGGCGACCGCCTCCTGGCGGCGATCGATTTTCTCGGCGCGATCGCCCGAGCCGACGACGCGCTCGGCGGCGGCGGCTGGCGGCGCGGCGGGGGCTGGCGGCGCGGCGGGGGAGACGGTCGGCGGCTGCTCGATCGGCTGGTGCTCGGTCTGCCGCTGCTCGGTCGGGGCCGGCACCGGGGCGGGAGGCGGCGCGACGTCCGGTGCCGCGAGCATGGCCGCCAGGTCGGCGACGAGCGCGTCGGCCCGCGCCGGCCAGGGTCCGCCGTCGCCGAGCGCGTCGTCGGCTCGGGCGATCGCGCCGAGAAAATCGATCGCCGCCAGGAGGCGGTCGCCGTGGTCGGGCCGCACGCGGAAGGTTCCCTTGCCGGCCGCGACGAAGACGTCCTCCAGGGAGTGGGCCACCCGCACCGCGGGCTCGAGGTTCACGATCCGCGCGGCCCCCTTGAGCGAGTGTGCCGCCCGCATCAGCGACTCGATCGTGGCGGGGGACCGCTCCAGTTCCTCGATGGCCAGCACGCCGGCCGAGAGCACGGCCGTCTGGCTCTCGGCCTCGAGCCGGAACAGCTCGAGCATGGAGAATCCGCTCAGGTCGTCGGCCACGGCCGCCTCCCCGTCGCGACGACGTGTCCGGTTCGTGACGCGCTCATGCCGTCACCATCCCGCGCAGCCCCTCGAACAGCCGCGCCTCGTCGAGGAAGCCCACCGTGCGGTCCTGCCAGTCGAAGAGCGCCGTCGAGCAGCGGGCCTGGGCCTGGCTCACGGTCGAGGGCACCGCCCGCACGGCGGTCCGCGCGAGCCGATGGACGCCGGCGACCTCGTCGGCGCCGAGCACCCACCGCTCCCGGCCCCCGTCATCCGCCACCCGCTCGACGACGAGCATGCGGGCCGCTGCGGCATCGGTCGCCGGGGCGCCCGGGGCAGCCGCCGCCGGCCCGCCGGGCAGGCCGAGCAGGGCGTGGAGCGACATGCAGAGCTGGAGCTGCCCGCGGATGTTGACCAGCCCCGCGAGCCCGCCGCCGGCGCGGTGCGGGATGCGGTGGAGCGGGCGCACGGTCGTGACCTCGACGAGCACGTGCGTCGGGAGGGCGAACCACTCCTTCTCGAGCCGGAACACGAGCACGCTCGTGGTGCCGGCATCGGCCGCGGCCGATGGCTCCTCGAGGATCGCCCGCCAGTCGTCGAGGTAGCCGGCGGGCGCCGCGCGGTCGAAGAAGGTGCGTGCGGCCTCGGCGAGCACCGGGCAGTTGCGGCAGTGGATGAAGGTCTCGAGCTCGGGGCAGCTGCGGTCGCCGGAGACGCCGACGATCCGCCAGCACTCCGGCATCGGGGCCTCGACCTTCGGGGACGCGCCGCGGTGGCGGTCGATCATGGCGCCTCCTTCCGGGCGAGGGCCCGCGCCGCCGACTGGCGATAGGTCGCGGCCATCCGCTCATCGCCGCGCTGCGCGGCGATGAGCGCGAGCGCGAGGAGCGCCTCGTCGTGCGCGGCGTCGAGGTAGAGCGTCTTGTGCAGGCAGCCCTCGGCCAGGTCGAGGTCGCCGGCCGACTGGTGGATCATGCCCATGAGGTAGAAGAGCTCGGGTGACGGCTCCCGCTCCCGGCGCCCGCGCTCGCAGACGGCCAGCGCGTCGGCCAGCCGACCGGCGTTGGCCAGGGTCCCGGCCTCGCGGAGGACCTCGTCGAGGGGCTGCGGGGGGGAGGCCTTCGCGTCCGCCGGCTTCGCCGGCACGGGTCGCGTCGGACCGGTTCGTGCCGGCTCGACGCGGGGCCGGCCCGGCGCGGCGGTGTCGCGTGCCGGCGTTGGTCGCCGGGGCGTGGCGGGGGCGGGCTCGGCCGGCGCGTGGGGCGCCCGCCGCAAGGCGAACACCGACAGGCCCCCCGCGGGAATCCAGCCGCCGCGCATGACGGGGGGCTCGGCGGCCCCGAGCACGAGCACGCCGTCCGGGGCGAGCAGGGCGTCGAGCGTCCGCTCCACGCGGGTCCGCGCCTCGGCGTCGAGGTAGATGAGCAGGTTGCGGCAGAAGATCACGTCGTAGAGGCCGCGGCCCGCGCGGAACGCCTCGTCGAGGACGTTTGCCCACGAGAACGCGACGGGACCACGGACCCGGTCGTCGATCACCGCGGCGTTGTCGGCCGCGTGGAACCAGCGGTCGCGGAACGAGAGGTCGGCGTTGCGGAAGGCGTTGGCCGAGTAGCGGCCCCGCGCCGCGCGGGCCAGGGCGACCCGGCTCACGTCCACCGCGTCGATCGTGAACTGCCCCGCGACGAGCCCCGCGTCGAACAGCGCCATCGCGATCGAGTAGGGCTCCTCGCCCGCCGCGCACGGCGCCGAGAGGATGCGGACCGGCTGCCGGCCGGGCAGGGCCGCGAGCGTGACGGCGTAGCGGGCCACGAAGTCGAAGACCTGCGGGTCGCGGAAGAACCAGCTCTCGGCCACGACCACGTCCTCGACGAGCGCGTCGCGCTCGGCCTCGTCGGCGAGCGCACGGGCGGCGTAGGCCGCCGGGTCCGCGATGCCGGTGGCCTGCATCCGCCCGCGGACCGCCCGCGCGAGGGCGGCACTGCCGACCGTGGCCACGTCGAGGCCGAGCCAGCGGCGGAGCAGGTCCTCCATCACGGCGGCGGTCGGGCTGGTCGGCACGACGCTCATGGCTGCGGCACCGGGGCGGCCCTTGAGGCCGCCCCGCTCGGCGCTCTCGCGGACCGACTGGGTCATGAGGGCGGCGATGGCGGCGGTCGCGTCGTCCTGCGGAAACCAGCCCTGCTCGACGGTCACCGGCGCCTGCTCGTCGGTCGGCTCGGCCCGCGGGCCAGCATCACGGGCGACACGCTCTGCGACGCGGC
>JBJTJO010000283.1:0-3319 GCA_046095965.1 Planctomycetaceae bacterium
GAACTTCTTGGCGAACTCGATGCTTCGGGGGTGCATCACGCCGGCCCCGAGGCTCGCGAGCTCGAGCATCTCGTCGTAGCTGATCGAGGGGAGTCGGGCGGCCTCGGGCAGGATCCGCGGGTCGGTCGTGTAGACGCCGTCCACGTCGGTGTAGATCTCGCACACGTCGGCCCCGAGCACGGCCGCCAGCGCCACGGCGGTCGTGTCCGACCCGCCGCGGCCGAGCGTGGTGATGTTGCCGTGCTGGTCGATTCCCTGGAAGCCGGCCGCGATCACGATCGCGCCGTCGGCGAGCAGTTTCTTCACGTGGTCGGTGGAAATCGACTTGATGCGGGCCCTCCCGTGCGTCGAATCGGTGCGGATGCCGATCTGTGCGCCGGTGAGGCTCACCGCCTTGTGGCCGAGCGCGTGGATCGCCATCGCGAAGAGCGCCACGCTCACCTGCTCGCCCGTGGAGAGGAGCATGTCCATCTCGCGGGCGCTCGGCCGCTCGGCGATCTGCCTGGCGAGATCCACGAGCACGTCGGTCTGGTGGCCCATCGCGCTGACCACGACCACCACCTGGTCGCCCGCCTCGTGCCGCGCGATCGCCTTGCGGGCCGCGGCCGTGATCTTGGCCGCGTCGGCCACGCTCGTCCCGCCGAACTTCTGCACCACGAGAGCCATCGTGCCGTCGTTCCTCAGTGTCAACGCCTGCCGAGAAATTCGCCCATCAGCCGCCAGCCCGGCTCCACCCGGTCGCCGGTGGCGGCGGCGGCCGACTCGCCGTAGGCCTGCTGGCCGCTCGCGGCGATTCCGGTTCCCGCCATGAGGAAGGGCACGGCGCCGCGGGAGTGTGTCTTCGTGGAGAGGAACGTGGGGTGGTCCGGGCAGACGAGGATCCTGTGGTCGCCGGCCGTGGCGAGATGCGCCGCGAGGGGCGCCACGATCTTGGCGTCGATCTCCTCGATCGCCTTCACCTTCGCGACCGCGTCCCCCTGGTGGCTGGCCTCGTCCGGGGCCTCGACGTGCACGCAGACGAGGTCGCCCGTGGCGAGCTCCGCGATCGCGGTCCGGCCCTTGGCCGCGTAGTCGGTGTCGAGGTAGCCGGTGGCCCCCGGGACGTCGATCCGCTTCCAGCCCGCAAGCGCCGCGAGGCCCCGCAAGAGATCCACTCCCGTGATCATCGCCCCGCCCACGCCGTAGGCCGTGGTGAACGGCGTGAGGGCCGGCGTGCGGCCCGCTCCCCAGAGCCAGACGTGTGTCGCGACCCGCTTGCCGGCGGCCCTGCGGGCCACGTTCACCGGGTGTTCCGCGAGCCACGCGGCGCTGCGGGCCATCACGTCGGCGAGCAGCCGGCTCCCGGTGCCCCGCGGAAAATGCTCGGTCACGGGCTTGTCCATGAGGTCGTGCGGCGGCGTGGCCCGCAGGTCGGGGCCGAGCGGCGCCGGTGCCCCGGCACTCCCGCGGTGCAGGAGCAGGTTGCGGTAGCTCACGCCGGGCACGAATCGCCACGCGGCCGCGATCTCGGGGAAGTCGGCCTCGAGGCCCCGCTGCGCGGCGGCGAGGAGCTCCGTCGCCTCCGCGGTGGAAACGTGCCCCGCCGTGAAATCCTCCATGATCGCACCGTCGCGGGCCGGCGCGATCGTGACGAGGTTGCAGCGGACGGCCCAGTCGTGCGGCCCGAGCGCGATCCCCTGGGCGGCGGCCTCGATCGGCGCGCGGCCGGTGAAGAAGGCGAGCGGGTCGTAGCCGAGGAGGCTCATGCAGGCCACCTCGGATCCCGGTGGCAGAGCGTCGGGCACGTGGTTCGTGAGGCCGACGCGGCCTCGCGCCGCAAGCGAGTCGAGGGCGGGCGTGCGGGCGGCCTCGAGCGGCGTCCGGCCGCCGAGCGCGGCCTGCGGGGCGTCGGCCGCCCCGTCCGGGATCACGATGACGTATTTCATGGGGTGGGTTCGTGCCGGCGGCCGCGGGTCAGTCGTCGAGGACGCTCATGCACACGGCGGGAGCCGCGACCACGTCGGAGGCGTCGATGTGGGCGACGGCCCGGCGGACCGCCGCCGAGCCGCAGGCGTGGGTCATGATGACCAGCGGGACCACTCCGCCGGCGGCCGGTGTCGCGCCGGTGCCCCCGGCCGGCGCGTGCTGGATCACCGAAGCGATCGAGATCCCGTGCTCGCCGAGGATCCCGGTCACACGGGAGAGCACGCCGGGCCGGTCCACGACCTGTACGCGGAGGAAGTGCCGCTCCTGGAACTCGGCCCCGAGGTTCCGGCCCGGGCTCTCCATGTCGAGCACGCCGGTGGTGCGGAACGTGATCGCGGCGCGGCCCACGACCGTGTCGATGATGTCGGCCACGACGGCCGAGGCGGTGGGCATCTGCCCCGCCCCGAGGCCGTGGAAGAACATGCGGCCGACCGCGTCGCCGACGATGCTCACGGCGTTGTAGGCGCCCCGCGTCTCCGCCAGGGGCGTGCCGATCCGCACCAGCGCGGGGGCGACCCGCATGGCGAGGCGGCCCTCGGCGGTGCGGCTGGCCACGGCGACGAGCCGCACCCGGTAGCCGAACTCGCGGGCGCACGTGAGCAGCCCGAGGTCGAGTCGCTCGATGCCCGTCCGCGGGATCTCGACCCACGGCACCCACGTGCCGAAGGCGAGGTGGGCGAGGATGGCGAGCTTCTGGGTGGCATCGGTGCCATCCACGTCCATCGACGGG
Source organism: Planctomycetaceae bacterium (assembly GCA_046095965.1). GTDB lineage: Bacteria > Planctomycetota > Planctomycetia > Pirellulales > UBA1268 > QWPN01. The sequence continues at coordinate 2,696 of JBJTJO010000283.1, forward strand.
TCGGCCTCCGCAAAACCCTTGTCCTGCGCGAGGCGGAGCACGTCGGCGTAGTCGGCTCCATCCTCCTCCATCCGCGTGAGGATGAAGTTGCTCGTGCCGTTGAGGATCCCGCGGATGCTCTCGATGCGGTTTGCGGCCAGGCACTCGCCGATCGCGGCCACGATGGGGATGCCGCCGGCCACGGCCGCCTCGAACGCGATCGACCGCCCCTTGCGGCGGGCGAGGTCGAAGAGCTCGGGGCCGTGTTCGGCGAGCAGTGCCTTGTTGGCCGTGACCACGTCCTTCCCGTGCTCGAGCAACTCGATCATCATCGACCGCGCCGGCTCGAGGCCGCCGACGAGGAGGGCGGCCACCGAGATCGACGGGTCGCGGGAGACATCGCGGATGTCCGCCGACGCGCGGCCGGGGGCCAGCGCCAGTCCGCGGTCGCGGGCCACGTCGCGGCACACGGCCCGCTCGACGACGATGGGCCGGCCTGCCTGCCGGGTGATGTGGTCGGCGGAATCGACGAGCAGCCGGACGACGCCCGAGCCCACGGTGCCGATGCCGACGATGCCGACGCGGACGGGTTCGGTCATGGGGGAAGGTTGGTGCGGGGCGAGCGAGGACGTCGACGAACGGCGC
>JBJTJO010000284.1:0-13281 GCA_046095965.1 Planctomycetaceae bacterium
CGGCTGCCGAGCGCCTGCCGCGCGCTGGCCTGCTGCAGGAACTGGACGACGTCCGGGTAGGTGCCGCCGGCCTCGACGATGGCGCGGACCACCTCGTCTGCGGTGGCCGGGGCGTCAACGACTTGGTCCTGCTCGCCCGCGGCGAACCGGCTGACCCGGGCCGCGGCGCCGTTCACCACGACGACGATCGCCGGGCCGGCCTCGGCGCGCAGGCCATCGGCCAGCGGATGCTCGGTGCCGAAGAACACGATTTCCGGGCGGTGAGACCGCGTGACGTGCACGAGCGGCGGGCCCTTGACGTCGAGGACGTGCATCGAGCAGGCGTCGCCGAGCCGCGTGCCGCGGATGAGCGGCGCGTCGGGGTCGATCCGCGACAGCGCGTGAAACGCGCCGTAGCGGGTCTCCGCGCTGTGGCTGGCCAGCAGCGACCGCAGGGCGTCGATGCCGTGGGCGTCGTCGAGGACGCCGAGCGCCGCGAGGGCCGCAGGCCGCGCGCTGCGCAGGTTCGTCGCCGCCTCGGCAAGCGTTGGCGCCGCGGACGACTCGCCGAGGTAGGCGAGAGCCTCGGCGGCCACGAACCGGATCGTGGCGTCCTTCGAGTCGAGGGCCTCGCGGAGCACTGGCACCGCGTCCTTGCCGATGGCCTCGAGTCGCAGCGCGGCGGCCGGCGCCGTGACCGGGTCGGCGAGCTGCCGCTCGAGGAGCCGGAGCCGGGAATGTCGCCCCTCGGGGGGCTCGATCACGGCCACGCACTGGACCACGCGCATGAACCGCGGCAGGTTGTGCACGTACGCCGTCGGAACCTCGAGCGCTATGTAGCGGTCGGTCTTGGGCGTGGCCACGCCGCGCTTCGCGCCGCGCACCGACGCATGGAAGCGACGGTTGATCCAGTCGCCGATCCGCTTCGACAGCGAGAACGACCGGTGCTCGGGCTTGAGCGACAGGCCGACCTCGCGGTCGATGAGCGCCACGCCCCCGCCGGGCACCCGGGCCCGGAGCTTCGACTTGGAGTCGCGCGTGCCCTCGGCGACCGGATCGACGAGCAACGGCCCCATGGCCACGCCGAGCTCGTGGCCGTCGCGGATCACGTTGCCGATGAGGGCCATCTCCGTGAGCCGCGTCTCCATGAGCCAGCCGCCGGCGATGCTCGTCGTGTCGTTGTCGGGAGGCACCTCGACGAAGACGTCGAAGCGATCCCCCTTGCGCGTGCCGGGGGGCAGCCAGCCGTGCACCCAGGCGAGCGAGGTCGCCTGCGACGCCAGCAGGCGGTTCGGCTCCACGACGCCGCGGGCCTGCATGTCGCCCAGCAGCGCCTGCCGCTGCGGACCCGGGGGCGGGTCGCTGCCGGTGCTCGCCAGGCCGGTGATCAGCGCGGCCCGCTCGATCCGCTTGGCGTTCATGCCGGTGACGACGGCGTAGTCGCCCACGAGTTTCGTGCCCTCCTCGAGCTTCGACAGCGCCTCGATCTCGGGGCTCTGGCTGCGGATCGCGGAACCCGCGCAGCCGGCGAGCGCGACGAGGGACGCGGCGGCGCAGAGCGGACGCACGAGCCGCCGGGCGCGGCACGGGACCTGCGGAAGGGGACGGTGGTCGCGCATGACATCCGCCGAGGTCGGGACGCGGGGCGGGAGCGGGCGAAACGGCCCGGTCCGGCGGCCGCGGGAGGGCGGGACGGTAGGACCGGCGCCACCCCCGGTCAAGGGTGTTTTGCCCGTGCGGCACGCGGCGCCCGGGCGGTGGAAGCCGCCTTGGCCCGCGATCGGGCGCCTGCTACGGTCCGCACCCCGCCACCGCGGCGGCGGCGGCGCCACCTGCGGCGCACGCGGATCCCGATGCCTCCGTCGGAGAGTGGAACGTGACCGTCTTGAACGCCGCCCTGGCCGGCCTCCACGTGCGGTGGATGATCCGTCGTGACATGCTCGAGGTGCTCTCCATCGAGAAGGAGGCGTTCGAGTTCCCGTGGTCGGACGAGGACTTCACCCGCTGCCTGCGGCAGCGGAACTGCATCGGCATGGTGGCGGAGGTGGCCGACTCGGTGATCGCGTTCATGATCTACGAACTGCACCGCTCGCGGCTGCACGTGCTGAATTTCGCCGTCGCCCGGTCGCATCGCCGTCTCGGGGTCGGCACGCAGATGCTGCGGAAGCTCGCCGCGAAACTCGCCCCCGAGCGCCGCACGCGGATCGTGCTCGAGGTCCGCGAGACGAACCTGCCGGCGCAGCTGTTCTTCCGGTCGCTCGGCTTCCGAGCGACCTCGGTGCTCAAGGACTTCTACCAGGACAGCGCCGAGGACGCCTACCTCATGCAGTACTGCCTGGAGGCGGCGGTCGCGCCGCCCCGCCGGCTGGCCGGCTGACGGCGCGCGAGCGGAGGGCCTCACGCACCGCCGCCACCCGGCCGCGGAGCGTCCGCATCGCGGCGCTCGCGTCGCGAGCCGGGGCGAAGACCGTGAGGGCCGGCGCGCCGGCGGCGAGCGTCGTTCCCGGCGCGGGCAGGTCGGCGAGCGCCGGCCAGCCGTCCACGCGACCCCAGGGGGCGGCGAGTGCGGCGAGGGCCGCGGCCACGTCCGCGTCCACGGCGAGCGCGACGTCGGCGAACACCACGGCCTTCGTCCACACGATGCGTCCGCGCGGCGCGGATGCCGACGGCGACGGAGTCGCCATCCCGCAGGCGTCGAGATGTGTCGCGGCGACGGACGCCCCGGTGGCCCGTTCGACGAGTTCCAGCGACGCGGTCGGCCGGGGATTGGCCTCGATGACGTGCACCTCGCCCGCGCGATCGACGACGAGATCGACGCCGACGAGGCCGACGAGGCCGAACGTGTCGTGCAGCACGGTGCCGAGTCGGTCGAGCCGCGACCGCAGCCGCGGCGCGAGCGTGTCGAGCGGCAGGTCCACCGCCCCGCACCAGGTGAAACCGCGCGCCCCGCACCAGGGGCGGCCGACGAGTTGGCGGCTCGCGCCGAAGAGGCGTGGTCCGCCCGCGCCGAGCGCGAACGCCGCGGACCATGTCCGGCCGGGCACGAACCGCTGCCAGACGCGGGCGCGGGATGAGGGAACGCCGCCGTGCCACGGGGCGATGCCGTGGCCGCCGGCGCTCGCGAGCGGCTTGACGATGAACGAGCCGTCGGTCGGCAGCGCCGTCGCGTCGGTGAACGTGTCGGGGAAGGTGACGCCCGCGGCGCGGACCGCGCGGGCCAGCAGCACGGGATCGCGGACCGCCCGCAGGCGTGCGCCAGGATTACCCGCCAGCGGCCGCGCGCGGGCGATCCGATCGACGAGGTCGGGATGGTTTTCGAGGGCCCCCGTATAGATCCACGGCGCGTGCGGAAACCGGCCGACGCAGGCCTCGAGACCGTCGGGCCAGGGCAGGCCGGGGCCGGTCGGCACGCGGACCACGACCGTCGCCGCCGCGCGCAGGTCGGCATCGGCGAACAGGTCGGCCGTGTGCACCCGCCAGCCGAGTCGGGCGGCCGAGGCCGCGACGGCCCGGGCGCTCGCCCCCACGACGATCAGGGGCCCGAGGTCGGGCGTGGTCGGTGTCATGCTCGCTCCCGGGGCGGGGCCGGTCGTCGTCCCGGCCCGGAATGGTATGCTCCCGCCCGATCGGGAACGGCGTCGTTCCCGGCAGGTCGGACACGAGGCACGGAGAGACAAAGCATGTCGATGTTCATCGGCGAGGCACTGGCGGGAGATGGGAACGAGGTCGCGCACATCGACCTCCTGATCGGCGACAAGGACGGTCCGGTCGGAGTCGCGTTCGCCAACGCGTTGGCCCGCCAGAGCGAAGGCCACTCGAACCTGCTCGCCGTGCTCACGCCGAACCTGGCAGTGAAGCCGGCCACGGTGATGATCACCAAGGTCACGATCAAGGGGGCCAAGCAGGCCGTGCAGATGTTCGGCCCGGCGCAGGCCGCCGTCGCCAAGGCGGTGGCCGACAGCGTGGCGTCCGGCGTGATCCCCAAGAGCGACGCCGAGAAGCTCGTCATCGTCTGCGGCGTGTTCATCCACTGGCTCGCGACCGACGACCGGAAGATCTACGAGTCGAACTACAAGGCCACGATGGACGCGATCGCCAACGCGATGCACGGCAAGCCCACGGCCGACGAGATGATCGCCGGCAAGGACCAGGCTGCCCACCCCTTCCGCGGCTTCTGAACTTGACTTACGGCGGCGGGGCCATCCATGGTCCCCGCCGCCGTGGCCTGCCGCGGGCACAGCCGAGGTGTGCCCGGGCAGGCGGCGGCTCAGCGGTCCGCCGCGGCGGCGGATCGGGCCGAGCCTCGGAGGCAGGGCGAACATGACATCGTCGGCGCGTGGGATGTGAGGACACGGGGACCGATGTCAGCGTCGAAACGCATCCTCATCCAGCTCGACTGTGACCCGCAGCCGAGCACGTTCGATGCGGTCGTCGCCGTGGATGCGGGGGCGGACGTGCTCCTGCGCCACGGCGGCGTGACGCCCGCGAACGTCGTGCCGCTCGTCCACGGCGCGATGTTCACGCGCGGGGGTGCGGACCTGGCGAGCACCGCGATCTTCATCGGTGGCTCGGACGTCGCCGCCGCCGAGGCGGTCGCCGGCACGGTCCGCGATACCTTCTTCGGGCCGGTGCGGGTGGGCGTGCTCGTCGATCCCTCGGGCGCGAACACGACCGCCGCCGCCGCGGTCGTGGTGGCGGGCCGCCACGTGCGGCTCGAACCGGGGTGTCGCGCCCTCGTGCTCGGTGGCACGGGGCCGGTGGGGCGGCGGGTCGTCGGACTCCTCGCCCGCCGGGGTGCGACCGTGCATCTCGCCTCGCGGTCGGCCCCCCGGGCGGACGCGGCGGCCGGGGCGCTGCGGGACGAGGTGCCCGGTGCCGACGTCGCGCCGCTCGCGTGGCCGGCCGTGGTTGCCGCCGATTCGCCCGCCGGCCACGTGCTCGCCTCGGCCGACCTCGTCGTGGCCGCCGGGGCCGCGGGCGCCGTCCTGCTCGACGGCCCGACGCAGGGGCTGTGCCGGGGGCCGCAGGTGCGCATCGATCTCAATGCGGTGCCGCCCGCGGGAATCGCCGGCATCCAGCCGACGGACAAGGGGCGACGCGACGGCGAGGCGATCGTGTGGGGCGCGCTCGGCGTCGGTGGGCTCAAGATGCGGATCCACCGCGCGGCGATCGAGCGGATCTTCACGGCACCGGACTCGTTCCTCGACGTCGGGGAACTTCTCGCGCTCGGCGAGGCGGGCTAGCACGCGATTCCGGCCGGAAGCGTCACCGCGATCCGGTGCGCGTGCCGAGGACCACGACCAGCGCCACGAGCAGCGCGGCCCCGACCACGAGCATGATCAGGTTGCGGCGCGCCCGCCTGGCCTGCCGCTCCTCGGGCGTGAGCCGGTGGAGCTCGATCTCGACCCCGCGGCTCCGGATGGTCTTCACCCGTTCCGGCACCGCGAAGCCGTCGGACAGGGCGGCCCCGATGTCAGGCGCCCCGACGTCCGGCGTGGGCGCGGCGTCCGCGCTCACGCCCGCGAGCGCAAACGGTGCGTCGGCCGCCGGCACGTCGCGACGTCGCGTGCTCGGCAGCGGCGGCTCGGAAAACACCAGCGAGCCGTCGGATGGGGCCGGTTGCGGCGTGGCAGGCCGGGCCGCGGCGTCGCGAGGGGCCGGCACGCGTTCCGCGACGAGCGGCGCCGGAACCAGGAAGGGCGCGCGGCAGCGCGGACAGCCGGCGACGTGGTCCACCAAGGCGCGGCTGACGGCGACGTGCGCGCGGCATGCAGGGCACTCCACGGCGAAGGCCGCGGCCCGCCGGTCGTCGTGGCGTCGCGATTTGTTCATCGAGCGCCTCCCCGCGCGCCCGGCGCGCGCAGGTGGCGGGCCGTCAGCGCGTCGATGAACCCCGGGGCCAGCCGGGCCACGAGCGCGTAGCCCTTCGCCTGCCAGCCCGGCAGCAACTCGCGGGAACGGCGCTCGAGCCCCGCCACGATCGCCGCGGCGGCGCGGTCGGTCGGCATCCGCCGGCCCCGTGACCACGACGGCCGGCTGCCGGCGACGAGACCGTCCCAGAACTCGGACTCCGTCGGGCCGAGACTCGCGAGCACCACGTCGATGCCGTCGGCGGCGAGTTCCACCCGCAGGCTGTCGGCGAACGACGCCAGCGCCGCCTTCGCCGCGCAGTACTCGCCGTGGAGCGGCAGCGGATGGCGGCCGAGGATCGAGCCCACGAGGACGATCGCCGGGTCGGTGCCCGAGCGGAGCAACGGCAGGCAGAGCCGCACGAGTTCGACGGGCGCCCGGAAGTCCACGTCCATGACGCGGTCGAGGGTGGCTGGGGCGGCGTCGCGAAACGCGCCGATCGCCCCGCAGCCGGCCGCCGCCACGACCACGTCGAGGCCACCGAGCCGCGCGTTGGCCGCCGCGACGAGCCGGTCCCGGAACGCCGCGTCGGTGAGGTCCCCCGCCTCCCAGAGGATCGCCTCCGCGGCCGGTGCCGCCGCGGCCAGGGCCGCGAGCCGCTCCGCCCGCCGCGCGGTGGCGAGCACGCGGGTGCCGCGGGCGGCGAGCGTCCGGGCCACCGCCGCGCCGACCCCCGACGAGGCGCCGGTCACGATCGCGCGCAGGCCCGCGAGCCGACGCAGGCCGCGGCGGGCGGGACGCGCGGCGGGCGACGGGGCAGCGGACATGGGCGGGCGTCCCTTCACGACGAGGCCGCCGGCGCGGTGCCGGCGGCGTGGGGCCGCACCTCGGCGTCGGCCTCGGCGATGCGGCCGAGGAGCGCGGCCGGGATCCGGCAGTGGATCGTCACACGGTCGTCGGTGAACTGCCGCGACAGCACCTCGCCGTGACGGCCGAGCCAGGCGAGGAGGCGGCCGTTGCCGGGATCCGTGAGCACGTCCACGTCGCGGAAGCCGCAGCCCAGGGAGTCGCTCACCGCGCGGGCCAGCGCCGGCAGCCCGCGGCCCGTGCGCGCGGCGACCGGCACCGCCAGCGGGTGCCGCGCGAGCACGGCGTCGCGGGCGGCGCGGTCGGGCAGGGCGTCGATCTTGTTGAGCACGAGCAGCGTGGCCTTCTCCTCCACGCCGAGTTCCTCGAGCACGCCCCGGACCGCCGCGATCTGCGCGTCGACGTGGGGGCTCGACGCGTCGGCCACGTGGAGCAGCAGGTCGGCCTGGCGTGTCTCCTCGAGCGTGGCCTTGAAGCTCGCGATCAGCCGATGGGGCAGGTCGCGGATGAACCCGACGGTGTCGGACAGGAGCACGGGCCCCCAGCCCGGCAGCCGCCAGCGGCGGGTCCGCGTGTCGAGCGTGGCGAAGAGCTTGTCGGCGGCCAGTTCGTCGGCACCGGTGAGGGCGTTCAGGAGCGTGCTCTTGCCGGCGTTCGTGTAGCCCACGAGGGACACGGTCATGTGCTCGTGCCGCGAGGCCACCTGCCGCTCGCGGCGGGCGTGGATGTCGTCGATCTCCCGGCGCAGGTCGCGGACCCGCTTCTCCACGAGCCGGCGGTCCACCTCGAGTTGCTTCTCTCCGGGACCGCGCATGCCGATGCCCATCTTGAGCCGCGAGAGGTGGGTCCACATCCGCTTCAGCCGCGGCAGCGAGTATTCCAGCTGCGCGAGCTCGACCGCCAGCCGGGACTCGTGGGTGCGGGCGCGGGCGGCGAAGATGTCGAGGATCACCTCGGAGCGGTCGAGCACCTTCACGCCGAGCTCGCGCTCGAGGTTCCGGGTCTGGGCGGGAGAGAGGTCGTTGTCGAACACCACGACGTCGGCATCGTGACGGGCCACGAGGCCCGCGAGTTCGCGCACCTTCCCCGAGCCGAGGTAGGTGGTCTGGTCGGGCCGCTCGCGGCGCTGCGTGAGCTCGGCCACGACCCGGGCGCCGGCGGTCGCGGCGAGGCCCGCGAGTTCGGCGAGGGGGTTCTCGGGGTCGGCCGGTGCGTCGAGGAGCACCCCGACGAGCACGGCCCGCTCGCTCCGCACGCCGGTCGCCCGGCTTCGCTCCCTCACTCGTCGTCCTCCGCGTCGCGGCCCACTCCCGCGCCGGCCAGGGCCCGACAGCTCTCCCAGCGCCGGGTGTCGAGCAGCCCGTCGGCCACGGCGTCCTTCACGGCGCAGTCGGCCTCGTGCGCGTGGGTGCAGTCGGGGAACCGGCAGAGGTTCGCCAGGGGCCGCAGGTCGCGGAACGCCGCGGGCGCCTCGGCGGGCACGAGTTGCCAGAGCGCGAACTGCCGCACGCCCGGGGTGTCCACGAACCAGCCGCCGAGTCGGTGCCGCAGGAGCCGCGCCGTGGTGGTGGTGTGACGGCCCTTCTCGTTCTCGCGGCTCACCTCCGCCACCGGCAGCGCGAGCGCCGGATCGAGGGCGTTGAGCAGCGACGACTTGCCGACGCCGCTCTGGCCGACGACCGCCGTCACGCGGTCGGGCAGTTCGGCGGCGAGCCTCGCGATCCCGAGCCCCGTCGTCGGCGAGCAGACGATCACGGGGTAGCCCATCCGCGCGTAGACGCCCGCGACGGGCACGAGCGTGGCGGGATCGACGAGATCGGCCTTCGTGAGGCAGACGAGCGGCCGGCATCCGGCCGCCTCCGCGGCGACGATGAGCCGGTCGATGAGCGCGGGCTTGAGGTCGGGCCGGGCGGCGCTGGCCACGATCACGACCTGGTCCACGTTGGCCACGATCACGTGGCGGCGGCCGCGGCTGTCGCGGGAGAGCGAGTTGCGCCGGGGCTCGACCGACTGGATCACGCCGTCGGCCACGCGGACGAAGTCACCGGCCGCCACCGGATGCCGCTGGTCGGTGGCGAGCGTGCGGAGCAGCCGGCGGAGCGTGCACTTCGCCACGCCGCCGTCCGGCGCCGCGACGAACGTCTCCAGGCCGTGCACGTTGAGCACCTGTCCGCGCCAGGCGCCGGCGACCGCCGGTTCGACGGCGAGGCCATCGACGCCTCCATCGGCCGCGGCGTGCGCCCGCACCGTCCGCTTGCGGGTCAGCTCGCCCTTGCCCGAAATCCGCTCCGCGGCGACGTGGTCGTCGGCAGGCTCGCGGTCACCGCCCAGGGTGCGGGTGATGTCACCGCCCCGCCTGCGCGCCGATCGGTTCTTGCGGAACTCGATGCGGATCTTGCGCGGCTTCACCATGCCCCGATTTTAGCAGCCGCGCCACCGCTGGCGGGGGCGCCGGCTCAGAGCTTGTATTTCCGCTGCTTCTCGGTGGCGCTACGGGTCTCGGGCAACCGCCGGCCCTCGAGCCCGGCGGCCTCGAGGAGGGACCGGGTGAAGAGGCTCGCGGGCGCCGTCGGCTCTGCCGGTCGGGCGACCGCCCCGAGTCGCGAGGGCTCGTAGACGATCTCGAACTCGTGCTTGGCGACAGAGATCTTGTCTCCCGGCTCGAGCCGCTGCTCCGAGACCCGCACGCCGTTGACCTTGATGCCGTTGCTGCTGCCCAGGTCCTTCACGACCCAGTAGCCATCGACGACCACCAACTCGCAGTGGCGGCCCGAGACGTTGGGGAACCGCAGCACGATGTCCGAACTCTCGCGGCGGCCGACCACCAGTGACGTGCCCAAGAGCGGGATCGGGTCTCCGCCTCCGACGGGCACCAGTTCGCCGTACGCCGCCCCGGACATCGTCATGCTCCTCCGCTCCCGATTCGCCTCATGAAACGCTAAAGAAAGTGATCGCCGGGGTCAAGTCGGCGGCGATGGCCGTGCGAGACACAGGATTCGGCCTGCAAGACGCCTGACTGCGACATGTCCCCGGGTACAATGCGGTCGGCAGGGCCGGAGTGGAACGGGCGACCGCCGGCCGCGCGTGCGCGGCGGGAGGAAAGTCCGGGCTCCGCAGGGCTCGATGGTGGGTAACGCCCACCGGCCGCGAGGCCAGGGACAGTGCCACAGAAAACAGACCGCCTGCGGGGCTCGCCCCGCAGGTAAGGGTGAAACGGTGAGGTAAGAGCTCACCAGCAGGCCGGGTGACCGGCCTGGCTCGGCAAACCCCATCGGGAGCAAGGCCAAGCAGGAGGAAGTCCGGTCCTTCGGGACCGGCGCGGGGCGGCCCGTCCCGCACCCGCCTCCGGGTCGGCTGCTGGAGGCGGCGGGCAACCGTCGTCCTAGAGAAATGGTCGTCGCCCGCCGCGAGGCGGGCACAGAACCCGGCTTACGCGTCCGCTCCGGCCCTGCCTTTTTTCGAGACGCCGCCGGGCTCTACCGGGGCCGCCGGCCGGCGCGCTTGGGGGCCGGCACCGCCTCGGGCGGGTCGGCGCGGCGACGGGCGTCCGCGGCAGCCTCGGTGTCGAGTGCCTTGAGCAGTTTCGAGATGCACAGCGTGTTGATGCTCATGCGGTGGTCGGCCGCCTCCGCCTTGAGGGCCTCGTGCAGTGCCCTCGGCATGCGGACGGTCACCACCCGATTGGCCTCGCGGTCCATGGGCCGGTCGCGCTCGCGCGACCGCAGCAAGTCGAGCATCTCGCGGATCCGCGCGTAGTGCGGGGAGCACTCGAAACGCATGCGGGCATCCCCCGAGCCGAATGTCCGGGACACGATCCCGTCGATCCCCAGGACCTCCCTGAAGAAGACCACCCATTCCGGCGACGTCGCAAACAGCCGCTCGGCCGTGTGGAGCACAGCGGCCGAGGCGTGGCTGAAGGACTTTGGCAGGCTGGGGGATTTGGTCGTGAGGTGCGTCGGCATGGGGGCATCCTGGGCGGGAACCGGTCGCGTCCGTTCCCGACGAGGAGTCCCCTCCATGAGATCTCCTTTCACCGGCGGACGGGAAACCATGCCGGTGCGGTCAAGTGCGTGCGCGAAGTCGTTTCCAGGAAACGACTTCCGGCGCGCTCGGTGCGAGCGCCTCGATTTCAGGCAGGCATGCCTGGAACGAAGGCAGTGCCGGCCCTGCGCAGAAAGCAGGCAGGGGGGCGGTTTCGCATCTGCCAACTGTCCGGGTTGCAGGGGGCTCTTTTCAGCCCCCAAACGACCGCGCCACGAGTTCGGGCTCGATTCGGCCATGGCGGTGGGCTCGGCCGGTCTCGACGCTGACCAGGTCCACCAGGGCCGGGGCGAAGAGGGCCGGATCGAGGGCGTAGAAGTCGCGCCCGGCCCGCTCGAAGAGTTCGAGAAACGGCACCCCATGGGACGGGGACGCCTGGCTCACGACCCGCGGCCCGATCGCGGCCAGATCCGCCTCCGGACCGGCCACCTCGAGGATCACGTGGCCGCCGAAGCGGATGGCGTCGTTGGTCCTGCCGATCGCGGCGAGGTCGTCGCCCGTCGGGACCGGCGGCAGCGGCGCGCGTCCGCTGCCGCTCCGGACCCGCGTCACGTCGAACCCGAGGTCGTGGAGCTTGTGGAGCGCCGTTTCGAGCGCCCGCGCCACCACCTGGACCGTGCCGGCGGGGCTGGCGGTGCGGGCTGCCAGCAGGGTCAGGGCGTCGGCGTTCACGCCCGCGTCGGCAGCCAGTTTCAGACAGGCGGCTTCCGGCGGAAGCCGGGAGGTTTCCAGCAGGCCGACCGCGACGGGCGGCCGTTCCCGCATGCCGATGACGTCGTAGAGCCGCTCGCGTCCGATGGCCGCCCGCACCGGGCCGCTGGCCAGCGCGAAAAACCCCGCCTCCGTCACCTGCCACCCGGCGTACTGCGCGGCGAGGCACGCGGCGACGGGCGCGGTGCTCGACTCGGCGACCACCGGCCAGGGACAGTCCGGCCAGGAACACTCCAGCCGGGTCTCGGCAAGTGCGGCCGTGCCCGCCGCGAGCAGGCCGACATCGCCCAGACCCGCCAGCGCCGCGCCGGCCATGAGCAGCCCGGCGTCGAGGCTGCCCGCCGAGCGGATGCCGCAATCGACGACGCGCACACCGGCCACGTTCACGACCTCGACGCCGAGCGCAGCCGCCCTGGCGATCAGATGCTCCGCGATGCCGTGTGCCGCCTCGTTGAGGCCCATCCGCTGCGTTCCCGGGGACCACGGCATAATGATCGGGAAGGCCCGCGGCCACAATCCGCGGGCACGATCGCCGTCCGTTCCGCAGAAACGTCGCGCGCATGCCCAGCCTGACGGTCGAGAATTACGTCAAGACCATCTGCCAGATCACCTCCGGACAGGAGGGCCGGCCGGCGACCACCGGACAGATCGCCGCGGCGCTCGGCGTGGCACCCGGCACCGTCACGAGCATGCTCAAGACGCTCGATGCCGCGCGGCTCGCGACCCACCGGCCGTACGAGGGCGTGGCCCTGACGCGGGCGGGCCGGGTGCTCGCCCTGCGGATGATCCGCCGCCACCGGCTCATCGAGCTGTTCCTGATGCGCACGCTCGGCATGAGCTGGGACGCCGTGCACGACGAGGCCGAGCACATGGAGCACGCGATGAGCGACCTGCTCATCGACCGGATCGACGAGTTTCTCGGCCACCCCGAGGTCGATCCCCACGGCGACCCGATCCCGCGGGGCGACCCGCAGCTGCTCGAGCTCGAGGAGGCCGCCAGCCGCACGCTCGCCGAGTGCGACGCCGGCGCGACGTTCCGCCTCACGCGCGTGCTCGATCAGTCGCCCCCGTTTCTCCGCTACCTCACCGACTCGGGGCTCGAGCTCGGCGCCGTCGGCGCCGTGGAGCGGAATCCCGCCGGCGCGGGGCTGATGCGGGTGAAGCTGGGCGACCGGCGGGTGTCGCTCGCGCTCGACGCCGCGGGCAAGCTGGTCGTGGCGGAGGCGTGAGTCACCGGGGCATGGTGCAGGTTGAACAACCTGCACCTACGACCGAGGAGGCGGCGGGGTGGCATAGCCAACCCCACGCCGGCCCTACCGCAGCTCACAGACGCCTTCCTGGCCGAGGCACTCGTCCACGGCCACGCGCACGACCGCCGGCCGCGGGCGGCCCTGCGCCGCGAAGGCCGCGAGCAGCTCGTCGGCGATCCAGCGGGCCAGCCACTCCGCCGTCGTGTTGGCGAGCGGCAGGAGCGCGCACTCGTCGGCCGGAAACACCCAGCGGCGGTCGGCGTGGCGGACGGTCGTCTCGGCGCGGCCGGTCGGCCCGGGCCCGGTCGTCACCTCGAGGAACCGGTTGGCCGTGGGCAGGAGCATGCGGTGGTCGAGCCGCGCGACGATGGCCGAGACGGCGTCGCGCAGGGCGATGAAGTCCACCACCATGCCGTGGGCGTCGGGCCGGCCCTCGACGTCCACGGCCACCGTCCAGTTGTGGCCGTGCACGGGCTCGCAGAGCGTGTCGGTGAGCGTGATGAAGTGGCCCGCGGCGTCGAGCGCGAGCGACACCCGCCGGTCGCCCAGCTTCACCCGCATCAGCCCCGCGCCGGCGGGATTC
>JBJTJO010000285.1:0-20077 GCA_046095965.1 Planctomycetaceae bacterium
TCTCGGCGACGGTCTCCTCGTCGGTCGTCGTCGGCCCGTAGGCCGGCACGAGCAGCGCGTCGGCGCCGCGGGCCCGCAGCGCCCTCACGAGGGTATTGTCGTGGAGGCACGACCCGCAGATGCGACCGCCGGCCCCGGCGGTGAGGTGGACGATCCTCACGCGCCCCGGCCCTCGAGGTGGACGAGCACGAGCGCGAGGTCGGCGGGCGTGATCCCGCTCACCCGGCCCGCCTGGCCGAGCGTCCGCGGACGGATCCGGGCGAGCTGCTCCCGCGCCTCGGCCCGCAGGTGGCGGATGGCGCCGTAGTCGAAGCCCTCGGGGATCGGCCGCAGCGCGTGCTTCCGCTGCCGCTCGATCCGCTCGCGGTCGAGGGCCACGTAACCCGCGTAGCGGACGTCGCGTTCCACCTGCTCGGCCACGTCGCGCGGCACCACCGCGAGCGCGGGCACCGCCGCCACGGCGTCGGCCCAGGCGAACTCCGGCCGCTTGAGGAGGTCGAGGAGCGGCGAGCCCGCGATGCGGTGCATCGCGAGGGTCGCGAGCGCCGCCTCGATCCCGGCCGTCTTCGCCTCGAGGCGGGCCACACGCTCCGGCTCCGCGAGGCCGAGCCGGGCCGCGACCGGTGTGAGCCGACGGTCGGCATTGTCGTGCCGCAGCGCGAGGCGATGCTCGGCGCGGCTCGTGAACATCCGGTAGGGCTCGTCCACGCCCCGGGTCACGAGGTCGTCCACGAGCACGCCGACGTAGGAATCCTCGCGCTCGGGAACCAGCGGGGCGCGGCCGGCCAGCGCCAGGGCCGAGTTGGCGCCGGCGACGAGCCCCTGTGCGGCCGCCTCCTCGTAGCCCGTCGTGCCGTTGATCTGGCCCGCGAGGAACAGCCCGCGCACCCGCTTGCTCTCGAGCGTCGCGGCGAGCTGGTCGGGCGGGCAGTAGTCGTATTCCACCGCGTAGCCGTAGCGCATGATCACCGCCCGCTCGAGCCCCGGCACCATGCGGATCATCGCGTCCTGCACGTCGCGGGGCAGGCTCGTGGAGATCCCGTTGACGTAGATCTCGCGGGTCCGGCGCCCCTCGGGCTCGAGGAACAGCTGGTGGCTCTCCCGGTCGGCGAAGCGGACCACCTTGTCCTCGATGCTCGGGCAGTAGCGGGGGCCGCGGGAGGCGATCTGACCGGTGAACATCGGGGCGCGGTGGAGGTTGGCCCGGATGAGGTCGTGGATCTCCGGGCTCGTGCGCGTGATCCAGCACGGCACCTGCTCGCGATCGATCCGTCCGGTGAGAAAGGAAAACGGCTGCGGCTCGGGATCGCCGGGCTGCTCGTCGAGCCGCGCGAAGTCGATGCCCGCGGTCGCGAGCCGGCAGGGCGTGCCCGTCTTGAACCGGTCCATCACGAAGCCGAGCCGGGCGAGCGCGCGGGAGATGCCCGACGTCGTGCCCTCCCCCGCCCGGCCGCCGGCCGTCGTTGCCTCCCCCGTGGGCATGACCGCCTGGAGGAAGGTGCCGGTCGTGAGCACCACCGCCGCCGCGCGATACTCGGCGTCGCCGCGGACACGAACGCCCGTGATCCGCCACTCAGGCCCGACGCCGGCCGCATCCCCGCCGACGCCCGCCTCGACGACGAGATCCTCGACGGTCTCCTGCCGCAGGTGGAGGTGCGGCGTCTCCTCGACGAGCCGCTTGACCTCCATCTGGTAGAGCCGCTTGTCGGCCTGCGCGCGGGGCCCGTGCATCGCCGGCCCCTTGGAGCGGTTGAGCACCCGGAACTGGATGCCGGTGGCGTCGATCGCCCGGCCCATCACGCCGCCGAGCGCATCGACCTCGCGGACGAGCTGCGCCTTGCCCACGCCGCCGATCGCGGGATTGCAGCTCATCTGCCCGACCGTGTCGCAGTTGGTCGTGAGCAGGGCCGTGCGGGCGCCGAGCCGGGCCGCCGCGCAGGCCGCCTCCACGCCGGCGTGGCCGGCGCCGATGACGATCACGTCGTAGTCGTACACGGAGGGCATGGCGACGCGGGGGGCGGCACGGGGCAGCGGGCCGACCATTCGATTGAACCGCGCCGTCCCCCGCGGTCAACGTGCCGGTGGCGGACAGCCCTGCCCGCAGGCCTTCAGGCGGCCCGGGCTTCCGGCGTCTGCGTTCGTGCGGGAGGCCGCAGGGAAAACAGCGAGAACAAGTCCTCCGCCGTCAGGCCCGCTCCCGCGGGTGCCTCGGCCTGCGAGAGGACCGCGTCCGACAGGTCGCGCTTGCGCCGCAGCACCTCGTCGATCCGCTCCTCGATCGTGTCGTGCGCGAGGAACCGCGTGACGGTCACCGCCCCCGCCGCACCGATGCGGTGCGCGCGGTTGATGGCCTGGTCCTCGACGGCCGGGTTCCACCAGCGGTCGAACAGGAACACGTACTGCGAGAACTGGAGGTTGAGCCCCACCGCCCCCGCGCCGTAGGAGAGCAGAAGCACGGAGTGGCGGGAGTCCTGCTTGAACCGCCGGATCACCTCGTCGCGGGCCTGCGTGGACATCCCGCCGTGGTACTCGAGGGCCCCGAACCGGGAGAGCTTCTCCCGCAGGCGGCCGAGCGTCTCCACCCACTGGCTGAACACGAGCGCCTTGCGGCCGCTGGCCCGCACCTCCTCGAGCTCCGCGGCGAGGCAGTCGAGCTTCGCGCTCTCGCCGGTGGCAGTGTCGAAGTTGCAGATCTGCTTGAGCCGGAGCACGAGCTCGAAGACGTGCTGGATCGTCGCCTCCCGCCCGAGCCCGGAGAGCCGCAGCACCCCCTCCTCCTCCGCCAGCCGGTAGGTCTCCCGCTGCTCCGGCCCGAGCTCGATCCGGGCGTCGCGGTTGAGCCGCGGCGGCATGTCGGTCAGCACCTTCTCCTTCGTGCGACGGAGGATGTGGTCGGAGACGGCGGCGCCGAGGGCCCGCGGGGTCATCCGCCGGTCGAGGTGGCCCGGGGCGACGAATTCGAAGATCCCGAGGAGGTCGTCGGTGCCATTCTCGATCGGCGTGCCGGTGAGGGCCCAGCCGCGGCGGCGCGGGACCGGGCACACCGCCCGGTCCGTCTGGCACTCGCCATTCTTGATCCGCTGCGCCACGGCGTGCACGACGAGGTCGAACGACAGGCCGAGCTCGGACACGAGCGCCTGGTCGCGGACGAGCACCTCGTAGTTGGCCACCTTCACCGGCACGTCGGGCAGGCTCCACGCCCACCGGCGGCGGGCCGGATCCCCCTCGACGACGGCCGTGACGAGTTCCGGGGCCCAGTCGGCGAGCTCGCGCGTCCAGTTCGAGACCAGCCCCTTGGGACACACCACGAGCACCCGCCGCGCCTCGCCCGACCGCACGAGCAGCCGGATCGACGAGATGGCCTGCATCGACTTGCCGAGGCCCATCTCGTCGGCGAGCACGGCGCCGTGCCGCGGCAGGAGGAAGGCCATGCCCTCGAACTGGAACGGGAACGGTGGTCGGGGGAACGAGAGCCGGCCGGCACGCAGCGCGGTCTCGAGGTCGGGCTGGAGGAGATAGAAGAACCGTTCCTCGAGCTTGACGACGTCGCGCGGCGGCGCGATCCGGGCGCGGCGCAGGGCCACCGCCTCGGGGCCCGCGGGCCCCGCCGCGCCGCCGGGTGTCGCGGCAGCCGTCGCCGGGGCGCGGCCGGCCGCTTCCGGAGCCGCGGGCGGCGGCGTCACGGACGGCGTGAACCGGTAGCGTTGCACCGGCGGCGGGGCGTCGAGCAGGTCGATGCGAACCGCGACCGCCCGCGCCATCGCCACCGGAAGCCGCAGCACGGGCGGCCGCTCCGGTGCCGTGCAGCCGACCGCGCGCACGGCGACAGGGGGCAGTGCGAGCGTGTCGTGCCACACCGACCGGACCGCCACCGCTGTCTCGCCCGGCTCCGCGCGGTCGCCCATGATCTCACTCCGGGGTGTGCGCGGCCTCGTCGCGGCGGCTCAGTGCCGCTGCGCCTCGTCGATCGCCGCCCGGATCCGCTCGAACGGCTCGCAGAGATCGACCGCGGCGCCGAGTTCCGCGAGGCGCCCCGCGATCGACTCCTGCCGCGCGGGGTCGCCGCCGGCCGGGCCGACGTGCACCGACCCCACGGTGATGCCCCCCGGGTCCCCCGGGGCGTCGGCGCGGCGCACGAGCGCGACCGGCAGGCTCGTGTGCGGCCGGACGTGGAGCATCGGCTCCTGGTCCGTGAGCACGACCACCGGCGCCACGGCCCCCTCGGCGAGCAGTGCCCCGCCGATCTGCCGGCCGTGGAGGTGCCCGTGCAGCGTTGGCCCGTAGAGAATGGCCTGCGCCCGCGACACCTTCACCGGCGCCGTGCAATGGAATTCGAGCGGCCGGCCCGCCGCGTCAACGACGAGGTAGCCGCCGAACATGCCGTGGGCCGCCGACTCGACGACCGTGAGAAATCCGAAGGCGACGGCGTCGGCCCCGGTGTTCGTCCGCTGCTCCATGCCCCCTCCCTCTGCCTCCGCGATCCATCCATCGGGCGTCCGCGCGGCCCACTTGAGCGAGGGCCCGGCGGCCGCCGTTCCGCCGCGTGCACCGTGCGGACCCGGGGTGCGGGTCGTTCCGCCTGAGACGGTCGCGCCGGATGCGCCGCCGGGACGGATCGTGGAACCCGCCGCGATTCCCGCTTACGATAGAACGCGATTCGTGATCCGATTCGCCCACGCCAGGATCCCATGAGCGACGTCCCGCTGTTCACGCAGGTTGACATCTCCGCCGCCACCATCGCCGGCGGCCCGCAGGCTCCGGCCACCGGCGACCTCGCGGAGACCAACCGCCTGCTCCGCGACATCGCCGTGCAGCAGCAGCGTTCTGCCGACCTGCTCGCCGCGCTCCTCGAGCAGGTCTCCCTGCAGCAGCGGCAGCGGAACGCCGAACTGAAGGCCTGGAAGGAGGCGAACCCACAACTGGCCGCCTCCTGTCGCCGGGCCGCCGAGTCGCTCTCGAAGGTGCACACCGAGTTCCTCGCCGGCCTCGCCCGCGAGGCGGCGGACAACGCCGACGACTTCGCCGACAGCGAATACGCCCTCGGCGAGTTCATCGACCGCCACGGGCCCAGGCTGGCACATTTCAACGGCGTCCTGCAGCTGTTCGCCCAGCTCGGGGCCCCGCTGCCCCCCGCCGAGGGCTGACGCCGCCCGGGGCGGAGGGACGCATCTCCCCGCGACGCCGTCGCCCGGCTACAACACCGGCATGTCGTCCACTGCCGATTCCGCCGGATCAGCATCGACCGGCAGGCCGCCCGCCTTCGAGGTCGCGACCGACGCCGCCGTGGTGGCGGCCCGCGCCGCACTCGATGCCCACGTCGTCGAGACGGTCGCCTGGCACTTCCACGAGTCCACCGGCTGCCCGTTCTGGCTCGAGTATGCGAAGACCCTCCCCTTCGATCCGCTGCAGGACGTCAGGTCGTTCGCGGACCTGAAGAAGTTTCCGCCCTTCGAGGACGAGTGGCTCCGTGGCGGCCCGGTGCGCCGCTGGGTGCCCAAGGGCCTGGCCGACCAGCCGGCCTACGTGTTCGAGACCGGCGGCACGACGGGTACGCCGAAGTCGCGCTACAACTCCCGCGACTTCCGCACCGACTACGAGATGTTCAGCGACACGCTCCCCGAGGAGTTCTTCCCCACGGGGGCCAACTGGCTGATGCTCGGCCCCTCGGGCCCGCGGCGGCTGCGGCTCTCGATCGAGCACCTCGCACAGTACCGCGGCGGCATCTGCTTCTGCGTGGACCTCGACCCCCGCTGGGTGATCAAGCTCATCCAGAAGGGCTGGATGGAGCACCTCGAAGCCTACAAGCAGCACTGCATCGACCAGGCGATCACGATCCTCGAGGCCGGCCACGATGTCCGCTGCATGTTCACGACGCCCAAGCTCCTCGAAGCCCTCGCCCTCGCCCTCGAGAAGAAAGGCACGACGATCCGCAAGGCGGGCATCACCGGCATCTTCTCCGGCGGCACCGAGTTCACGCCGCAGTGGACCCGCTTCGCCGTCGAGGAGCTCCTCGACGGCGCCTTCATGACGCCCACCTACGGCAACACGCTCATGGGCCTGGCCGCGAGCCGCCCGGTCATTCCCGCCGACGGCTACACGATCGCCTACTACGCCCCGCAGCCCCGCGCCGTCATCGAGGTGGTGGACTTCGACCATCCCGACGAGCTCGTCCCCTACGGCGGCACCGGCCGAGTCCGCCTCACGACGCTCACGAAGGAAACCTTCATCCCGGGCTTCCTGGAGCGGGACGAGGGCGAACGCGAGTTGCCCTACGCCAAGTACCCCTGGGACGGCATCAGCGGCGTCCGCCCCTTCCGCGCGCTCGCAGCCAGCACGACGGTCGGCGTGTATTGACTGGCCGTTACTCGCCCAACCGGCTCGGAGTTGCCCTGACCGTCTCGCCGGACGCTCGCTACGCCCATCCTGGGCTCCACTCGCTCGATGCTGCCTGCGCTCCGCCATCCATGGCTCCGCTGGTCAGCAACGCCGTCTCAACGGCAGGGACAACCCCGAGCCTCACCGCTGGATGGAGGAAGGCTCGGGGCTGACCATCCCCTCGAGCGGGGCTATGGGAGCAAGCGGAGCCAGGATGGCGAAGCGCAGCGGACATGCAGAGAGCCGAGGCCCGGACGGCCGAGGCGAAAGTCCCGAGAGAGGGTGTGGGCAGCCCCGAGCCGCGTTGGGCAAGTTGGTATCCTTGTGGCATCCCTCACCAAAGTCTGAGCACCCACCCATGCATCTCCCCGCCTGGCGGTTCGGCACACCCTACGAGTCGCTCGAGCGCGAGACGCTCGTGCATTTTCTCACCGGCGCGGCCGTCGCCGAGGTGAGCCAGGTGGGCGGGGCGATCCTGGGCCGCGATCTGCAGAAGGCAGACCGGGCCCGGGCCGCGCTGCTGGCGCTCGATCCCGAGGACGTCGTCGAGCGGCTGCAGACCGCGGGCAACCTCTACGCGAACGGCACGGTGACCGTCGGCGACACGAAGCAGTCGCCCGACGATTTCGTGAAGCAGCAGTCGGCCACGACGGGGCTGCCCGAGAGCCTCTGCCGGGCCAACATGCAGAAGAACATGTTCGTGCTCTCGAACATGGACCGGATCCTCGATGCCCTGTCGCGCGGCCTCGACACGCGCGTGCTGTGGGACGGCTACGGCGTCGAGGATCGCGGCGTGACGGTGAGCTACCAGGCGCAGTCGCCCGTGCTCGGCCTCGTGCTCCCCTCGAACTCGCCCGGCGTGCACACGCTCTGGCTGCCGGTGATCGCACTCGGCGTGGGCCTCGT
This sequence comes from Planctomycetaceae bacterium, assembly GCA_046095965.1. Taxonomy (GTDB): domain Bacteria; phylum Planctomycetota; class Planctomycetia; order Pirellulales; family UBA1268; genus QWPN01. The sequence continues at coordinate 7,282 of JBJTJO010000285.1, forward strand.
GATGAAGCCCGGCAGCCAGGAGCCCTGGACGCCCTACCGCATGGCGGCCGCGATGGTGGAGGCGGGCATCCCGGCCGAGGCGATCGGGCTCTACCCCGGGGCCACCGACGTCGGCGCCGGCATCCTCGCCGGCTGTCGGCGAAGCATGATCTTCGGCAGCGCGAAGACGGTGGAGCAGTATCGCGGCAATCCCGGCGTGCAGGTGCACGGCCCCGGGTTCTCCAAGATCATCCTCGGCGACGACTGCGTGGACGACTGGGAGCGGCACCTCGACCTCATGTGCGAGAGCGTGGCCCTCAACAGCGGCCGCGGCTGCATCAACGCGTCGGCCATCTGGGCCAGCCGCCACACGAAGGCGATCGCCGAGGCGCTCGCCGCGCGGCTCGGGCCGATCGAGGTGAAGCCTCCCGACGATCCCGAGGCGAAGCTCGCGGCGTTCACGATCCCCGGCGCCGCCAAGGCGATCTGGGGGCAGATCGAGGCGGGGCTGAAGACGCCCGGCGTCGCGCACGCGACCGCAGCGCATGGCGATCGGCTCGTCGAGGGCGAGCGCTGCGGCTGGCTGCGGCCCGTGGTCGTCCACTGCACGAGCCCCGAGCCCGAGATCGCGAAGGCGGAGTACATGTTCCCGTTCGTGAGCGTGGTCGAGTGCCCGGAGGAGCGGATGCTCCAGCGGATCGGCCCCACGCTCGTCTGCACGGCGCTCACGGAGGACGAGTCGTTCCGCCGCCGGCTCGCCGACTGCACCCACGTCGATCGTCTCAATCTCGGGCCGATCCCGACCACCAGGCTCGACTGGCTCCAGCCCCACGAGGGCAACATCATCGACTTCCTCTATCGCTCGCGGGCGCTGCAGATCGGCGACGGCCGGGCTTCCCGCGCCGCGTTGCAGCCCGTTCGTGGGGCGACGTGAGGGAGACCGCGATGCCCGGAGCGACCTGGGATCTGCCGGCGGAGTTCGAGTGGCGGCCCGGACCGCGGCTCGTCGTGGAGCCCGCCGGGATCACCCGGCTCGGCGGGCTGGCCCGCGAACTCGGCGGCACGCGCGTGCTCGTGGCGAGCGATCCCGGCATCGTCGATGCCGGCCACGCCGCGGCGGGCATCGAGGCGCTCGAGGAGGCCGGACTGGCGACGGCGCTCTTCTCGGCCTTCGGGGAGAACCCCACCGAGGCGCAGGTCGCGGCCGGTGCCGCCGTGGCCCGCGACTTCCGCCCCGACCTTCTCGTCGGCGTCGGTGGCGGCAGCTCGATGGACTGCGCGAAGGGGATCAACTTCCTCGTCTCCTGCGGCGGCCGGATGCGCGACTACCGGGGCCGCGGCACCGCGACCGGGCCGATGCTCCCGTCGATCGCCGTGCCCACCACCGCGGGCACCGGCAGCGAGACGCAGTCGTTCGCGCTCGTCACGGACGACGCCACGGGGCTGAAGATGGCCTGCGGTGACCCACGGGCCGCGTTCCGCACGGCGATCCTCGACGTCAACCTGACGCTCACGCAGCCGCTCTCGCTCGCGGCCCTCACCGGCATCGACGCCCTGTCCCACGCCGTCGAGAGCCACGTCAGCCGCGCGGCGACGCCCGCCTCGCGGGTGTTCTCGCGGGAGGCATGGCGGCTGCTCGCCGCGAACCTGCCGCTGATCCTCGTCAACGGCGGCGGCACGATCGGGGCCCGCTCGGCCGTGCAGTTCGGGGCGGCCCTCGCCGGCTTGGCGATCGAGAACGCGATGCTCGGCGCCGCCCATGCGCTGGCCAACCCGCTCACCGCCGCGCACCATGTCGTCCACGGCCAGGCGGTGGGCCTCGTGCTGCCCCACGTCGTGCGTTTCAACGGCGCGGCCTGCGGTGAACGGTACGCCGAACTCCTCGGCGACGTCGGCATCGAGTCCGCACCGGCAGCGGCCGGCGACCGCCTGGCTGCCTGGATCGCCGACCTGATCGCCACCGCCGGGCTCGCGCCGTCGCTGACGACCCTCGGCGTGGTCGCACCCGACGTGGCGACCCTCGCCATCGCGGCCGCGGCCCAGTGGACCGCCGGCTTCAACCCGCGGCCGGCGGGAGCCGCCGACCTCACCGCGCTTTACGAGGCCTGCCGATGAGAGGACTCCGCCTCGTCGTCGTCACTGTCGTGGTCGCTGTCGTGGTCGCGCTCGCGCCCCGCGCGCGCGCGGCCGAACCGCCGCCCCCCGCGGCGGCCCCGGCCGACGCCTGGCCTCTCGCCCGTGGCTGCCTCGCCGGCACGGGCCGATCCGCCGCGGAACTGCGGCTGCCGCTGGCCGAGGCCTGGCGGCGCGACTTCGAGAAGGCGGCGTTCGGCGCCGCGCCCGTGATCGCCGCCGGCACCGTGTATGTCGGCGACCTCGACGGCACGTTCCATGCGCTGGCGCTCGACACGGGCGCGACCCGGTGGTCGTTCAAGGCCGAGGCTGCGGGCTTTCCCGCCGCGGCGGCCGTGTCCACTGATCCGGCGGTGCCGCTCGTGGTCGTCGGGGATGACGCGGGGGTCGTGCGGGCGTTCGACCGCGACACGGGCGCGGTCCACTGGGAGCACGAGACCGAGGGGGAGATCTCGGGCGGCCCCACGATCCTGCCACGCGCGGCCGGGGCGCGGCTGCTCGTCGGCTCGCAGGATGCCTCCCTCACCTGCCTCGATCTCGCGACGGGAACCGTCGCCTGGACGTTCACGATCGCCGACCAGATCCGCTGTGCCCCCACCGTGGTGCGAACCGACGCGGGCGACCGCGTGCTCATCGCCGGATGCGACGGCCGGCTCCACGTGGTGGACGCCGACACGGGCACCGAGACCGCGGCCGTCCCGATCGACGGCCCGACCGGCACGACACCGGCGGCCGTCGGATCCCTCGCGCTCTTTGGCACGGAGGGGGGCACGTTCTTCGCGATCGACGTCGCGAAGCCGGCCGTCGCCTGGCAGGCGCGCGCGGCAGCGGGGGGACAGTCGTACCGCTCGAGCGCGGCGCTTGCCGACGGCCTCGCGATCGTCGGCTCCCGAGGCCGGGCCGTCGAGGCGTTCGCGCTCGCCGACGGCGCGCGGGCCTGGCGCCGGCCGATGCGGGGCCGCGTGGACGCCTCGCCGACGGTGGTGAGGGCCGGCGGTGGTGCGGCCGCGACGCCAACGGCCGGCCCGCCCGCCGCCGCGGCGCGACTGGTGGCGATCGTCGCCGACGCATCCGGCCGGATCGCCGCGCTCGACGCGAACACCGGCGAGCCGGCCTGGGAGTTCGAGGCGGGCGGCGGCTTCGGCGGCGGCGCGGCGGTGGCCGCGGGCCGTGTCGTCCTCGCCTCCGACGACGGCCGCGTGTGGTGCTTCCGGTCCGCGGGCGACGTGCCATGAGCCGGTTCCGGCGGGCGATCCCGCTCGCCCCGCGGCCGGCCCGGCGGGCTCCGCGGGCCGCAGCCCCCCCTGAAAGTCAGCCCGGTCCCCGCCACGTGTCGTGTGCCGGTTTCGCTGCATTCCGGCCGCCGATCCCGCCGATTTTACCGGCGCGAACCATTTTCCCATCGGCTCCGTAGGATTCGTCGCGGTGCGGTCCGTCCCGACACGCGCCGCGCGGTCACACCAGGGAGCGGCAACCATGGCACGCAAAGATTCACTGCTCAACCTCCATGCGATCCTCGTGCGGCGGCGTGACGCCCTGCGCGCGGCGCTCGCGGGCGACCTCACGCTGCTCAGGGAACTGCGGAGCGAGTCTCCAGGCGACGTGATCGACGCCGCCTACGACTCCGCGCAGGACGAGATCAACTCGCAGCTCGCGGAGGTGGAGAGCCGGGAGCTGGCCGGCATCGAGAATGCGCTCGATCGCATGAAGGCGGGCTCGTACGGACTCTGCGAGGTCTGCAACGGGAAGATCCCGATGGCGAGGCTCCACGCCCTGCCCTACGCGACGATGTGCATCGACTGCCAGCGGGAGCTGGAGCGGTCGGGCGCCTCGGCCGAGAGCCTGCGCGAGTCGGCCCTGGAGCGGAGCGAGGAGGCGGTCGGGGGCGACTTCGACTGAGCGGCCCTCGGTCCCGGCACGGGTGCTATGCTGTGGTGACGGCCCGTCCCGCCCGGACTGGCCGCCCCCGAAAGCGAGTCCATGCCAGCCCCCTCGCGCCTCGTCTCCCGGCTGGCCGCAGCCTGCGTCGCCATGGTCACGGCCGCGCCGCGGGCCGACGAGGGCACTGTCCCGCTCGCCCCGATCGAGGCGTCGGCGGCCGAGGGCCGCGTGGACCCCATGCGGCCCGCCCGGCTCACGGCGGCCGAGCGCGACAGGCTCTACCAGGAAGCCGCCCGCGACGCCGAGCACCTCGAGCAGCAGTCGCGGCAACTGCGGCGGCTGGCCCGGCTGCTGCAGCCGGCCGTGGTCCACATCGACGCCCGCAAGCCGGCGCTCCGGCCGCGCGGCGGCAAGGCCACCGAGGAGGAGGCCGGGTCCGGCGTGATCACCGAGATCGCGGGCCGGACGGTCGTGCTCACCAACCGCCACGTCGTGGACCGCGCGCCGCTCGACACGATCGTGATCCGGCTCGATGACGACCGTGAGCTTCACCCGCGCCGCCTCTGGTCCGACGCCGGCACCGACCTCGCGGTGATGGAGATCGAGGCGCCGGATCTCGTGACCGCACGGCTGGCTGACACGGGCGTCGAGATCGGCGACACGGTCCTGGCCATCGGCAGCCCATTCGGCCTCGCCCACTCGCTCACGCTGGGCATCGTCTCGGCCACCGGCCGCCGCGACCTGGAACTCGGCGAGGGGGTCGTGAAGTTCCAGGACTTCATCCAGTCCGACGCGGCGATCAACCCGGGAAACAGTGGCGGTCCGCTCGTCAACCTGCGGGGCGAGGTCGTGGGCATCAATACCTGCATCGCCAGCAACTCGGGCGGCTTCGAGGGGCTGGGGTTCGCGATCCCCGTCGGCATGGTGCGGTTCGTGGCCCGCCAACTCGTCGAGCGCGGCTCCGTGGCCCGGGGCTACCTCGGCGTGTCGCTCGACCGCGACTTCACCCAGGCGGAGGCCCAGCGGCTGGGCATGGTACGGCGCGTGGGCGCCCGGATCGACGAGGTCACGGCCGAGTCACCGGCCGCCGTGGCCGGCATGCGACGCGACGACGTGGTGCTCGAGTTCGATGGCCGCGCCGTCCAGGACGACGACCACCTCATGAGCCTCGTGAGCACCACGCCGGCCGACAGCACCGTGGAACTCGTCATCTTCCGCGACCGCCGGCGGCTGCCGCTGCGGATCACGGTCGCCAGCCGCGCCAGCTTCGAGGAGTGACGCCCTCCCGGCGGCTAGCGGCCGTCGAGGCCGACGGACGGCTTCCCTTCCCTCATTCGAACCACATTCGGGTTGTTGAACCAGCTCGTCGTGCCGAAGATCAGGGCGGCCTCTCGTCTCCATCCGCTGTCGGGCGGCTGTGGGCCAGCGGCAGTTTGACAGCCAGGGAAGCATCGAACGGTCATCGGTATGTTCGCAGGCCCGTGACGGTTGACGACCGGTCGGTGAGGAGGCGTGTGTGCCAGGGTGAGCTCCACCGCCCCTTGATCCTTGGGGCCTCTGTCGCACTGTCCCCCAAAGCATGATCGAGGAGGAACAGGACGCGGAACTCGATGACGCCGTTCTCACCAGGAACGGGGGCATCTCGCATGTCCCGCCGGGGCCGACGCGGCGGCCGGAGGAGAGGCACGCCTCATCCCGCCGTTGCTTCTCACGTGGCCTCGGCCGCTGTGGCGAGGCCACGGAGGATGCAGTCCTGCACCGCGGCGGCGTCGCAGGCTGACAACACGTCGGCATTCGGGCGGCCGCGGCGGATCTGACGGCGATCGACGACGAGCATGCCGGCCGTGAGCTCCCCCATCACCTCCACGTCGGCGGCCACGCTCGTCCGCTCGAACAGCTCCGGGTTCGTCGCCGCCACGAGGGCCACCACGTCGTGGAGGTGAATCCCCTCGCTGCCGAGGATCTGCCGCTGCGCACGGAAGGCATGCGCCAGCATGCCACGCACGAGCTGGCCGGCGCGGGACGATTCGTCGGGCAGCTGGTCGAGGAGATCGAACCCGAGATGCACCTGACCGGTCGTCTCCAGCGGCACGAGCGTCTTGGTGAGCGGCTCGCGGATCACGTGCCGGGCGGCGGCGGGATCGCAGTAGAAGTTGAAGTCGGCCGTGGCGGTGGCGTTGCCGCCCGCGTGGAGCGTGCCGCCGCAGATCACGAGGTCGCCGATCAGCTCCGCGACCGACGGGTCACGGGCGAGCACCCGCGAGACGTTCGTGAGCGGCCCCAGTGCCAGGATCGTGATCTCCCGCGGGTGCGCCTTGAGGCACTCCCAGATCACCTTCTCCGAGAGGTGCCCGCCGTGGAGCGGCACGCGGGGGAGTTCCACGCCGCCGAGGCCGTCGGCGCCGTGGACGCTGTAGGGCCGCGCCGGCAGGGCGACGTCGTCGGCCGCGATGCCCAGGCGCGGAAGCCGGGGCGGGTCGAGCGAGGCCACGATCGCCTGGATGTTGGCCGTGGCCTGCCCGGGGGCCACGTTGCCGCCGACGGCGGTGACTGCCAGCACCTCCAGCCGCGGGTCGAACAGGGCAATCGCCAGCGCGACCGCGTCGTCAACGCCGGGGTCGGCGTCGATGATCACCTTGCGGGGCGTGGTGGGCAGCGACACGCGGATGGTGGTCCCGGGGGATGGGCCGGTCGGCGGCGGTGTAGGCTGTCGAATCGCCGACGAGGCGGAATCCTATCCGAAACACCGGTCCTGGGAGGGCCGCCGCGCCGGGCGGCGGCGGGCGACGCATGACGAAGGGCGCGGACACCACCGGGCAACCGGGCGACGCGACACCGCCGGACGCCGACAGGCTTGCCGCGGACCTGCGGGGTGGACGCCGGGCCGACCCCGACGACGTCCGGCGCCTCGTCGAGGGCGTGCTCGCCGGGACCGTGCCCCTCGACGCCTTCGGGCGCTGGCTCGTCACCCTCGCCGACTCCGGCGAGACGGCGGCCGAGGTCGCGGGCGTGGCGGCCGCGCTCCGCGACCGCATGCTCCGGCTGCCGGCCCCGCCGCAGAGCCCGGTCGCCGACACGTGCGGCACCGGCGGCGACGGGTCGGGCTCGTTCAACGTCTCGACCGCGGCGGCGCTCGTCGTGGCCGCGGCGGGCCAGCCCGTGGCGAAGCACGGCAACCGTGCGGTGTCGAGCCGCACCGGCTCGGCCGACGTCCTCGAGCGGCTCGGCGTGCGGATCGACGCGCCCGCCGCGGTGGCCGCGGCCTGCCTTCGCGACCTCGGCATCTGCTTCTGCCTCGCGCCGACCCACCACCCGGCGATGGCCCGGGTCGGCCCGCTGCGGCGGGCGCTCGGCCGGCCCACGGTGTTCAACCTCGTGGGGCCGCTGTGCAACCCGGCGGGCGCCGGCGTGCAGGTGATCGGCGTCGGCCGGGCCGCGGCCCGCGAGCCGGTGGCCGAGGCCGCACGGCTGCTCGGCGCGCGGCGGGCGCTCGTCGTCACGGGCCACCTCGGCGCGGATGAGCGGGTGTTCGACGAGGTGAGCCTGTTCGGGCCGACCGACGTGATCGACGTCTCGGCCGCGGGCGTGCGCCGCTTCCGCTGGACGCCCAAGGACTTCGGCCTCGTGACCCTGCCCCCGGCGCGGCTCGCGGATCTCGAGGTGGACGGTCCCGAGTCGAGCGCCACGGCGATCCGCGGCGTGCTCGCCGGCGAGCCTGGGCCGCGGCGTGACGTGGTGGTGCTCAACGCCGCCGCCGTGCTCTGGGCCGCGGGCCGCGGCGGCGATCCTGCCGCGTCTCGCGCGCTTGCCGAGCACGCGATCGACTCCGGTGCCGCCACGCGTCTGCTCGCCGCGTTCGTCGCCCGCTCGAACACCGTCCCCTGATCAACCCCGCGCCGAGGAATGACCATGCAACCCGTCCGTCGGATCGCTGCCCTGCCCATCGCCCGGTCCGTCGTCGCGTGCGTCGCCGCGCTCGCCACGGCGGCCCCGGCCGCGGAGCCGCGGAAGAACCTGATCCTGCCCGGCGAGGTGTTCGCCGTCGGCGACCGCACGGCCTTCCTCTTCACGCCGGCCGCGGCCGCAGCCCCGGGGGCCGGACCGAAGCCCTGGATCCTCTACGCGCCGACGCTGCCTGGTCTGCCCGACGGCCACGAGCGCTGGATGCACGAACGCTTCACGAGCGCGGGTGTCGCGGTGGCCGGCATCGACACCGGCGAGTCCTACGGCAGCCCCGAGCACGTGCGGGCCGTCGAGGCGCTCCACGCGGAACTCGTGCGGCGCGGGTTCGCGAAGAAGCCCGCCCTGCTCGGCCGCAGCCGCGGTGGGCTCGCCGCAGCCGCCTGGGCCGCCGCGCATCCCGAATGCACGGCCGGCCTCGGCGGCATCTATCCCGTCTTCGACTGGCGGAGCTATCCGGGCATCGGCAAGGCCGCCCCGGCCTACGGCCTCTCCCCCGAGGAACTCGCCGCCCGCGCCGGAGAGTTCTGCCCGGTGGAGCGGATCGAAGCCGCCGCGCGGGCGGACGTGCCCGTCTGCATCATCCACGGGGATGCCGACACGCTCGTGCCCATCGGCCCCAACTCGGCGGAACTGAAGCGTCGCTACGAGGCCGCCGGCAAGGGGGATCTCGTGAACCTGATCGTCGCGCCGGGCCAGGGCCACAACCACTGGGAGGGCTTCTTCCGCTGTGAGCCCCTCGTGGAGTTCCTCGTCGCCCGCGCGAAGGCCGGCGCCGCCGAGTGACTCGGCTCGCGCGGTCGCGACGGCGATCCGGCACGGGCTGCCGACCACCGCCGCGGCGCCGTCACGCCAGCGGCACCTCGAGGCCGTCGTAGGCCAGTTCGACTCCCGTCGGCAAGCGGTCGGCCACATCCGCGTGCACGACGTCGTGCGACATGTGCACGAGCAGGGTGCGGCGGGCCGCGACCCGCCGGGCGGTCGCCACCGCCTCGTCGATCGAGAAGTGCGTGGGATGCTTGCGGGGCCTGAGACCGTCGAGCACCAGCGTCTCGACGCCCTCGAGCAGCGGCCAGGTCTCGTCCGGGATGCCGTTGGTGTCGGTGCAGTAGGCGAGGTCGCCGATCCGGAACCCGAGCACCATCCACGGCCCGTGCCGGAGCCGCAGCGGCACGATCCGGGCCCCGAGGAGTTCGAAGGGCTCGGTCGTGATCCGCTCGAAAAACACGTCGGGCACTCCCCCACCGGCCGGCGGCGCCTCCTCGAACGCGTAGTCGAAGGCCCGACGGATGCGCCACTCGACCCGTTCCTCGCAATACAGCGGCAATTTCCGCTTGGCGAGGAAGCACAGCGGCCGGAGGTCGTCGAGGCCATAGACATGATCCACGTGATCGTGGGTGTAGAGCACCGCATCCACCGTGCCGATGCCCTCGCGCAGCAACTGGCTCCGCAGGTCGGGCGTCGTGTCGATGAGGAGCGTGCCCCCGGGCAGGCCCACGGCCACGCTCGTCCGCGTGCGCCGGTCCCGCGGGTCGGCGCTCGTGCAGGCGGTGCAGGCGCACCCCACCATCGGCACGCCCACGCTCGTTCCCGTGCCGAGGAACAGCAGGCTGCCGGTGGCCGGCCGGCGCGGGCGGGGCACGGCGGGAGTCGTCATCGTGCTCTGGCGTCAGCCACCCCGGCGACCGCCACCCCCGGCCGGCAGGCCCAGCTGGGTCCGCCGCGCCTCGATCGCCCGGCGGTATTCCGCCTGCTGCGCCCGCTCGTCGGGACTCGTGCGGTCGATCCGCTGCTTGCCGCGCTGGAGCCGGGACTCCTCCGTGCCGCCGCGCGGGCCACCGCCCGGCGTGCCACCGGCTCCGCCGTTGCCCGCCACCGGAGCGACGCGCGGGCCCGCCTGATCACCCCGCGCGGCCCGCTCCTGCTCCCGCTTCTCCCGCTCGGCCTGCCATTTCGCGCGGCGCTCGGCCTCGGCCTTGAGCCGGCGATCGAGTTCCGCCTCACGCTGCTCCGGCGGCAGGGCGAAGTAGGAGCCCAACTCGGCCCGTTCGCGGGCGGCGAACAGCCGCCCCATCTCGGGCGTCGCCCGCTCGCGGTCGGTGGGAGGCAGGTCCCGCATCCGCTCCCACAGCGCGGCGGAACTCGGGGCCGACTCGTAGGGCACCTCGCCGCGGGCAACGCGGCCGTACTCGGCCACCTGCTGATCGACGAGTTGCCTCACCTCGGCCAGGGCCCGGGGCTGCGAGAAGAATCCGAGGGCCCAGAGGCCGGTGAGCGCCACGAGGAGCACCAGGACGACCGCCGCCGCTGCCCGGCGCAGGAGCCGGCCCGTCCGCCCGCGGCCGTCGCGCTCCGCCACCAGGGCGGCCAATGCCCGCCGCTTGTCCGCCGTTGATGCCATGGCACCACCTCCTCGCGGAAGCCAAAGATACACTGGTCGCACGCGCGGCGTCTCCGGTCGAGGCGGCGGCCGACGGCCCTTCGCCTTGACCCCCGTGCGGCCCCGCCGCGAGAATCGTGGGTCGCGCCTCGTTTCGGGCGGCCCCGCGGCCACGCGGTGGCCTCTCCCCCGGCCGCGCCCTCCCCCTTCTCGCTGACGGACTCATGGAAACCCTCGAACGGCTCTGGGATGCGGTGTCGAACGGCGCCGCCGCGTTCGGGGACCGCCTGTCCCGCGGCCTGACCGGCCTGTTCGGCTCCGCAAACGCCCGCACCCTGCGGAAGCTCGAGCCGAAGATCGAGGCCATCAACTCGATCGAGGAGCGGTACCGGGCGATGACCGACGCCGAGCTCCGCGGCCAGACCGAGGAGTTTCGCCGCCGCCTCGCCGCCGGAGAGACGCTCGACGACATCCTCGTCGAGGCGTTCGCCGTCTGCCGCGAGGGGGGCGTGCGGTTCCTCGGCATGCGGCACTACGACGTGCAGCTCATCGGCGGCATGGTGCTCCACTCGGGCGCCATCGCCGAGATGGTGACCGGCGAGGGCAAGACGCTCGTGGCCACGCTGCCGGCCTACCTGAACGCCCTCGAGGGCAAGGGCGTGCACGTCGTCACGGTCAACGACTATCTCGCCCGCCGCGACATGGAGTGGATGGGGCCCTTGTACCTGGGACTGGGCCTGACGGTGGGCGCGATCCAGTCGGGCATGGAGTCGGGCGACCGACAGAAGGCCTATGCCTGCGACATCACCTACGGCACCAACAACGAGTTCGGCTTCGACTACCTCCGCGACAACATGCGGATGGCGGCCCGCGGTGACGACCGCTTCCCCAAGCACGTGCAGCAGAGCCAGGGGCCGCTCACCTTTGCGATCGTGGACGAGGTGGACAACATCCTCGTCGACGAGGCCCGCACGCCGCTCATCATCTCGGGCCCCGCCCACGACGACGTGGCGAAGTACGCCCGCGCCGACCAGATCGCGCGGCAGCTCGTGCCCGACCGGCACTTCGAGATCAAGGAAAAGGAGCACACGGTCGCGCTCACCGAGGAGGGCGTGCGGACGGCCGAGAAACTCGCCGGCGTGGAGAGCTTCTACACCGCCGGCAACATGGAGTGGCCGCACCTCATCGACAACGCCCTCAAGGCGCACCACCTCTACAAGCGCGACGTGAACTACGTCGTGCAGAACGGCGAGGTGATCATCGTGGACGAGTTCACGGGCCGGCTCATGCCGGGGCGGCAGTGGTCCGACGGCCTGCACCAGGCGGTCGAGGCCAAGGAAGGCGTCCGCGTCAAGGAGGAGTCGCAGACGCTCGCCACCGTGACGCTGCAGAACTTCTTCAAGCTCTACCGGAAGCTGGGCGGCATGACCGGCACGGCCATGACCGAGGCCCACGAGTTCTGGAAGATCTACAAGCTCGACGTCATCGCCATCCCGGCCAACCGCGGCATGAAGCGGGTGAACCATCCCGACGTGATCTACATGACCGAGCGGGAGAAGTGGATCGCGGTCGCCGACGAGGTGGAGCGGATTCATCGCTTCGACACGCTCGCCATGGCCGACGGATCGTGGAAGATCGGCCGGATCGTCCGCGAGTCCGATGCGGAGCTCGAGTTCGAGCCCAAGGGGGGCCGCGACGCGGAGACTGTGTCGCGGGCGAAGGTGCGGGAGATCCAGCGCAAGGGCCTGCCCGTGCTCGTGGGCACGGTCTCGATCGAGAAGAGCGAGCGGCTCTCGGCGCTCCTCGAGAAGCGCGGCGTCGATCACCAGGTGCTCAATGCCAAGCACCACAAGCGCGAGGCCGAGATCATCGCCCAGGCCGGCCGCCTCGGGGCGGTGACCATCGCCACGAACATGGCCGGCCGCGGCACCGACATCATCCTCGGCGGCAACGCCGACACGCTCGCCTGGGCGAAACTCCAGGACCGCTACACGACCCGGCTCGACGTTCCCAAGGAGGAGTGGGACGCCCTCGTCCACGAGATCGCCACGCGCGAGAACATGAAGGCCGAGGGGGAGACCGTCCGCGGCATGGGCGGCCTGCAGATCATCGGCACGGAGCGGCACGAGGCCCGCCGCATCGACCTCCAGCTCCGCGGCCGCTGCGGCCGCCAGGGGGATCCGGGCTCGAGCCGGTTCTTCCTCTCGCTCGAGGACGACCTGATGCGGATCTTCGCCGGCGAGTGGGTGAAGAGCGTGCTCGCCCGCCTCGGCATGCAGGAGGGTGAGGCGATCGAGAGCCGGATGGTGACCCGCCGCGTCGAGGGGGCCCAGACGAAGGTCGAGGAGCGGAACTTCGAGGTCCGCAAGAATCTCCTCGAGTACGACGAGGTGATGGACGAGCAGCGGAAGCGGGTCTATGGCTTCCGCCAGGCGATCCTCGACGGCGAGCCCTGCCGCGACG
>JBJTJO010000286.1:0-5943 GCA_046095965.1 Planctomycetaceae bacterium
GGTTATCGGCACCTCGTAGCGCGGGTTTTCAACCCGCGTGCGCCGGCGCTGGCGTTGCCAACCGTCGTGCGAGTTTTCAACCCGCGTGCCGCTGCCCCGGCCCGCCCGCGGTGAAATGCTCGCCGCCGGCGGACTTTGCTCCTGCCTGCTCCAGTGGTACCCCGTGCCACGCGTGAGTCGCAAAGGTGCACCGGCGGCTGCGCGTTCCCCCGACCGTCGGGCCTGCCGTTCCCGATTCATCCCGTCGCGCGGGTTATCGGCACCTCGTAGCGCGGGTTTTCAACCCGCGTGCGCCGGCGTGGGCTCAGCGCCCGCCGCCTGGGACGACGAGCGCGGGAGGCCAGGTTCCAGGGCGGATCGGGGGCGTGCCGCCGGTCGCGGGAAACGTGCCGGCCACCGCGTCGCGGAGCTGCCGAGACAGCGCGGCGACGTCGGCCGCGTGCGCCGCGTCGGCGGCGAGGTTCGTGAGCTCCCGCGGGTCGGCCTCGTGGTCGTAGAGCTCCCGGCCGCGGCGGCCCTCGTCCCATTCCGTGTAGCGCCAGCGGGGCGTCCGCAGCGAATAGCCGAAGAACGGCTCGTCGCCCTCGACCTTCTTCTTCCCCGCCCGCGTCACCTGCGTCACCGCCCAGTTGCGGCCCGCCGTCTGCGGATCGGCCAGCAGCGGGGCGAGATCCTGCCCCGGCAGGCCCGGCGGCGCGGCGAGCCCGCAGCCGGCGGCGAGCGTGGGATAGAGGTCGACGTGGCTCACGGGGGCGGTGGCGACGCCTCCGGGACGGGTCCGGCCGGGCCAGACGACGAACAGCGGCACACGGCAGCTCTCCTCGAACAGGCTCATCTTCTGCCACAGCCCGTGCTCCCCGAGGTGGTAGCCATGGTCGCTCGTGAACACCACGATCGTGTCGTCGGCGAGCCCGAGGCGGTCGAGCGCCGCGATCACGCGGCCGACCTGCGCGTCGAGGAAGCTCGTGCTCGCGGCATAGGCCTGCCGGGCGCGGCGCCGCAGGTCGTCGTCCATCTCGTCCTGCTCCGGCTTGCCGCTCGCGAGCGCGGCCGGAGGAATGTCGGCGCGGTCTTCGCCCACGCCGGTCACCACGGGCATCGCCTCCTCCGGGAAGAGATCGAAGTAGGTCCGCGGGGCGACGTAGGGCGTGTGCGGGCGATAGAACCCGACGGCCAGGAAGAACGGCCGCGACCGCTCGGCGGCGCACTCCTCAAGCAGCTGCTCCGCCCGCGCCGCCACCAGCCCGTCGGTGTGGGCGGCGTCGGGGGCTGGCGAGGCGTGCCAGCTCAGCGTGCCGCCGAACTGCCCCGGCTTGAGCGTGAAGATCCGCGGCTCCTCCTCGAGATGGTCCACGCCCGCCGGATTGAAGGCGGCCTCCCACGACGCGGGATCGTCGTGCCCCGCCGTGCCGATGCTCGACGGCACGTTGTAGTGGTAGAGCTTGCCGACGCGGACGGCACAGCCGCCCTGCCGTCGGAAGAGCTCCGGAAGGCTCGGATGGTCGGGAATCGTCTGCCGGAAGACCTGCGCGTTGGCGAGGATCCCGGTGGCGTTGGGGTGGAGGCCGGTGAGAAACGAGTTGCGACTCGGGCCGCACAGCGGAAAGGCGCAGTAGGCCCGGTCGAACCGCACGCCCCGGGCCGCGAGCCGGTCGAGGTGCGGCGTCTTGGCGAGCGGGTCGCCGTAGCAGCCGAGCGTCGTATTGAGGTCGTCGGCGACGACCAGCAGCACGTTGCGCGGGGGCCGCGGCTCGGCGGCCGTCGCGATCCCGGCGAGCGTCGCCAGGGCTGCGGCAGACAGCCGCATCATCGTCGTGATCGGATTCATGGTTCCTCCCGGAGCCGCTCGAGCGCGGCGTCGTGCACCAGGCCGTTGGTCGCGATCCCGTCGCCCGAGTCGATCCGGCCGCGGCCTTGCCAGTCGCTGAACCGGCCGCCGGCCTCCGTCACGACGACGTCCACCGCCGCCGCGTCCCAGGCGTTGAGCAGCGGGTCGACCATGATCTCCGCGCGGCCCGTCGCGACGAGCAGGTAGCCGTAGCCGTCGCCCCACGTGCGGGCCACGCCGCAGGCCGCCTCGAGCCGCTCGCGGGCCGCGTGGCCCGCCGCCGAGCCCCCGGGGCCGGACCGGCGTCCGAACGACGTGAAGTCGCTCGAGCAGACGAGCGACTCGCCGAGCGACCGCCTCGCCGACACGCGGGCCGGCACCGGGGCCGCCGCGCCCCGCACATGCCAGGCGCCGCCGCCGCGCGCAGCGTAGGCGACCTCGTCGAGCGCGGGGATCGCGATCACGCCGATCACTCCCCGGCCGCCGTGCCGGCAGCCGACGAGCGTCGCATACAGGGGCACGCCGCGGATGAACGATTTCGTGCCGTCGATCGGATCGACGACCCACTCCCAGCCCGACGATCCCGGCGAGGACCCCGTCTCCTCGCCGAGAAAGGAGTCGTCGGGGAAGGAGCCGAGCAGCTCCCGGCGCAGGATCGCCTCGGCGGACCGGTCGGCCTGGGTGACGGGCGAGTCGTCGGCCTTGGTATCGACCACGAGCCCGGTTCGCCGGAACCAGTCGAGCGTGTCGGCGGCGGCCGCCCGCGCGGCGGCGAGCGCGGCGGCCAGCCGGTCGGCGACGTCACCGGACACGAGGCCGGCTGCCGTCATGGCTGCGCCGGTGGCTCGGTCTCCGCCGGGCCTCGGGACGAGAACGACGAGAGCAGCAGCATGCCGGCTCCGATCACGAGCCAGGAATCGGCGAGGTTGAAGATCGGCCAGTCGAGCACGCCCGGAATCTGGAAGTGGATCCAGTCGCGCACGGCCAGCACGGGCTCTCCGATCCGGCCGGCCGGCGCATGCCAGCGGAGCCCGGGGAGTCCGAGCCGGTCGTAGAGGTTGCCCGCGATGCCCCCCACGATCAGGCCGAGGGCGACCAGCACCCAGCGGTCGGCCCGCGTCGACGGGCGGGCGACCAGGGTCAGGATGCCCACGATCGCGGCGACCGACACGGTGGCGAACAGGGCCCCCATCCCCTGTCCCACGCCGAACAGGGCCCCTTCGTTGAGGTGGGGCTCGAGCACGAGCAGCGGCGGCACGATGGGAAACGGGGCGGACTCGGCGGGCATGCCGTGAACGCGGAACACCCAGTCCTTCGAGAGCACGTCTGCAGTGGCGGCGGCGGCCGTCACCACGAGAAACAGGGGCCATCCGCTGCCCGAAGATGCCGCCATGCTCGTCCTTGGTTGTCGGCCGAACGTCAGCGTGGCTGACGCGGCCGGGATTGCCCGCTGCTCTCCAACTTTTCGGCGCAGCGGATGCAGACCGCGGCGAAAGGAATCGCCTCCAGCCGCTTCTTGGCGATCACGCCCCCGCATTCCTCGCAGACGCCGAACTTTCGCGCCTTGATCCGGGCCAACGCCCGCTCGACGAGGTCGAGCGTTTCTTCCTCGTTGGCCATCAGGCTGAGGGTGAACTCCTGCTCGTAGGCGTCGGAACCGATGTCGGCCATGTGGATCGGCATCCGCGACAGGTCGCCGTTGGCACCGGTGCCGGTGTTGCGGAGCGCCGCGTCGGCCATGGTCGTGACGTCGCCGCGGAGCCGTGCCCGCATCGACTCGAGGACCGTGCGAAATCCCTTCAGTTCCGTCGCCTTCAGCATGGTGTGTCAACTCGTGGTGCGATGCCCGGAACCCGGAGCAGGACCGCCCCACTCCAAAATCCCGAGCCCGTCAAAAATAGTTGCTTCGCCCGGGACTGTCAAACTGGCAGGCCCATGTCGTGCCGATCGTGGCCCCGGCCCCCTCGGCCTGGCCATCCTTGCTGCCCTGGAATCGATGACCTACCTTTGTGCCGGTCGGCGGCCGATACCGCCGAAGGAGCCCGCCGCCCCGCAGCGGCCGATGCGGGCGTGGAGAGTTCTCGTGGCCGTCGCCGCCCGCACCGACCTCGCCTTCCAGCAGTGCATCGACCCTGCCTGCAGGGCGACGTTCTCGGTCGACGAGGTGCTCACGGCCTGCCCGTCGTGCGGCAATCTGCTCGACGTCGAATACGACTGGGACCGGCTGCGGCCCCCGACGTCGTTCGAGTTCTTCGAGCGGAAGTGGATGCGGCGGAGCGACCCGCTGGCCTTCAGCGGGGTCTGGCGGTTCCACGAGCTGCTCCCCTTCGCGCCCCGCGAGAGCGTGGTCACGATCGGCGAGGGGCAGACGATGTGCCCGCCGTCCGACGGGGTCGCGGCCTACGTGGGCGTCAATGCGGGCCGGCTGTTCCTGCAGTACGAGGGCCTCAATCCCTCGGGCTCGTTCAAGGACAACGGGATGTCGGCCGCCTTCACCCATGCCCGGATGATCGGGGCCCGGCGGGCGGCCTGCGCCTCCACCGGCAACACCAGCGCCTCGCTCGCCGTCTACTGCGCCGTGACGCGGCTCATGAAGGCGATCATCTTCATCGGCTCCGGCAAGATCTCCTACGGCAAGCTCTCCCAGGCCCTCGACTACGGCGCGCTCACGATCCAGATCGCCGGCGACTTCGACGACGCGATGGCCCGGGTCAAGGAAGTGTCGGGCAAGATGGGGATCTACCTCGTCAACAGCGTCAATCCGTTCCGGCTCGAGGGGCAGAAGACGATCATGCTGCGGGTGCTGGAGTCGCTCGGCTGGGAGGTGCCCGACTGGATCGTGGTGCCCGGCGGCAACCTCGGCAACTCCAGCGCCTTCGGCAAGGCCTTCGCCGAGTTGCGGAAGCTCGGCCTGATCGACCGCGTGCCGCGGCTGGCGATCATCAACGCGGCCGGCGCCAACACGCTCTACGAGCTCCACCACCGCCGCGGCCTCCGCTGGGACGGGGGGCGGGCCGACCTCGCTCCGGCCTGCCACTACTACGACGAGCTCGACCGCGACCAGAAGCGGGCCCACACGATCGCCAGCGCCATCGAGATCAACCGGCCCGTGAATCTCAACAAGTGCCTGCGGGCCCTGGAGGTCTGCGACGGCGTGGTTCGTGAGGTGAGCGAGCAGGAGATCCTCGACGCCAAGGCGCAGGTGGGTGCCGGCGGCCTGGGCTGCGAGCCGGCCAGCGCCGCCAGCGTGGCCGGGGCCCGGCAGCTGGTCGCCGAGGGGGTGATCGGCCGCGACGAGCGGGTGGTCTGCATCCTCACCGGCCACCAGCTCAAGGATCCCACCGCCACCGTCGCCTACCACACGACCGACCAGAAGCTGTTCGACGAGGTCCTCGGCAGCCGGGGCGTGAGTCGGGCCAACTTCGCCAACCGGGCGGTGAGCGTCGGCAACCGGCTCGACGAGATCGTGCAGGCGATCGACCTCTATTCATGACCGCCCCGCTCCGGCTCGTCGTGCACGGCGCCGCGGGCCGGATGGGCCAGCGGATCGTGGCCTGCGCCGCGGCCGACGCGCCCCCCTGGACGCTTGTGGCGGCGCTCGAGCGACCGGGGCACCCCCGCGAAGGAGCCGACGCCGGCGTGCTGGCGGGCCTGCCCGCGGCCGGCGTGGCCGTCGGTCCGGCATGGGACCGCCCTGCCGACGTGGTGATCGATTTCTCGCTGCCGGAGGCCGTCTGCGGGATCGTGTCGGCCTGCGTGGCGAAGCGGGTGCCGCTCGTCGTGGCCACGACCGGCCTCGAGGATCCCGAGCGGCACGCGATCGCCGCCGCCGCGAAGACGATCCCGATCCTGCAGTCGCCGAGCATGAGCCTGGCCGTGAACATCGCGATGGATCTCGTGGGCCGGGCGGGGACGCTGCTGTCGAGGGCCGGCGGCCGGACCGACGTCGAGATCATCGAGTGCCACCATCGGCACAAGGAGGATTCGCCGAGCGGCACCGCGCTGAAGTTCGGCGCGATCGTGCAGCAGGCGATGGGCCAGAGTCGCTCCGCCCACGGCCGCGAGGGACGGCCCGGGGCGCGGCCCGCCGACGAGATCGGCTACCACGCCGTCCG
>JBJTJO010000287.1:0-4018 GCA_046095965.1 Planctomycetaceae bacterium
AAAGAGCCTTGGAAACAAGGCCCGTTCGATTCGACGATTACCAACCAACGGAGAGGGCGGGATTCGAACCCGCGGTCCAGCTTTTGACCGGACACGTCTTTAGCAAAGACGCGCATTCGACCGCTCTGCCACCTCTCCGAACCTCCGCATTCTCGCCGCGAAAACCGGCCTCCGCAAGGAGCCCCCGGCGCGCCGCCGCGGGCCATGCCGCGAGGGCCGCGACGTGCTGGCTCGGGCCGAGCCGCGACGCGACGACCGTTTTTCGCCTGGACTCGCCCCGTCCGCACACGCCTACACTGCATGCGAAGTGGAAACCTCCCCCGTGCGTCGCCCGGAGAATTCGAGCCCGTGAGCCGCACCGCACGCCGCACGATGTCGGTCCCGCTCGCCTGGTTCGCGGTGGGCATCCTGGCGATGCATTCCGCCACCTCCGTGCCGGGTGCCGAGGTGCGGTCGGAGGCCCATGCCGGCATCCGCGCGGCCGATGCCGGCCGGCACATCGAGGTCCTGGCCGACGACTCGTTCGAGGGCCGCGAGGCGGGCAGCCGTGGCGGCCGCGCCGCGGCGGCCTACGTCGTCGAGCAACTGCAGAAACACGACCTCCAACCGGCCGGTGACGCGGGGACGTGGTACCAGCCGTTCAAGGCGCTGCGAAACATCCTCGCCCTGCTGCCGGGCAGCGATCCGACGCTCGCCCGCGAGATCGTGGTCGTCGGCGCCCACTACGACCACGTCGGCTACGGCACGGCGCGCAACAGCTACGGTCCGTTCGGCTTCGTCCACAACGGTGCCGACGACAACGCCTCCGGCGTCGCGGGCCTCCTCGAAGTGACGGAGGCGCTCGCGCGGCTCACGCCGCGGCCGCGCCGGCCGATCCTGGTGGCCTTCTGGGACGGCGAGGAGCAGGGGCTCTTGGGCTCGCGGCACTTCCTGCGCGTACGCCCCCGGGCGGTGGCCGACGCGAGGATCGCGTTCTCGGTGAACCTCGACATGATCGGCCGGCTCCGCGGCCGGCGGGTCGAGGTCTACGGCTCGCGAACCGCCCAGGGGCTGCGGAGCGCCGTGACGCGCGTCAACAGCGATCCCGCCACCGCGGCCGGACTCGCCCTGGCCTTCCCGTGGAAGATCGAGGAGGACTCCGACCACTACCCGTTCATCAAGGCCGGCATCCCCACCGTCATGTTCCACACCGGCCTGCACGACCAGTACCACCGGCCGAGCGACGACGTGGACCTCGTGAACGTCGAGGGAATCGAACCGGTGGCCCGCCTGGCCTTCGGATTCATCCGCACCCTGGCCGATGCCGAGGCGCCGTCGCCCGCGTTTCGTGCCGAGGCACTCGGCGAATCGGACGCGACGCAACGGGCGCTGGAGTCGCCGGCGCCGCTCGCGCCGGGCACGCCACGCGGACGCTGGGGCATCGGCTCCCGTCCCGATCCCGGCGAGCCGACGGCACCGGTCGTGGTGCGCGTGACTCCGGAATCACCGGCCGCGGTGGCGGGGCTGCTCGTGGGCGACCGGATCGTCGCCGTCGATGGCACCGCGGTCGCGAGCCACGACGCCATGATCGCCCGCATGCGGGCGGCGGTCGGTCAGGTGACGCTCGAGGTGGACCGTGCGGGGGTCATCACCCGACTCGAGCTCAGCGAACGCGTCGCGGGCGACGCGGACAGGTGACGCGGAACGACGACGTCACTCGTCGTCGTCTTCCTCTTCCTCGTCGTCGTCCTCCCACTCCTCGTCGTCGTCCTCCCAGTCCTCGTCCTCTTCCTCGTCTTCGTCTTCCTCGTCCTCGTCCTCGTCCTCGTCCTCGTCGTCCGACTCCTCGTCATCGTCGTCTTCGTCTTCGTCGTCCTCGACCTCCTCCCACTCGTCCTCGTCGCCGAGATCCTCATCCTCTTCGTCGTCGTCATCGTCCTCTTCCTCATCATCATCCTCGACGTCGTCTTCGTCATCCTCGAAGTCGTCGTCATCGTCTTCGCCACGAGCCTCGACGCTCCAGCCACCGGCCGAGAACAGATCCTCGGCGGCCAGCAGGTCAGGCAGTTCGCTCCACGAGAACACGTCTGCTTCCACGGCATCCACGTGCGCCCGGTCGCTGGAAACGATCGTCACGGCAAAGACCTCCTCGGGACAACGGTGCGGGTCGAACCTCGGCCAAAATCTGTACCCGATCGGCCGCACGGCGTCCAATCGCCCAGTCAAAAAAATTCGCCGGCCAACCCGGGCGGTGGTCCCGCGAGGACGGCGCCGTCGTCGCACGTCGCCGGGCGATGCAGGAGGGCGGTCAGGCCGAGCCCTCCGCCGGGGCGTCCGCAGGGCCTGGCACGGCGCTTGCCGGGCTGCCGGCGAGCAATTCGATCGCCGGCAGGTCCTCCAGCCGCGCCAGGCCGAAAGCGGCCAGAAAACGCCGCGTCGTCACGTAGACGTTGGGCCGGCCCAGGTCCTCGGCCCGGCCCCCGATCGCGACCAGGTCGCGCTCCATGAGCTGGCGCAGCATCTCCTCGCTGCCCACGCCGCGGATCGACTCGATTTCGGCCCGCGTCACGGGCTGCCGGTAGGCGACGATTGCCAATGTTTCGAGGGCTGATCCGGTCAGCCGGCCCCGCGGCCCGGCCTGCCAGAGCCGGCGCACCCACGGTCCAAAAGCCGCCCGCGAGAGCACCTGGAACCCGCCCGCGATCTGCTCGACCCGCATCGCCGATCCCGCGGCCTCCTGCATGCGCCGGAGCTCCATCGCGAGGGCCCTGGCCCGCGTGCCGTCGGCGAGGCGGGCGAGCTTGGCGAGTCGTCGCGACGCGAGCGGCTCGCGCGCGAGGAAGAGGGCCGCCTCGACCCGCGCCAACTCCTCGCTCCGCACCTGTCCGGGATCCACCGCGCCGGCGGCGGCCGCCACATCGCGCCGCACCGGCACAGCCGCGAGACCCCGCCTCAGGGCGGCGCTGGACCGACCGCGCGCGGGAAACCCGGCGGCCGCCGCCGCCTCCCCGTGCACCCGCGCGAGGCAGTCGGAGAGCGTCTGCGCCGGGCCACGTCGCCTGTGCATGGGATCGCGTCCGCTGTCGGATCTGCCCATCTGGCCGCGGTGCTCAAAACCGCATCGTACCCGGCTGCGGCTCCACCTCGCCACGCCGCCAGGCAGTCACGTCGCGGAGCAGATTGTCGGCGGCGGCCGCGGCATCGGCGCCGGTTGCCCGAAACACCCGTTCGAGCTGGCCGTTCCCGTCGATCGGCACGCGGCAGCTCGCCACGTGCCAACCACGGGTATCCAACGGCCGGCAGTCGAGCGCCACCGCACCGAGGGCGCGGAGGGGGCCGAACGCGGCGGCCTCCGGAACCGCAGCCGCCACCGGCACCACGAGCGGCGCGACGGCGGGTGCAGCCGCCGCGGCCGGACCGGCCTCCGGTCGCGGCGGGGTGACAGGCGGTGCCGCCTGCGGGGCGACAGCCCGGGCGTGGGCGGCAGGCGAACCGGCCAGGTCCCGCACGAGCCCGGCCACGGCGGCCCGCGCGCCCGGTGGAAGCCGGTGCGAGAACATCGCGATCAGCGGCACCACGACGATGCACGCCACGAGCAGGAACGAGCGGATCTTCATGCTGGCGCCGACAGCGGGGCGGAGGGGCGGGAAGGGTAGCGGCCGACCGCCGGCCCCGCAATCCGTCTGCCTACGGCGTCCGCGGGCCCGAACCGGATGGAGCCGGGGCGATCGCGGCCACCACCCGCCGCGGGCCCGAGCCGTCGGCCGGCGTCGCCGGGTCGAAGTGCGAGACGCCGGGACTGTACGACACGGGGGTCGACTTCCGCAGCCGGGAGAGCGTCTCCCGCAGCAGTTCGCCGGCGATCAGCGTCTCGAGCTTCGGCCGCACGGCCTCGAGACCGACGCGTCCCGGCTCGATGGCCGTGACCTGCACGATGTGGACACCGAACGGCGTCACGAACGGCTTCGACACGTCCCCCTTGGCCAGCGCGAATGCCTGCTTCCCGAAGGCGTCGAGAAACGGTGTGTCGCGGGAGATC
>JBJTJO010000288.1:0-12777 GCA_046095965.1 Planctomycetaceae bacterium
TGGTGGCTGGCACCTTTTGGCCGGATCTCGCCGCCCCAGGCCGGGGCAAAGCAGGCCGTGTCCGGTCGCCGGGACGTTTTGCCATGGAGGGGTGGAAACGACCCTCGGACCGGAGGCGCCGCCATGAGCCGCTCCCGCCCCAGACCCCGCTCCCGCCGCGCCGGCGGCCTGGCCGTCGAAGCGCTCGAGCGCCGCGCCATGTTCGCCGTGTCCTCCATGTGGATCAACAACCGCGTCGCGGTCATCGAGTGCGACAACTCGCCCACGACCGTCACCGTCATTCCACGCGGCGGCGAGGTGGTCTTCCAGTTCGACGCCGGTCGCGAGGCGAAGATCAACGCCGCCTGGTTCGACGTCGTCGAGTTCCGCGGTGGCGCCGGCAACGACACGTTCACGAACCGTCTCGATGTCCATGGGGTCCGGGCCTTCGGCGGTGCGGGCAACGACGTCCTGCAGGGCATGACGTCGAGGGGCATTTCGCTGTTCGGCGGCCCCGGCAACGACACCCTGCGGTCCGGGGGCGGTCACGACCTTCTCGACGGAGGCGCCGGCAATGACGTCCTCGACGGCGGTGAGGGCGACGACTCGCTCTACGGTGGCGTTGGCGACGACGTCTTGCAGGGGGGCGGCGGGCAGGATTGGTTGTTCGGCGGAGCCGGCCACGACTTGCTGCTCGGCGGAGGTGCGAATGACAACCTCTTCGGGGAAGACGGGAACGACACGCTTCTCGGTGGCGCCGGCGACGATTACCTGCTGGGCGGTGCGAACGTCGACCGCCTGATCGGTGGTGCCGGTGGCGATGTGCTCGACGGCGCGGAGGGGCGCGACGGCCTGGTCGCTGGCCGCGAGACGAAATTAATGAAGGGCGGGCCGGGGGCCGACCGCTTCCTGCGACTCAACACATCCACGACGCTGTCCGACGTCCGGCCGGAGGACGCGGTCGTGAACTTTCGCGACGGATCCTCGGCGTGGACCGCCGAGGAACTGCAGGTCGTCGACGAGGCGTTCGGGGAGCTGCAGTCGGTCACCGGCAGCACCCGGCTGCTCAAGGAGTCGCGCGGCGGCGGGGAACTGCTGTTCGTGAAGGAGGGGTCCCACGTGCCGTACCTGGGCCAGAACGAGGAAATCCCCATCTACCGCAGGACGTGGGACTACTATCGGTTCAAGCACGTCACCCGGCTCGTGCGGATCGACCGCGTCATCCGCATTGCCGACTTCGACGAGGGGCAGGCCGACGAGCGGCGGGAGGCGGCCCTGACGGTGATCCATGAGATCGGCCACAACTGGGACAGCGAGGACGAGCGGGCGGCGGCGGGCGTGCCGGCGGCGTCCTGGCGGGCATTCGCCGCGATCAGCCAGTGGCGACCGGCGCAGGGCATGGGCCCGGGCCACGTCCGCTCCGGTGACGGGCTCGAGGCATTCGCGGCGAGCGCTCGGGATGGCTTCTTCGGCCACGACGACAGGGCGAGTGACGGCCGCTCGATCCGCTACGGGCAGACGAACGTCTACGAGGACTTCGCCACGTCATTCGCCGAGTGGTTCCAGCGAAGTCTCGGCACGAGAACCGTCAACCCGCATCGCGCGACCGGCAACGCCAGCACGACCACGGTCGCGGCCGCGGGTGCCGGGATCGCCGCTGCCAAGCTGGCCTCGGTCGAAAGTCTCGTCCGCGCCCTGTGACCGAAAAAAGGAACGGATGTAGGACAGGTTCCGCGATCCGCGCGAGGAGCTTCGGCACCGAGATCACC
Organism: Planctomycetaceae bacterium; assembly: GCA_046095965.1. Taxonomy (GTDB): domain Bacteria; phylum Planctomycetota; class Planctomycetia; order Pirellulales; family UBA1268; genus QWPN01. The sequence continues at coordinate 1,749 of JBJTJO010000288.1, forward strand.
TCCTGCCGCACGGGCCGCCGGGGGAATGACGCGGTCGACGAGATGCGCAGCCGTCGGTGCCATCCGGTGGCCGTTGCAGGAGGGACAGACGCCGCGGTCCTCGCGGCTAGCCACCGGCGGGGCGGTCATCCATGGTCGCGTCCTGCCGGGTGATAGCCGGCCAACGTCGTCCACGTCGGGCAGCCCGCCATGAACCCCGTCAGGAGCCGTTGACATGAGGTCGGAAAGACATCTCCGGGCTGCTAGGATCCCCGGTGACTCGTCGCAGCCTGGCTACCCGCGGGTTTTCCGATGCCCCAGTCCGCACCCACGAGCCCCGCAACGCTCTCGCTTTCGGCCGCATGCCACGATACCTGGGACATCGTGGTCGTCGGGGCCGGCCTGTCGGGATCGATCGCCGCCCGTGAGGCGGCCCGAATGGGCAGCAAGGTCTTGCTCGTGGAGAAGGCGACCTTGCCGCGCCGAAAAGTCTGCGGCTGTTTCCTCAACTCCAACGCCGTGGCGAGCCTGACGCAACTCGATCTGGCCCACGTGATCGTCACCAGTGGCGCACCCACCGTCCGCGGTGTCTTCATCGCCGCGGGAAGCCGCCAGGCCTATCTCCCGCTCCCCACGGGGGCGGGCCTGTCGCGGCACTGGCTTGACGCGCATCTCGCGCACGAGGCGACGATCGCCGGAGCATCGTTGCTGCTGCGAACGGAGGCCCATCTCGTCGGTGTTGATCAGGAAGAGTGCAGGGTGCGGCTGGTTCACGGCGATGGGTCCGCCGAGATTCGGGCCCGGATCGTCGTCGCTGCCGACGGGCTCGCCGGCAGGCTGGCGCGTGAGACGGCGGGCTGCACCCAGGCGATCAATCCCCGCTCGCGGATCGGGGTGTCGGCGGCGACGTCCCTCGTGCCGGCCGGATACCGGCCCGGCACCATCCAGATGGTGGTGGGTCGCGAGGGCTATATCGGCAGCCTGCAGGTGGAGGATGGCCGCGTGGAGATCGCCGCCGCGCTCGACCCGGAGGCCATGAAGCTTTGGGGCCCGGGCGAGACGGTGCGCCGCATCATGGAACGGTCCCCGCTGCCGCACTTCGAGGGTGTCGCGGACCTCGTCTGGCAGGGGACGACGCCGCTGTCGTGTCGCACGACTCCTCCCGCGGGTCGACGTGTCTTCTTCGTGGGCGATGCAGCCGGATACATCGAGCCCTTCACGGGCGAGGGCATGGCCTGGGCGATCGCGTCGGGGGCGGCCGTCGCGACCGTGGCCCACCAGGCCGTCAGGCGCTACTCAGCGGATCTGCCGCGACGCTGGGTCGCCGAACGGGCGCGGCTGCTGCGCGGCAGGATGCGGGTTTGTCGGCTCGTCACGCAAAGCCTCCGCTACCAGCGTCTCACGGAACTGAACGTGACCCTGCTCGGGCACCTGCCTTTCCTGGCAACGCCCGTGATCCGCTGGCTCAATCGTCCTCGTCCCATCATGTCCAGACGGCATCCGTAGCCGCCCGGCACCTTCCCTCAGCAACGCCTTGGTCATGCCCCGTTTGCCGACCGACGAGACCGACTTCCTGCGCATTCCCGAGGCCAAGCGGGAGTACAATGAAGTTTTGTTCGCCGAGGTTGCCCGCCGCTATGACCTGGTGACGCGGGCGCTGTCGCTGGGCCGCGACCAGGCTTGGAAGCGTGCGCTGCTCGCCTCGCTGCCCCATCCGGATGCGGCACCGGGCGGCGGTGCTCCGGTGTGCGTCGATCTCGCCTGCGGAACGGGAGACGTGGCGTTCGCCCTGGCCCGACGGTATCCGCAGGGGACGGTCCGCGGCGTCGATCTGACCCCTGAGATGCTGACGATCGCACGGTCGAGGAACCGGTTTCCCAACGTCACGCTGGAACTGGGCGACATGCATCAACTGCCATTCCCCTCGGGCAGCGTCGACGTGGTCACGGGAAGCTACGCGCTGCGGAATGCCCCAGCCCTCGACGTTGCGCTGCGGGAGATTCATCGGGTGCTCCGTCCCGGGGGCACCGCGGCTTTCCTCGAATTCTCGAAGTCCCCGCACTGGTTGGGGCAGCGGCTCACGTACGGCGTGCTGTACGTGTGGGGCGCGTTCTGGGGGCTGCTGCTGCATCGCCAACCGGCGGTGTACGCCTACATCGCAAAGTCTCTCTGGCGCTTCCCCGACCGGATCTTGTTGCGGCGGGAGTTGGCACAAACCGGATTCACGGAGCTCTCCAGCCGGCAGTTCTATTTCGGAACGCTGGAACTGATCACGGTCGCCAAAGCGATTGCCGAATGAGATCCCGCGGCTTGTCCTCGATCCCTGCCGCTACGAACGCACGCGGGCGGCGCCCATGTACATGATCTGCAGGCAAGGAAACCGCCCGAAGGTGAAATCGAGACGGCGGTCGAGGCCAGTCGGGGCCAGCCCGCTGAAGGGGCCGACGTCAAAGCCACGCACGATGAGCTTCGCCCTCAGTTCGGCGGGACGGATGAACTTGGCGGGATCGTGCGTGCCTCGCGGCAGCCCCCCCACCATCGATTCACCCAGCCGCACGATCACGAAGGTGGCCAGCGACGTCCGATTGATCGTGTCGAACAGGAAGATGCCGCCGGGCTTGAGCACCCGGCGAACCTCGTCGAGCACCCGATCGACGCTGTCGACATGCTCGAGCACATCGACGCAGACGATGCAATCGGCGGTGGCGCGTGTCAGGGGAATGCGCTCGCCGGAACCGACCCTGTAATCGATGCTCAAGCCCTGTGCCTGCGCATGCTCTCGCGCCACTTCGATGGCGGGCGCAGACGGGTCGACACCGACGACGCTGGCCCCTTCACGGGCCAGCGACTCCGCCATGAAGCCGCCGCCACATCCCAAGTCGAGCACGGTCATGCCCGACCAGTCGGCTACCTGCGTCGAGAAGTATCGCATCCGGCCCGGCACCAGGTTGTGCATGAGCCGCAGGAATCGCTGCGAGCCGTCCCACCAGTTGGGGGCATAGGTGCGGTAGATGCTGAGATCATTCACCGGCGGACATTCCCGGTGATGACCGTGCGGCAGGCCTGGGCCAGGGCAGCCAGTAGGGCACACGATAGCGATAGCGCTCGAACGCGGGGCCGTGGAATCGCTGGTACCGGCGCTCCTTGAGGAGTGGCCCGACGAGGCAATACAACGTGAGCACGATCGCGACGACGAGTTGGTCCGGTGTCCACATGGGGGTGGTCCACAGGGTGAGCGTGAACGCCACGTAGATGGGCTGGCGTGAAAACCGGAAGAGCCCACCCTCCGGCATCGGCGGGTAGACGGGTTTGCGGTCTCTGAGGAGCGCCCACCAGCCGAGATGCCCCGTCTGCAGGGCGAGTCCTGCGTCGGCGATCGCCTTGACGACCAGCAGCCACGTGCAGCCGTAGAGCCCCGTCATGAGTGCCAGCATGACGCCCCGCGCCCGCCACCAGACAATCCCCGTCGGCGACCACAAGGCGAAGAGCGCACAAACCGACGCGGAGGACAGGATGACGTACGTCGTCGTGACGAGCCGACCGCCACAATCGGCGGGAGCCAGCCGCTTGAGCAGCGCCGTGCCCTGACGCATCAGCAGCAGCGAGTGAACCGCGGGAAATTGAAGCAGCAAGACCCCGTTGGCGACCCATCGCCACGGCGGCTCGATCCGCCCCAACGAGCCACTCATGCCGTGATACATCCCCGTGATCATGGCACCGACACCGACGACGAAGCCGGCATGGCAGATGACGCCGTAGCAGATGGCCGTTGCGTGTCGCGACACATGAGACATATCGCCGGCCTTGTGCCGTGCGGGATCTTTCTCCGCGCGGCCGAACGGAGCCACGGTGGAGCATCTCGGCGATGTGCAGAATAGGAGCGTGAACGGCACGCGTGCAATCACGCGGCCGGTGACCACTGGCCGCTCGACCACCGGATAACCTGAATCCTTCATGCCCGCGACGCGTGTCGCGACTGGCTTGCCCCTACACTTTGCCGACTCACCCCATTTCCAGGCAGCCAGCACCGGCAACCCTGCCGCCTCAGGCAACGTTGCGGCCACCCTCGGTGTGCTCCAGCGTGACGCGGCACAATCGCCGATAGCCCGATGGATCGGTTGGCAGTTGCGTCAGGGGGCGAAATCCGATGGCCGCAATGAAGCGGTGTTACAGGATCGGGATGTGGGGCGCGATGGTGGTGTCTCTCTGTCTGCAGGGACGTCCCGGGCTCGGCGACGCGCCTTCCATGCTCGACTTCGGTGCGATCGCCCCGTGGGACGAGGGAACGGCGATCCAGGCGGGGTACGACACCAAAGTCCCGGAAGAGGGCGACTCGCCGCTCACGCCGCTTCCTCCGACGATGAGCATGACCCGCGAGATGGCGGTGCCACCGCCGCGTCGGTTCTACCTGACGAGCATCGTCGGCGGGTCGTTCCTGGTCGTTTCCGCGAACAACTCGCCACCTGCCGCCCTGACGGGGGGCGGCGCCGCAGGGGTGGCACTCGAGCGATCCAATGGCCGGATCCGCCTTGAAGCCGAGGGCCGGTACCGAGGCCCCATCGATCAGACATACCTCGGATTCAACCAAAACTTTTCGCCACGACACCCGAACCCCGTGGGGATCGTCGAGGGAAAGAACTTTGGAGGCTGGTCCGTGCTCGCAGACGCATGGCGCGACTTTCGTTTGAGCGATCACTTCGACGTCTACGGCGGCGGAGGCATCGGCGCCACCGGCTACGAGTCCTCGTTCCAGCAGATCAGTGGGCCGATACCTGAGCCCGCCACCATGCGTTACAACACGGAGTTCGCATGGCAAGCGGGTGTGGGCTGCATCTGGAACGTGAACGATCGACTCGCTGTCGATGCGAGTTACCGGCTGTTCGGCACCGGGTGGACCTTTACGCGTGAAGGCTTTGCCGGCGGATTCCCACGCAATGAAATCCTCATCTCACTACGGATCTATGAGCCGTTTCGCGGACTGCTGCGGTGACGCCGACGCAGGCACCGGTCTGCGACAGGAATCGTTGCACGCCGGCTGCACAAAGATCTCCAACGGAAGTTCCACCACGGAACGTCGGACAGGATGACTTTCACCGCGCCGCCGGTTGAACGGGAAGTCACGTGCCGTGCCTGATTTTTCCGTGCGCGCCGTGGACGACGAACTGATGGATCGGCCTGATTCCCCGGCACGCCTGCTGGGGAACACGCTCCGGCAATTCCGGTGGATCAACCGCACGCTGACCCCCTGCCACCGCCTGCTGCGCCGCCATGTGCTGCGACGCATGCGGGTCGATCGCAACCGTGCGTGGACCATGCTCGACATCGGCTCAGGTGGCTGCGATCTTCCCCTCTGGCTCGTGGAGCGCTGCCGGCGAGAGCGGATCGCTCTCACCGTCACCTGCATCGACCACGACCCCCGGGTCGTGGAATTCGCACGACGTCGTCTTGTCGATCACCCGGAGATCACGCTCGCGCACGGTGACGCCCTGTCGCTCACCGAGATCGCCCCGGGAAGCTGGGATTTCATATTCTCCAACCACGTGCTGCATCACCTCTCCACGCCCCAGATCGGGAACTTGCTGCGTCAGGTGGTCCGCGCATGCCGCGTGCAGTGCATCATGAGCGACCTGGTGCGCAGCCGCCTCTCCTACTGGTTCTACACGGCGGCCGCTGGCGCGTTCCTGCAAGACAGCTTCGCCTATGACGACGGCCGGCTCTCCATCCGAAAGAGTCTGACGACCGAGGAGGCGCTGCTGCTGGTTGCAGGTGATCCGCTGCTCGCAAACCTGCAAGTCAGGTCGATGTTCCCCGGCCATCTTGTCTTCCTCTCCAGGTCTTGAACCGCAGGGAAGCGCTGGCCCCTCGCGTGTGGAGCCCCACGCGAGGCACGAGACGGCCGTCTGCGTCGATCTGCAACGATCGGTGTATCGGCCTCGACCCGGCTTATGACATAGTGTCATTTCGTCCGGCTTCAGACACAGACCCGTGGTGACCAGCGCGACGACGGCGGACGCATGAGCGACCGACAGGAACATCCTCGAAAGGGTGAATCGTATGGGCGTCGTGCTGTCGGATTTTCGGCCGGTTTACCTCACTCAACCCGTGAGGCAGGACGTTCTTCGTGAAATATCGATCCGCTTTGCCGAATTGATGGGCGGCGCCGAGCGCGGGAACGTGTCTCCCGACGCAGCGCCCGCGCCTGCGGGGGTGATACGCGAGGCGTGGGAGCGATACTGCGTTTCCTCGAAGCACATTACGACGCGACGGATTTCCGTCTTGCCGGACGCTGTAGCGTCCGGAGATCCCGCGGCCATCGACTTTGCCGCGGTCGCGTTCACGAGGATGTTTCTGGGCAAGGCTGGCGGAGCCGACCTCGACGACCGGCTGGCGATCTTTCGGGAGCATGCCCGGGAGGCGTTTGACCGGATGTATCCCGACGTGTCCGACCCTCCTGGCGAACTGATCCACGTCTCGACCACGGGTTACAGGCTGCCCAGCCCTGCGCACGAACTGGTGTCGGCGCGAGCCTGGTTCGGCACGACCGTCAGCCATTGCTACCACCAGGGCTGCTACGGGGCGTTCCCGGCGGTGCGGATGGCGGCCGGCTCCCTGGCGGCGGCCCACGCCGGACTGACGCGTGACCGGGGGAGGGTCGACATCGCGCATACGGAAATCTGCTCGATCCACGTCGCTCCCGACCGCCCCGATGCCGAACACATCATCTGCGACAGCCTGTTCGCCGACGGCTTCATCCGCTATTCGGCGTACACCGAGGCCGCATTCCGTGAGCGGTCGGAACGCGGCCTCGAGGTGCTTCGGTGCGCAGACATGACGATCCCGCACTCCTTGCACGCCATGACCTGGAGGCCGATCGCCGATCGCTTCGACATGACGCTGTCCGTCGATGTTCCGCGGCTCATCGCCGCGCACACCGAGGATTTCATCGGTGGCCTGCTGCGGGACGCCGGCCTCGACTTGCAGACGGACAGGAAGGACATCGTGTGGGTGATCCATCCCGGTGGCCCGGCTATCGTCGACCTCGTCGGCAAGTGCCTGGGGCTCTCCAAGGACCAGATCGCGCTGAGCCTCGACGCGCTCCGCGATGGGGGCAACAAGAGTTCGGCGACTGTGCCGCACATCTGGGAGCGCGTGCTGGACGATCCGGCGATCGCGCGAGGAACACGTGTCGTCAGCCTGGCATTCGGGCCGGGACTTACGGCGACGGCGATGCTCGCACGGGTGGTATGAAGGAGAGGGCGGTCAACGGCACGCGCACACCCGCTTGCTCAGTGACGGGCGACCGTTGACTGGGCGTGGGGCCTCGGTGACGGCTGGCTTGAGTGGGTGATGCCGCGTCTGCTGGGGACGACGACGGTCGTAGCCCAAGGATGCCAGACCGGCACGGGCTTCCGCCGCCATGCGACGGAACTGCATCGTGGCCCGCGGCACCGGGGCTTGAAGTGCTCGCGACCCGTCACGACGCCGGGGCGATACACTCGGCGGCGTTCGGGTGAACCGGAAGCGGAGAAGCGACTGACGTGGCGTGGCGTTTCGGGATGAATCGCCGCCGGTTCATCGGCACGGCGGCGGCCGGCTGGGGCTTCGGGGTGCCGTCGGCGGCCGCCAGGCCCCGGATCGTCGCCGCCGGCGCCCGGCGGCCCGACGATGGCCTCGTGGCCTTCCGCGTGGGCGTCGATCAATGGATTCCCGACGATCGCTTCGTGGCCCTGCTCGACTTCTTCAGCGCGTGCCCCGGCACCGCGGATGAAGTCGCGTTCTTCACGTCGGGAACGCATCCGCCGCTGCCACTCGCCGAGATTCGCCGCCGGGCCGAACAGCTCGCCGAGCGGATGTCGCGCGTGCGCGAGCGGGGCATGGCGGCCGGCATCAACCTGCTGGCGACGCTCGGCCATCACGAGGAAGACCTCGAGGGCTCGCTCGACGAGCCCTGGCAGCGCGTGATGGATCCGCAGGGCGTCGTGTCGCGGGGTTGCTACTGCCCCGGCGACGACCGCGTGCTGGACTATGTGGCGCAGGCCTGCGCCGCACTCGCCGCGGCGGGCCCGGATTTTCTCTGGATCGACGACGACGTGCGCCTGATGGGCCACATGCCGGTCCGCGCCACCTGCTTTTGTCCCGGTTGCCTGCGACGCTTCTCGACACGGGCCGGCCGGGACTTCACGCGACAAACGCTGCTCACCGCCTTCGAGACCGGCGACCGCGACGAGCGGCTGGCCCTGCGGACACGGTGGCTCGATCACAACCGCGCGACGATCGCGCGCGTGCTTGAGGTGATCGAGCGGGCGGTGCACGAGGTCGCACCGGACTTGACGCTGGGCTTCATGAGCGGCGACCGTTTCTACGAGGGCTACGACTTCGCGTCCTGGGCCACCGCGCTCGCCGGCCCTGCTCACCGGCCCGTCCGCCGGCGGCCCGGCGGCGGCTGTGCACGCCGGGCGATAAGTGCAGCGCGCGGCGGGGTAGCCCGGCCGGTCGAAAAATGCAGCGCACAACTGTGCAGCGGTGTCGGGCAGGAGAATCGCGGCGAAGCCGCGATTTCCCCCTACCGAGAGCGAGGCACGAGGAGTGTATGCAGCGATGGAGATGTGGACGGAGGTCCGCCGCCGGGTCTTGACCGGCGAGTTGTCGAAGCGCGCCGCGTGCCGGGAGTACGGCATCAACTGGCGGACATTGGCGAAGATGCTTTCCCACGTCGAGCCGCCGGGCTACCGGCGGCAGGCGCAGCGTGAGCAGCCGGTGCTGGGCCCGCATCTGGCATGGGTCCACGAGGTGCTGGAGCAGGACAAGCAGGAGCCGAAGAAGCAGCGACACACGGCGAAGCGCATCTTCGACCGGCTGAAAGTGGAGCGAGGCTTTACGGGTGGCTACACGGTAGTGAAGGACGCCGTGCAGAAGTGGAAGGCCACGACCAAGGAGGTGTTTGTTCCACTCTCGCACCCGCCGGGCGAGGCACAGGTGGACTTTGGGTTCGCCTACGTTGATGTCGCCGGTGAGCGGCAGCAGGTTGCCCTGTTCGTGATGTCGCTGCCGTACTCCGACGCCGTCTACATCCAGGCATTCCCGCGGGAGTGCACGGAAGCGTTCCTCGAGGGCCACAACCGGGCATTCCGGTTCATCGGGGGCGTGCCGCGGAAGATCCGCTACGACAACAGCAAGGTGGCGGTTGCGAAGATCACCGGTAGCCGGGAGCGGCAGGTGACGAAGGAGTTCCAGCGGCTTCAGAGCCACTACCTGTTCGAGACGCAGTTCTGCCTGGTGCGGCGGGCCAATGAGAAGGGGCACGTCGAGTGCCTGGTGGACTTCGGCCGGGCCAACTTCCTGGTACCCGTGCCGAAGGTGGCGTCGCTTGTCGAGCTCAACGAGACGCTGGAGGAGCGGTGCCGGGCGGATCTCGAGCGAAAGCTGCGGGGGAAGGACGGCACGAAGGCCGTGCTCCTGGCCGAGGAGCGTGCCGCCTTCCTGCCGGTCCCGGCACAGGAGTGCGAGGCCCGGCGGATCACGCAGGCCAATGCCAACTCTCTGTCGCTCGTGCGGTTCGACACCAACAGCTACAGCGTCCCGGTGAAGTACGCCCATCGGACGATCACCGTGGTGGCGACGGTCGATGATGTGAAGCTGGTCTTTGAGGACCGGCTGATCGCCCGGCATCGCCGCCACTGGGGCCGGGAACGGTTCTTCTTCGACCCGATCCACTATCTGGCACTCCTGGAACACAAGCCCGGGGCCTTCGACTACGCCCGGCCGCTTGCCGACTGGCAGCTGCCTGAGTGTCTGAACGTTCTGCGGCGTCGGATGGAGCGCACTCCGGACGGGCTCGGGACGAGGGAGTTCATCCGGGTCCTTCTCCTGCTCGAGAAGGCGACGCTCGAAGAGGTGTCGGCGGCGGTGCAATACGCCACGAGCCTTGGGATCGCAGATGCCGACACGATCCGCGTGATCCTGGAGCACAGGAGAGAGTCGCCGGTCGCGCTCTTCTGCCTCGACAGCCGCCCGCACCTGAAGCTCGTGCATGTCCCACCGACAGACATCGCGGCCTATGCGTCACTTCTGGAGCCGGAGGCGTTGACATGAGCACCACCAAGAGCACGGTGCTCGTGAGGCACCACCTGAAGTCGCTCAAGTTGCCGACGATGTCCCAGGAGTGCGAGAAGGTCGCCTCCCGGGCGGCGGTCGAGAACCTTGATCACCTCGCCTACCTCCAGCGGCTCTGCGAGCTGGAACTGATCGAGCGGGAGCGGAGGGCGGCGGAACGGCGGCTCAAGGCCGCCCGCTTCCCTCAGACGAAGACCCTCGATGAGTTCGACTTCGGGCAGCAGCCCTCGATCAACAAGCCGCTGGTGCTCGAGCTGGCCAAGGGGCAGTACATCGACGCCCGGGAGAACGTCCTGCTCATCGGCTCCAGCGGCGTGGGCAAGACCCATCTGGCCATCGCCCTGGGCCTGGCGGCCTGCGGACAGGGCCGAAAGGTGCGGTTCTTCCGGGTGACCGAGCTGATCACGCTGCTCTTGGAGGCGAGGGAGGAGAAGCAGCTTCTTCGGCTTCGGAAGCAACTCAAGCAGCTCGACCTGCTCATCCTCGATGAGCTGGGCTACGTGCCCACAGGAAAGGCGGGTGCGGAGTTGCTCTTCGACGTCCTGAGCACGGCCTATGAGCGGCAGAGCCTGATCGTGACCACGAACCTGCCCTTCGAGCAGTGGACCGAGGTGCTTGGCAGCGAGCGACTCACGGGAGCCGCCCTCGATCGCCTCACGCACCGCTGCCACATCCTCGAGGCGAAGGGCGAGAGCTTCCGCCTCCGGGACGCCCGCAGGCGGCAGCGGCGGGCGATGGACCCATCCTGACCCGACCTTGGAGCAACCAACTAACCTGGACTAGAATCCCCCAGCCCCAGCGCTGCACTTTTCGGCCGCCGCGCGCTGCACTTTTCAACCGGCGTTCACAGCTGTTCATGATTCCGCGCGCTCTTGTATGTGGTGCACGCCTTGTATGTGGCGCACGCCTCCAGGCGTGTGAATGTGCTCACCATTCC
>JBJTJO010000289.1:0-4754 GCA_046095965.1 Planctomycetaceae bacterium
GTTTTATGGCGGCGAACGCCCCCTGCAGCCGCGCGATGGCCTTCGCGCGCATCCGCGACACAGTGCCCTCGCAGACCCCGAGCACATGGGCGATGACGGCCTGGCTCTTGCCGTCGAGGAGGAGTTCGACGACCTGCCGCGACCGCGAGTCGAGCGCCGCCAGCGCCGCGCGCAGGGCCTCGATGTCGGTCACGTCCGTGGCGGTCTCGTCCCGCAGCGTGTCGCGCGCTGACACGACGTACCCGGCGGCGAGCCGGTCGCGCCGCCGCAGCATGCGCGCGAGATCGTGGGCACGCGACCGCGCCATGCAGCGGATGAACGCCCAGCCCGGATCGACTGTTGCCTGGAGATTGATCCGGCCGGGATCGAACGCCGCGGAGACCCTCGCGCCCTCCGCCGCTCCGAGCCGATACAACCGCTCGAGAACGGCCGCCACGACGTCGTCGCAGGCACCCGGATCGCGGATGCCGACGTGCCGCAGCGTGTGGGCGGTCATCCGCGTGAGCGGCCCGCGCACGATCTCCACGAGCGCCGTGAAGTCGTCGGCTTTGCGGTCGGCCTGCCAGCGGGCGAGCAAAGTCGCCAGGTTGTTCGGGCCGCCCCGCGACTCCGCCTTGTCGGGAATCGATCGCATGGTGCGACTCCTCGACTGTCCCTGATGGGCGGGATCATGGCAGGGCACACGGCACGGTTGGTCGCGCCGCATGGGGAAACCTCGCGTCACGAGCCGCCGCGCGCAAGATCCTCCACGCGGCCGACGTAATCCTTACGCCAGGGGGGTCACGATGACCGCTTCTCATGCCCCGGACGCAAGGAGTGCACCATGCCACCGACCCTCTCTGCTTGCGTAAAACTACTGACGCAGGATGGCATCCGGCATCACCTCGATGTCGAGGAAGCCGCCATCCGTCTCGTGTTCGTGACCCGTCACTACGAGAATCCGCGCGGCGAGAAGCTCGCCATCGTGCGGCTCGAAACGCCGGACGATGGCGCGCGCCTCAGGGCCTCGATCGCCCGGGCATTCGCCACCGCTGCCGATGCGGCGGCTACCTGCCTGGCGCTGTGCCGGCTGGCGGCCGACACGCCGCTCGTGGGCATCGAGTACGACACCCACGGCGAGGGTCTGCGACTCGTCGCCGAGACGCCAATCGAGGATGGCCGGCTGACGAAGCGGCAACTGCTCGCGACGATCGACGGGGTCGTCGCGGCGGCCGAGGCGTGGCACGTGGGCCTGCGGGTCGTGACGCGTCGTCGCCCGCGCGGAGCCGCCTGAAGTCGCCGGAAGGAAACCTCGCCGAATCGGCGCTGCGTGAAACATCAATGGGGGATAAACTACTCATGCCGGTGGTTTCGAGCCGATGGACATGGGCTGCGGGCGGGTCGCGCCCGAAGCCTGAGTACCCGTGCGCGGTGTGCGTGTGTCGCCCACGATGCCACCCTCGGCCGGCGACCAACCGTGCCGATGCGGACGGGATAGTTTGGCGGGTCGTTCTGCCTGAATCGACTTACACGCATGCCGTCATGCGGGACTCGGCGAGCAGACGACGAACGAACGCCCGAAGTCATCGTTCGCACCGCCAACGTTCATCATGCCGCGACACTTCGCCCGCCATGAGCAGTTCCTCCGCATCTTCGCCCTGTTGGAAACGCTCTCCGCCGCCCGGCAGCCGCTCGACGACCAGTCGCTGATCGCCGCCCTCAAGGAGCGGCTGGGGCTCAAGGAGCTCTCCACGCGGACGCTCCACCGCGACTGTGACTTCCTGGTCGCCTGCGGCTATCCGCTCGACCACGTTCCGGTGCCCAACGCCCGCAAGCAGGGGTGGCGGATCGACCGCGAGGCCCTGGCAGCCCGGCAGATCCCGGCCGAGCCGATCACCCTCCTGGAACTCGTCGCCTTCACGATCGCCCGCGACCTGCTGCGGCCGTTCGAGGGCACGGTGCTCTGGACGGGGATGGAGTCGCTGCGGCACAAGCTCGAGCGCAGCCTGCCGCCGTCGCTCCGCGACCGCCTCGAGTCGGCCCGCGACGTGTTCCACGTGACCGACGACTGCCCGTCGCGCTACGCGGCGCGGCCGCGGCTGATCTCGGCCCTGAGCACGGCGATCGCCGACCGCCAGGAGATCGACGTCACGGCGAAGGCCGAGTCGGGGGCCACGAGCGATCACCGCCTGCGGCCGCTGCGGCTGCTGATCGACCCGCCCCGCGTGCGGCTGCTCGCGCTCGAGTTGGCCCCGCCGGGCGATCCGCCGGTGCTCATCGACCTCGAGCGGATCGAGACGGTGACGCCCCGCGACACGACGTTCGAGCCCCCCGCGATCGACGTGGCCGCGACGATCGCATCCGCCCTGCCCCGGCCGTGACCGGCGCACCACTCCAAGCATGTGCCACCGGGCGAGCCCACCGTGGCGCACGCCTCCCACCGTGGCGTACGCCTCCAGGCGTGCGAAACCGGTCAGCCTCAACCACGCCCATTCGCACGCTGGAAAGCGTGCGCCACCGGGCGAGCCTGCGCGCCCTTCTCGATCAGGTCGTAGTCCTCGAGCGACAGCCCCTCGAGCACGGCGGCCGAGTGGACAAGCTTGGCCCGCATGAAGGCGCCGACCCGGTCGGGCGCCGTGACGCCCGCCGGCGGTTCCGCGGCCGTCATCAGACCGACGCCGCCGATGGCGGCGGCCGCGACGCCCGCCGCGAGCAGCCCGGCCCGCGCGCGCTCAATCCAGCCCGAGGTCCTCGTTGAATCCCGCCTGCACGACGGCATTTTCATTCCTTTCGTGGGCCAGCAGGTGCCCGCAGAAGTCCTCGAAGTCGCGGCCGGCCCTGGTCCACGACGACACCGGAATATCGGCGACGGCCAGCCGTTCGATCAAGCCGTCGATCTCGGCGAGCAGGGCAGGGTGCTCCCGCACGGCGGCCGCGGCGGCGGCCGACAGCCGTGGCAACCGCGTGATCGACTCCTCGATGAAGCCCCCCCGCTCCTCCTGCAGGAAGTGGACGGCGAGGTGCTCGCGCAGGTCCGCGAGCGCGGCCCGGGCCGCCGCCGGCCCCCGCGCACAGGCCTCCCGCGCCGCCACGATCCGCTCGTGCAGTTCGCGGTGCTGCGCAAGGATGTGTCCGAGGATCACGGGATCGGTGCGACCGTTCATCGCCATGGGCGGCTCCGGACCGACGCGTGCTTCGCGGTTCCTGGAAACGGTACGCTGGAAGGGTCCGCGTGGGCCATCGGGTGCGGGGCGGCTCGTCCACCCCGGCGACGACACTTTCGGCCGCGCGAGTCGAGGGCATGCGTTCATGGGCCAGCCGCCGCAGTCCCACCCGTCCCCTCGCGAAGCCGCGCGACACGGCCTGCGCCTGCCGCCCGGCCACGACTCGTTCCAGGCCCGCGCCGTGCTCGCGGGCACGGGCCTCGACCTCGCGGCCCTCGGCAGCACGGACCGCACCGGCGGCACGCCGCTCGTGCTCGACCTGCCGGAGGGAGGCCGCGCCGTGCTCTTCCGCTCCGGTGCGGTCGTCTGCTTCGCCGCCCCGCCGGCCGCCGTCGAGGCCTGCCTCGCGCGGATCGCGCCGCACGTCCGCCAGCCCTGCCCGCCGGCCGACCGGGAGACCGAGACGCTCGACATCCGCGTCGATCCCACGACCCGCGAGGTGATCGAGGGCAACACGCTCGTGATCGCCGACACGTCGCCGGAGAAACTCCTGCTCGTGGCCGACATCGTGGCCAAGAGCGTGTCGCTGGCACAACACGAGCGGAGCATCGAACGGCAATTCGAGCGGATCGAGCCCTTCGCCACGAGCGTGGACCACCGCGGCCGCGGCGGCCGGGCCGCCCGCGAACTGCTCCAGCACCTCGGCGCGGCGCTGCTCGCCGAGCACCGCGTCGTGGCCGGGGCCCGCGTGGACGACTCCCCCGAGCTGCTCTGGGACCACCCGGAGCTCGAGCGGCTCTGGGCGCGGGTCCGCGACGAGTTCGAGATCCGCGAGCGCTCCGAGGCGCTGCACGCCAAGCTCGCCCTCGTCTCGCGGACCGCCGGCACGGCCCTCGACTACCTCCAGGCCGCCCGCTCCCTCCGCCTCGAATGGGCGATCGTCGGCCTGATCGTGTTCGAGATCGCCCTCACGCTCGTCCAGTGGGCCCTCGCCGGCCGCGGGCAGTGATCGAGATGCGCACGCCGCCACGTCCCGCCGGCATTCGGCTATAACGCGGCGTCTCCAGGAGTCTCGTCATGCCGACATGCCGTGCGTTGGGTTGCGTCCTCGTCGTGCTCGCCGCGGGTCATGCCGCGGTCGCGCAGAAGGTGGAGGTCGAGGAGTTCACCCTCCCCAACGGCATGCAGTTCCTGCTCGTGCCGCGGGCCGACCAGCCGAACGTCGTGAGCGCCGGCTGGGTGGCCAAGGTCGGCAGCGTCAACGAGCGGCCCGGCATCACCGGGATCAGCCACTTCTTCGAGCACATGATGTTCAAGGGCACCGACACGATCGGCACCCGCGATCCCGGCAAGGACGCGAAGTACCGGGCCGAGCAGAAGGCGGTGCGCGACGAGATCAACCGGCTCGTCTGGACGCGGCAGTACGACCGCTACTTCCGCGGCGAGATCGACGACCCCTGGAACCCCGCGAACGACACGCAGGAACTGCGGGTGCTGCGGGCCCGGCTCGCCGACCTCATCAAGGCCCAGCAGGGCCGCGGGCCGGAGGGACGCCGGGCCGCCACGATCGAGAAGGACGAGTTCGACCAGGTCTACACGAAGGCGGGCGGC
>JBJTJO010000290.1:0-3438 GCA_046095965.1 Planctomycetaceae bacterium
GGAGGATCCGCAGCGGCCAGAGGACGACCCCGAGGATCGTGAACACGAGGTTCTTCTCGTGGGCCAGGTGGCCCGGGAGCACGAGCGTGGACTCGGCCAGCGACACGAGCAGCGTCGAGATGAAGGCGAAGGGCATGACGGCGATGAACTTGCCCATCACGCCGGAGACGAAGCACAGCGGCAGGAAGGTGATCACGGTGGTGAGCACGCTCGAGATCACGCTCGGCACCACCTCGACCGTGCCGTCGATCGCCGCCGCCACGAGGCTCTTCCCCATCCGGCGGTGCCGGTCCACGTTGTCGCTGACCACGATCGCGTCGTCCACGACGATGCCGATCGCCATCAAGAAGGCGAACATCGAGAGCATGTTCAGCGTCTGGTCGGTGCCGAACATGAGCATCCCGGTGCCGAGCATCGAGAACGGGATGCCCATCGCCACCCAGAAGGCGATCTTGAGATCGAGGAACAGGGCCAGCATCACGAACACGATGACGAGGCCCTGGAGCCCGTTCTCGACGAGCATCCGCAGGCGGTCGCGGACGTCGATCGAGACGTCGGCCCAGGTGACGATCTCGTAGCCGGGCGGCAGCCGTGCGTCGGCCACGTAGTTCTTCACGGCGGCGACCATCGCCAGCAGGTCCTCGCCCGAACTGCGGTCGATGGAGACGACCATGCCGGGGCGGCCGTTGATCCGGTTCAGCGACGCCACGTCTGCAAACTCGTCGCGGACCGTGCCGAGGTCGCCCACCGTGAGCACGAGCCCGTCGGGGAGCGTGACGAGCGGCAGCTTGGCGATCTCGCCGCCGACGTACCGCTTGTTCTTGCCGCGGAGCAGGATCTCGCCGCTCTCGCTGCGGATCGTGCCACCGGGCAGTTCGAGGTTCTCGCGGCGGATGATCTCCGCCACCTTCTGGAGCGTGAGGCCGTACTTCCGCAGCGTGGCCTCCGAGATCTCGACGTCGATCTGGTAGTCCTTGGCGCCGAGCAGGTTGGCCGCGGATACGGCCGGCAGGGCCAGCAGGTCATCGCGCACGGTCTCGGTCACGTCCCGCAGTTCGAGCTCCGACACCGCGCCGCCCGCGGGCGCCAGCACGCCCACCTTGATCGCGGGGGTGCGCAGCGTCACCTGCTCGATCTTCGGGTCCTCGGCCAGCTCGGGCAGGCTCGGGATCCGCTCCACCTCGGAACGGATCTCGCCGAGGGTCTTCTGCACGTCCTTGACGCTCTCCTGCAGCTCGAACACGCAGAAGCCGGCGCCCTCCTGGGCCACGCTCGTGATCTTCTTGATGCCGGCGACGCTCCGGCAGGCCTCCTCGACCTTCTGGCAGATGCCCTCCTCCACCTCCTCGGGCGACGCGCCCGGGTAGGGCACCGTGACGAGCACGACCTCGAGGTCGAACTCGGGAAACGTCTCGCGCCGCATCGACGCGAAGGCCAGCGACCCCACGAGGAGGATGGCGATGACCAGCGTGTTCATCGCCGGCATGTTCCGCACGCACCAGCCGACCATCGTCCTCACGTCGCGTCCTCGCGTTCGCCGGTCGCGGCGGACCGCACCGGCCGGGCCGCTCGCTCGGTCACCGCCATGCCGTCGCGGGGATGGGCGATCGGGCTGGTGATCACCCGGTCGCCGGCCAGGAGCCCGGACGTCGCGGCCTCGAAGAACACCCGGCCCGCCGACGCCTGCTCGACGCGGGGCCGCAGCACGACGAGCCGGTCGTCGCGCAGCACCCACACCTCGCCGCTGGGGCGGACCGCATCCTCGGGGATCGACACGAGTGGCTCAGCGGGATCGACGTGGACCCGGACCTCCACGAACATGCCGCGGAGCAGCGACCGCGGCGCGGTGGCGGGAAGCTGCGGCAGCACCACGCCGTAGCGATCGACGGCCTGCACGCCCTGCGGGTCACGGACCAGCACCCGGCAGGGGAGCGTCCGCGTCTTCTCGTCGAGTCCGCGCCCCTCCTGCCGGGACAGGACGCCCCGCCACTGATAGACGGCGTCGCCGATGGAGTAGGCGACGGTCACCGGGGCGTCGAGCGGTTCGCGGCCCGCCTGTCCCGGCGCGGCGCCCTCGGCACGGCGGGCGCCCCAGATCCGGGCCACGTCGTCCATTTCCAGGCTGGCCCGCACCTCGGCGGCGCTCGTGTCCTCGATCGTGACCAGCGGCGTGCCCTTGGCCACGAACGAGTCCTGCTCGACCTTGTCCTCGACGATGATGCCGTCGATCGGGGCGACGATCCGCGTGCGGGCGAGGTCGAGCTTCGCCTTCTCGAGCAGCGTCGCGGCCAGGGCCTTCGCCTCGACGAGCCTGTTCCGCCGCTGGTCGAGCACCCGCCGCTGGCCCTCGAGCGTCGAGAGCGCGTTGGCCGCCGTGAGTTCGTCGCGGATCGCGCGGTCGTGCTCGGACTCGGTCACGACCTTGCCCGCCTTGAGCCCTTCGAGCCGGGCCGCCTCGCGGCGGGCGAGTTCCGCCTGCCGCCGCGCGAGCCCGACTGACGTGGCGTTTTGCGCGATCTCCTCGTCGGCCTCGGCGATCGCGATGCCCGTCTGGGCGAGTTCGCGCTCGAGCCGGGCGACGTCGAATTCGTAGTCCCGGGGGTCGATGTCGAAGAGCGGCGTGCCCGCGCGGACGAACCGCCCCTCGTTGCAGACGTCCGCCTTGCGGAGCACGCGACCGCCGACCTCGGCGGCGAGCGTCACCTCGCGCAGCGGCACGACGACGCCGTCGGCCTCGATCTCGAGCCCGTCGGTGACCGGCTCCACGGCGGCGGTGGTCACGGGGATCGCAGCCTGGGCGGCGGGCTGCATGCGCTCGGGGGGCGGCTGGCGGCCGAGGAGCACGAACGCGGCGATCCCCGCCGCGAGGATGGCCACGGGCGCGAGCCAGCCGAGGATGGTGCGTGCAAGGCTCATGCGGACCCGCCTCCGGTGGGAGCCGCCACGACGGGACCGCGCGGCCGGCCCGATTCACCGCCGCCAAGCGGAGGCGATGCGCCAAGCGGAGGCGCTTGACCAAGCGCGGCGAGCGTCAGCCTCGCGACGTGCTCGGCGAGGGCCGCGGGTGTGTGCAGCGACTCGATCTCGTCGCGTGGCACGAGCATCCCCACCACCTCGCCGGCGGCGCGGTACACGAAGCACTGACCGACCACGCTCATCGCCAGCCGCCGGAGTTCGGGCTCGGTGAGGCGTCCCGCGGCGAGGTCGCCGAGGATCGTCACGAGCACCGCAAAGTGCGGTCGCATGTAGTCCTCGACGAGCTCGCGGCAGGCCTCGGTGGGCTGGAGGACCGCCCGCAACATGACGCTGACCTGCCAGGGCGGCTGGCCGAGGCCGAGCGGCGGCGCAGATGTCGCGCACCGTGGCGGCCTCGTAGCCGCGTTCCGCGAACTCGCGGCCGGCGGCCCGGAGGATCCGCTCCCGCGGCTCCTCCACCGG
>JBJTJO010000291.1:0-5094 GCA_046095965.1 Planctomycetaceae bacterium
CTTCACGGGGCTGACTCGATGCCCGCCTCCACGGCCGCGACCAGCGAGTCCTCGCCGAACGGGTCGGCGATGGCGCGGCGGCAGAGCTGCACGTCCTTCTGCAAGGCCTTCCAGTCGTCGGCGCCGAGGTTCGCACGCCGGCCCTCGTAACGGTCCCGCAGCGCCGCCACCTCCGCCATCACGCGGCGGATGTCGGCCTCCGTCGCCAATTCGAACGCCCGCCGGCGGGCGGCCGGGATCCGCTGGTCGGCGGCGACGTGCGCGAGCCGGTCGCGCTGCGTCTGCCGCAGCCGGGCCAGGACCACCTCGTCGGCCTTGCGGACCCGCTCGGCCTGTGCGGCGATCGGCTCGCCACCGATGGTGAGGTTGCCGTCGATGACGAGCCGGCCGCCCCCCGCGATCACGAGGTTCTGCACGCCGCCGCCGATCCGCCACTGGTTGGTGGGCAGGACGACGTTGATGTCCACGTGCGCGGCGAGGTCGATGCCGGGCGCGCCCCCCGCCCCGCCGATCACCATGACGGGGGCCTGACGCTCCGGCCGGGGTGCCGCCGGGGCCGCGACGACGTCGTCGTCGGCCCGCCCGGCTGGGGCCGCGCACGCGGCCGCGATCCCGAGCGCCATCGTGCCGGCCCGTGTCCACCAGCCCCGCATCGCTCGTGCCTCCGCCGCCGCGCCCGGGCGGCCTAGCCCCGGGCCTCGCGCTTCCGTCGCCGCTCGTCCTTCTCGCGCTGCTTCTTCTGCTTCCGCCGCTCGTCGGCCGTGAGCCGCTTGCCCGTGTCCCCCTTGGGCCTGGCCAGCCGCGCATTGGGGCTCGAGAGCTGCGCCTGCATCTGTTGAACCTGCTGCATGCGCTCCCGCATGCCCAGGCCCGCCATGCCCTTCATCATCGCCGCCATGCCGTCGAACTGCTTGACGAGGTCGCTCACCTCGTGGGGCTCGACGCCCGCGCCGGCCGCGATCCGCCGCCGCCGCGAGGTGTCCACGAGACGCGAGGGGTTCCGTCGCTCCGCGGGCGTCATCGAGTCCACGATCCCGAACAGCCGGTTCATGTCCTTCTCGAGGTCGGCCCCGCCGAGCGCCTCCTGCATGCCCCCCATGCCCGGGATCATGCCGAGCACCTTGCCCAGGGGGCCGAGCCGGCGGGTCTGGAGGAGCATCTTCTTGAAGTCGTCGAGCGTGAACTCGCCCGCCTTCAGCCGCTCCTCCTGCCGCTGCATCTCCTCCTGGTCGAATTTTTTCTGCGCCTCCTCGACGAGCGAGACGACGTCGCCCATCCCGAGGATCCGGCCGGCCATCCGCTCCGGATGGAAGTCCTCGAGGGCCTCGATCTGCTCGCCGGTGCCGATGAACTTGATCGGCACGCCGGTCACGCTCTTGACCGACAGCGCGGCGCCGCCGCGGGCGTCGCCATCGAGCTTCGTCATGATCACGCCGTCGAGCGTGAGGGCCTCGTTGAAGGCCTGCGCGCTCCGCACGGCGTCCTGGCCGGTCATCGCGTCGACGACGAGGTAGGCCTGGTCGGGGCCCACGGTGCGATCGATGCGGGCGAGCTCCTGCATCAGCGCCTCGTCGATCGCGAGGCGGCCGGCCGTGTCGAGGATGACGACGGAGATGCCTTCCTGCCTCGCGCGGGCGACGCCGGCGTTGCAGACGGCGACCGGGTCGGCCGAGCCGCCGGGCATGTCGGCCGGCGTGTGCACCGGGATGCCGAGTTGGCGGCCGAGGACCACGAGCTGTTCGATGGCGGCGGGGCGCTGCAGGTCGGCGGCCACGAGCATCACGCCCCGGCCCTGCGCCTGGATCCGCTTCGCGAGCTTCGCGCAGGAGGTCGTCTTGCCCGATCCCTGCAGGCCGCAGAGCATGAGCACGGTCGTCTTGCCGCTCTCGAGGTGGAGCGAGTGGTCCACCGGGCCCATGAGGTTCACGAGCTCGCGGTGGACGATGCCCACGAGCTGCTGGGCCGGGTCGAGCGACTCGAGCACCTTCGCGCCGACCGCCCCGGTGACGACGCGGTCGAGGAACCCGTCGGCCACGTCGTAGGCGACGTCGGCTTCCAAGAGCGCGGTGCGGACCTCGCCGAGGCCCTCGCGCATGTTGGCCTCGGTGAGCCTGCCGCGGCCGCGGAGCGACTTCAGGGCCGAGGAGAGCGAGGCGGAGAGCGACTCGAACATGGCGGATCCCGGAGAGCGGAATCCACCGAGTATATCGCTCGCGGGACGCGACTTCCCCGCCCCGCCGGTGACGAGCCGCCCTGATCGGGAGCGGTCGCACGTCGCGACGCTTGCCCGACGCTTGGCCGGCGCGAGCGGCGCGTCACCGGAGGGGCGGGGGCGCGATCAACTGAACGTGCCCGGCGCGGAGACGACGGGCGTCGAGACGGGGGCCGACATCACGGCTCCCCCCTCCCCGCAGCACGGAGCCGGCTCGCAGGCCGGGGCACACGCCGGCCCACACGCCGGCGCGGCGGCGGGCATGCCGCACGGCTCACCCTGTCGGCGGCAGGGGGAGCGGAACTCCATGAACGACGTGCGGCCCATGCCGCCGCCGAGACAACTGCATCCGGGGGCCGCCACGAGGCTCCCGAGAACGAGCGCCAGGCTCACTCCACGCGTCATGATCGTGTCCTCCTTGCTCGGCGGGCGGAATCGTCTGCCGCCCGGCCACCGGGCGGCGTCGTCCATGACCACGCCGTGGAAACCCTACCCCACGATTCCGGCGCGCGGCGGAAAGAAGCGGCGGCGGCGGCCGGTCACGGGCCACGTGGTGCCGCGCGTGCGGGCCGTGCCGGCGGCGCCCGGTGGGGTGCTGCCCCGCGTGCGGATTTCGCGGAAGCCTCCGCGCGGCGGGCATGTGCGGGCGCGGACGGGGTTTCTGCGGGCGGGGCAAGATGTGCGGCGTCGCAGCCGATCGTGTGCATCTATGGACGGCATCTTCCAGAGCGAGCCGGCGTGGCGCACGAAGATTTTCACGGCGGCGGTCGGCCGCGCGCTTGAGCGTGCGGCCGCGGTGGCGCTGCTGGCGGCGAGCGTGGCCGCGGCGGCCTGCGCCGCCCCCCCCTGCCCCGCCGCCGACGTCTGGGTGGCGAGCACCCGTCGCCTGCCCGGCATCTGCCGAATGCCGGAGCGGGCCGACCTCTGCGTCGAGCGGCTTGCCGGGGGCGACTCGGGCCGCTGGGTGCAGGCCGGCATCGACGAACTCGTGGCCGAGCCGGGGCCGCCGCTTGTGATCTTCATCCACGGCAACCGCTACACGCCGGCGGACGCGAGGAGCCAGGGCGTGCGGCTCGCGCGGCTGTGCGCCGCCGCGTGCCCCGACGGCGGGCCCGTCCGCACCGTCGTCTTCTCCTGGCCGAGCGAGCAGCAGGGGGTGCTCCTCCGCGACGCCCGTGCCAAGTACGACCGCGCGCACGCCGACGGCCACTACCTCGCCTGGCTCCTGGCCCAACTCGGCCCCGAGCGGCCCGTGTCCCTCGTCGGCTACAGCTACGGGGCCATCGTCGGCCTCGAGGCGCTCGACGACCTGGTCACCGACGGCGACGCGGCGGTTCCGTGGGCCTGCCGGCCGGGGCGGACGCACCTCGTGTTCGTCGTGCCCGCCGTGCGCTGCGACGCCCTGGCCCCGCGCGGGCCCTACCGCGACGCCGTCGCCGGCGTCGATCGGTTCACGCTCGTGGCGAACTCCGCCGACTGTGCGCTGACGTTCTTCAACCGCGTGGATCGCTGCGTCGGGGCCGAGGCGCTCGGCGCCACCGGGATGTCGGGACGGCGGCTGCCCGCAGGCCTCGAGTACTGCGGCATCGATGCCGCGGACGTCATCGGCCACGGCCACCTGCTGCCGCTGTACCTCGACACGCCCTGCCTCGCCCGGCGGATCGCGGCCGGGGCGGCCGCGGGACTCGACGCCCCGCCGGGAGAGTAGGCGGCGCCGCTCAGCCCCGGTCGGCGAACCAGGCCGCCGTGCGGGCGAGCCCCTCGGGCAGGGCGACGGCGGGCCGCCAGGAGAGCACGCTGCCGGCGAGCGCCGCATCGACGAGGTTGCTCCGCAGGTCGCCGGGCCGCGCCGGGCCGTGCTCCGGCGGCGCGAGCGCCGTGGGGCGGCCGCGGTCCGCGAGCACCCGCGTCATGGCGTCCCGCAGCAGCGACTCGAGCTCGTTGACGTCGGTGCCGACCCCGGTGCCGATGTTGAGGCTCGTGAGCGTGCCCGGCCGCACGGCGGCGACGGCGCCGGTGAGCGCCGCGACGTTGGCGCGGGCCACGTCGGGGCCGTAGACGTAGTCGCGGACGTAGCGTCCGTCGCCGTTGATCCGCGCGGCCTCGCCGGCGAGGTACTTCTTCGAGAAGATCGCCACCACGCCCGCCTCCCCGTGCGGGTTCTGCCGCGGGCCGTAGACGTTCGAGTAGCGGAGCGCCACGGCGGACAGGCCGTGCTCGGCCGCGTAGAACTTGAGGTACCGCTCGCCCACCCACTTCGTGATCCCGTAGGGGCTCACCGGGTCGGCCGGCGTGGACTCCGGCGCGGGCGCGGTCACGTCGCCGTAGAGCACGCCGCCGCTCGAGGCGAACACGAACCGGCGTGCGCCGTGCGCCACGGCCGCGTCGAGGACGTTCAGCAGTCCGAGGCAGTTGATCTCGGCGTCGAACACGGGCTCGCGGACCGATCGGCTCACCGACATCTGCGCGGCCTGGTGGCAGACCGCGTCGGGCTGCTCGGCCGCGAAGACCGTGGCGACCGCCGCCGCGTCGCGGATGTCCGCCACGTGGAGCGGCACGCCGGCAGGGAGGTTTTCCCGGGCGCCGGTGGAGAGGTCGTCGAGGGCCGCCACGGCATGGCCGGCCTCGAGCAGGGCGTCCACGATGTGGCTGCCGATGAACCCGGCGCCGCCGGTGACGAGGATTTTCATTGGGTAAAGCCAGGAGAGTGGACCGCCAACACCGCCGAGATCGTGGCCGCGAACCAGCCGGGTTGCAACCAGGGGGGCTGGCCCCCGGCAAGCGAAAAATTTCGCTAACCCACCGGCATCCGCCTTTGGCGTCGTTTATAGTTGATGGAGGCTCTCCGCGATCGCTTCCGCCGGTCGTCGAGTCCCCCCACC
>JBJTJO010000292.1:0-9926 GCA_046095965.1 Planctomycetaceae bacterium
CACGCCCTCCTCGCGGTGGAGCCGGACGAGCTCGTCGTACACCGCCACCGGCGTACTCCCCGTGGCCAAGCCGAGCACGGTCTTCCGGCCCGCCTGCGCCCGCGAGGTCACGAGGTCGGCGATCTCCCGGGCCACGGCCCGGCTGGCGTCGGCCGGCTGGTCGTAGACCGTCACCGGAGCCCGCTCGACGGACGTGACGTGCGGAAGCGGGCCGGTGTAGATCGGGGTGCTGGGAACCGCTGCCGCCGACTTGCCTGCCATCGGTCCTCCTCCGGGACGGATCCTCACGGGGTATGAGGCAAGGATAGCACGCGCCCCCGGGCTCAGCCGAGCAACGCTTCCCTCATCTGGGCGAGAACCGTCCGCAGGCGGGCCGTGTCGCCCCCGCCGACCTCCGCCGAGACCCAGCCGGTGAAGCCGATGTCCTTGAGCGCCGCCCGCACCGCCGCCCAGTCGATATCGCCGGCCGTGATGTCGACGAAGCCCTTCCACTTGCCCTCGGCATCGGCCTTGGCGTTGGAGTAGCCCTTGATGTCGAGCTTCACGATCCGGGGCCCGAGCTCGCGGACCCAGGTCGCGACGTCGCCGTAGCGGGCGTGATTGCCGAGGTCGAAAAAGGCGCCGACCCACGGGCTCGCGAAGCTGTCGATGTAGTCGGCCCAGGGCTTCACCGACTGCTCGCGCGGGCCGTCGTCCGTGTAGAAGAGGCCGTTCCACACGTTCTCGAACAGGATCCGCTGGCCGAGCGCGGCCGCCAGCGGGATGGCCTTCCGGATCTCCTCGCGGGCCAGGTCGGGCCCCTCGGGGCCGTCGTCCTTCTTGCCGATCACGAGCAGCACGCCGCTGCCGCCGGCCGCGTGCGACACGCGGATGCAGTGCTTCAGGTTCTCGAGCCCCGCGGCCCGCACGGCCTCGTCCTTGCTCGTGAGGGTTTTGCCCCAATGCGTGTGGTTGATCGCGTTGTGAATGAAGACGCCGGTCTTCGCCGCCGCCTCGCGGAGCTGGGCGGGCGTCACGGACGCCGCGTCGTCGAAGTCCACGCCGTCCAGGCCCGCGTCGCGGGCGCTCGCCAGCCGATCCTCGAGCGAGGCTCCCTTCGTCATGCCGTACTTGCAGGAGAAGAGCAGCCCCTGCTCCGGCTGCGGGGGCAGCGGGCAGGCGGACTGGGGGGCCGTGTCGGCGGCGACCCCGGTGCGGGCCATCGCGGCGGCCGCGGCGGCAGTGGTCGTGGCGGCGAGAAAATCGCGTCGTTGCATGGGACGTCACTCCAACGGATGGTCATGGAGCCGCGAGGGCGGCGGACACCTCTCAGGATTGTGACCGAACCCCGGGCGGTCGTCACGCCGACCGCATCCCGTCCGCACCGGCGGTCAGCGGGCCGCCGTCACACGGTCGAGTTCCGCCGCCAGCCGCGCAACGATGTCCGGGTGCATCGCCCGCAGGTCGGTCGTCTCGCCCGGATCCGTGTCGAGGTCGTAGAGCGAGTCGCCGGCGGACCCCGGGTCACCGCCATAGCCGCCACGCTTTCGGCCCTGCGGCACCCGCACGAGTTTCCACGCCCCGCTGCGGTATCCGAACACACCCGTGCCGTTGTCCTGCAGCACGATCGCGTCACGGCCCTTCGCCCCCGGCTTGCCGACCAGAACGGCCGAGACGTCCACGGCGTCGGGGAACGCGCCCGGAGGCGGCCGCGCTCCGGCGAGCGTCGCGAGGCTTTTGCCCAGGTCGAGCGTGCAGACGATCTCGGCGGAGGTGCCCGACGCGATCCGGCCCGGCCACCAGGCGACGAACGGCGTCCGCGTGCCCCCTTCCCAGACGGTGCCCTTCCAGCCGCGGAACGGGCCGGCGGGCCGATGGTCGCCGAGTTTCTCGACCGCGCCATCCTTGTAGCCGTCGTCGAGCACGGGGCCGTTGTCGCTGCACACGATCACGAGCGTCTGCTGCGCGATCCCGAGCCGCTCGAGCGCCGCCACGACCTGGCCGACGGTCCAGTCGAACTCCACGATGCAGTCGCCGCGCGGCCCCATCGTGGTCGCCCCGCGAAACCGCGGATGCGGCACCCGCGGCACGTGGAGGTCGTGCGACGCCAGGAACAGGAAGAACGGCCCGGCCGCGTGGGCCTCGATCCAGCGGACCGCCTCGCGGGCCCAGGTGTCGGCGAGTTCCTCGTCGCGAAACCGTGCGGTCTCGCCCCCGGTGCAGAAGCCGATGCGGCCGATCCCGTCGTGCACCGACTGGTTGTGGCCGTGCGACCAGTCCATCGCGAGGCTCGACCGCAGGCTTTCGCCATCGGGAAGGTCGGGCGTGGGCTTGGCATTGCCGACCCACAGCGGATCGGCCGGATCGAGCCCCTTCACGTGCCGGCCCTCGACGAACACCGGCGGCACGCGGTCGTTCGTGGTGGGGAGGATGAAGCAGTGATCGAAGCCCACCTCCAGGGGACCGGGCGCGAGCGTCCCGTTCCAGTCGGGTCCCGTGCCGGGCTCGCCCAGGCCCAGGTGCCACTTGCCGACGATCGCGGTCGCGTAGCCCGCGTCGTGCGCGACGCTCGCCACCGTGGACGTTCCCGGCCGGACGATCGCCGCGGCGTTCGGCGGCGCGACACCGGTGCCCTGGCGGCGAAACGCATATTCACCCGTGAGGAAGGAGTAGCGAGTGGGCGTGCACGTCGAGGCCGACGCATAGCCGCTCGTGAATCGGCGGCCCTCGCGGGCGAGCCGGTCCACGTGCGGCGTGGTGACCGCGGTGGCGCCGTTGCAGGAGACGTCGCCCCAGCCGAGGTCGGCCGCCAGGCCCCCCACTCCGTGGGGTGGGCGGGCCGCGGCCGGTTGACTTGCGGCCGCGGCCACCACGGCCGCAACGCCGACCCACGCGCGCAACGGATGAAAAGGCGGCATGGCGTCGATCGTCTCCTGCGCTGAACGAAGCACCCGGGCGGGCCCGCGCGTCGCCCGACGGCAGCATACCGAGGAGACACCCCGCAGACACTCGGCGGCGGGGGCGGTCAACGGGCGGCCGGCATCGCGCCAAGCCGGTGGGCGACCTCGGGAAACGCCTCGCTGAAGGCTTGGCCCGACGCCGAACGGATCCCGAGCCGCACGAGCAGCCCACGCCTGAGCGTGCGGAAGGGCACCGCGACGAGCCGGTGCAGGCGGATCCACAGCGGCCGCAGGCGGTCGAGGTCGGCCTCGCCGCGCGGCAGTTGGTCGGGCCGCAGCCGCAGGCGGTGCTTGAGCAGGTGATAGTCGTCGCACTGCTGCAGGATCGCCAGCAGCGGCCGGAGGCAAGCGGCGGCCCAGCGGCTCCGCGGCAGGCCCCAGGAAATCTGGAAGTCGATGAGCAGCGGCCGGCCCGCCTCGTCCACGAGGATGTTCTCGCGCTTGTGGAGATCGACGTGGGCGATCCCGCGGCGGTGGACCTCGGCGAGGGTCGCGGTGAGCCGCGGGAAGAACGCGTCATCGACCCGCTCGTCGGCGGCCAGCGCATGACCGGGCACGAACGCGCGGGCGACGGCGTTCGGCGCCACGGCGCCGGCCACGCGGATCGCGTTGAGACCGGCCGGCACGCCCGGCACGCCCCGCAGCCGTTCCATGAAGCCGCGCTCGCGGGCCGCGAGCGCGCGGCCCAGCCACCGCATCGGCACGCCGGCGACGGGCGACTCGCGGTTGAACTTGCAGATCGCCCGCCGCGACGCCGACGCGTAGATCGCGGTGGCCGCCCACGAGTCGTGCTTGAGAATCTCCTCGCGCTCGAACCGCTCGCCGTCGATCTCGAGCGTCGGGGGCGGATCGCGGTGGCCGAGCGCGCGGAACATCGCGGGTCGCGGCCGCGGCCCGCGGGCTGCGGATGGCTGCATGGCGGTCGTCCCCCTGCGCGACCGCCGACTGCGATCCCGCTGCATGGGTGTCGGCCGGATCGGGCTTCGAACTGTCGCCCGGCTCGCAAACCGGGGGTGGCCGGCGGTCAGCCCCGACGCAGACCCCGCAGATTGCCGCCGGCCGCCCCGGGGTGATCGGCTACCATGAGGTCGATGTGCAGATTTCTGCTCCCGATCGTGGTCGGCCTCGCCCTGCTCGCCCCGCGCGATGCCGCGGCGGCGGGTCCACTCCGCGTGGGGATGGAACTCTCCTACCCGCCGTTCGAGATGACCGACCGGGAGGGCAAGCCAGCCGGCGTGAGCGTGCGGCTGGCGGAGGCGCTTGGCGTGCACCTCGGCCGCGCGGTGGTGATCGAGAACATCGCCTTCGACGGGCTCATCCCCGCGCTCAAGTCCGGCAAGATCGACTGCATCATCTCGTCGATGACGGCGACGCCGGAGCGGGCGAAATCGATCGCCTTCTCGCAGCCCTACCTGCGGACCGGACTGGCACTCTTGATCGCCGAGAAGTCCGCCGTCTGCACGGCTGCCGACCTCGACGCCGCCGGCCGCGTGGTGGCGGTGAAGAAGGGCACGACGGGCCACCAGTGGGCCGTGGCGAACCTGAAGCGGGCCCGCCTGCTCGTGCTCGACAAGGAGTCGGCGGCGGTGCTCGAGGTGTCGCAGGGCAAGGCCGACGCCTTCATCTACGACGCGCTGTCGGTCTACAAGCACCAGGCCCGGCATCCCGACACGACGCGGGCAGACCTGCGGCCGTTCCGCGAGGAGACCTGGGCGGTGGGGCTGCGGCGGGGAGACGACGCGCTCGCGCGGCAAGTGAACGAATTCCTGGAGGAGTTCCGCAAGCAGGGCGGCTTCGACCGGCTCGGCGACGAGTTTCTCGCCGACGAGAAGGCCGCGTTCCGCGCCCAGGGCATCCCGTTCGTGTTTTGAACGGGCCGCCCCGTCGGTTGGCCACGGTGGAGCGGGGTGGTGGGCCACGGTGTGCAGACTGCCAGTCCGCACCTACGCGCTGCGCGGAGGCGATGTGGGCTCGCGTTCTGTGCCTCTCCGGAGTAGCCGCGGGGCGGCACTCTGCGGCATGCGGGTCGGGGCTCGATACGTCTGGCGGTAGACTCCAGCCATGTCGCGCCGGATCGCACATCTCGTCGTGGTCGCCGCCTCCGCGGTCTGCCTCGTGGCGGCCTGCCTGCGGGTGCATCCCGACTGGAACTGGGCCGGCGTGTGGGACTACCGGCAGAAGTTCCTCCAGGGCTGGCTCGCGACCGTCGCGATCAGCCTTGCGGCCCTCGTCGCCGCCACGCTCGCGGGTCTCGTCGTCGCCGTGATGCTGCGGTCGCGGCGGCCGCTCGTCGAGGCAGCCGGCCGCGTCTACGTGGAGTTCGTCCGCGGCACGCCGCTGCTCGTGCAGTTGCTTCTCGGCTTCTACGTCGTCGCCAGCGCCGTGGGGCTCGAGAACCGCTACGTCGTGGGCGTGCTCGTGCTCGCGCTCTTCGCCGGGGCCTACATGGCCGAGATCTTCCGCGGCGGCTTGGACGCGATTCCGGCGGCCCAGCTCGACAGCGCCCGGGCCATCGGGCTCACGCCCGCGCAGTCGTTCCGGCTCGTCGTGCTGCCGCAGGCGGTGCGGATCGTGCTGCCCGCGGTCGCCGGCCAGCTCGTGTCGCTCGTCAAGGACTCGTCGCTGCTCTCCGTGATCGCGATCTCCGAGTTCACGCTCGCGGCCCAGGAGGTCAACTCGTTCACGTTCTCGACGCTCGAGAGCTACGTGCCGCTCGCCCTCGGCTACCTCCTCCTCACCCTGCCGCTCTCGGCCCTCTCGCGGTGGCTGGAGCGGCGCTTCCGCTACGAGGCCGCATGAGGCTCGCGATCCAGGGACTCGTGCGGCGCTACCCCGGTCGCGACGGCCGCGGCGGCGCCCCCGTGCTCGACGGGCTCGCCCTCGAGACCGGCGACGTCGCCGCGCTCGTGCTCGTCGGCCCCTCGGGCGGCGGCAAGTCCACGCTCCTGCGGGTCCTCGCCGGCCTCGACGTGCCGCAGGCGGGCAGCGTGGCCTTCGACGGAGTGACGCTGCCACGCGACGAGGCCGGCCTCCGCGCCTACCGTCGCACGGTGGGCACGGTCTTCCAGGCCTTCAATCTCTTCCCCCACCTCACGGCGCTGGACAACCTGCTCCTGCCGCTCGTCCACGTGCACGGCCTCGACCGCGCGGCCGCGCTCGACCGCGTCCGCGAGCCGCTCGAGCGGTTCGGTCTCGCGGCCCACGTCCACAAGCGGCCCGCCGAGCTCTCGGGCGGCCAGAAGCAGCGGATCGCGATACTTCGCGCCCTGGTCGTGCAGCCGCGGCGGCTGTTCTTCGACGAGCCGACGTCGGCGCTCGACCCGGAGATGACCGGCGAGGGGCGGGCGAGGAGCGGCGAACTGCGGGCCGGGGGCACACAGTTCGTGCTCGTGACGCACGAGATGAGCTTCGCCCGCCGCGTCGCCGACGAGATCGCCTTCATCGCCGACGGCCGCGTGCTCGCCCACGGGCCCGCCGCCGATTTCTTCGACCGCTGCGCGGAGCCGCGGGTCCGCACGTTCCTCGCGAGGTCGCACAACGATGTCTGAATCCGCCACCATCCCGCAGCCGCGCGACCCCGCGGCGATCGCCGCATTCCACGGCGAGCTCGTCGCCGACGCCGTCGCGATGCCGGTGCACTGGTACTACGACACGGCCGCGCTCGACCGCGACTACCCCGACCTCGGGGCCGACCGCTACCTCGCCCCGCGGAGCCCCCACGCCGACAGCATCCTCTGGCGGTCACAGTGGACGCCGCCGAGCGCGAAACTGGACATCCTCCGCGAACAGGCGGAGTTCTGGGGCCGCCGCGGCGTGCACTACCACCAGTTCCTCGCGGCCGGCGAGAACACGCTCAACTTCCGGCTCGCGGCCGAGCTCTTCCACGTGCTCCGGCGCGACCGCGACCACGATCCCGAGCGCTGGCTCGATCACTACGTCGCCTTCATGCTCGAGCCGGGTCGGCACCGCGATACCTATGTCGAGGAGTACCACCGCCACTTCTTCACGAACCTGGGTGCCGGCCGCAAGCCGATCAACTGCGGCATCCGTGACGTCCACATCGGCGGCCTCGTGCCCGTGCCGGCGATCGTGGCGGGCCTCGGCCCGAGCCACCCCGACCTGCGGCGGATCGTCCGCCTGCACGTGGGCCTCACGCACAAGGACGACGAGGTGCTCGCGGCGGCCGACGCGCTCGTGCGGATGCTCGTGCGGCTCACCCGCGAGGACCGCGAGCCGGAGGACCTCTGCACGGTGATCCTCGAGGAGGGCCGTGACTGGATCTCGGAAGCGAAAGTCCTCGCGTGGGAGAAGGCCCGCACGACGGGCCCCGCCACCTGCCCCGACCGCGCGGTCGTCGGCGGCATCCTGAGCCCGGCCTGCTACATCCCCGACGCGTTTCCAGCGGCGCTGTATCTCGCCTGGCGTCACGCGGGCGACTTCGCCGGCGGCGTGCTCGCCAACGCCCGCTGCGGCGGCGACAACTGCCACCGCGGCGCCGTCGTGGGCTCACTCCTCGGCGCGACCGCGCCGATCCCCCGCCCGTTACGCCATGGCCTTTTGGAGGCGAGTGCGGCGTGACTTCGCGTGGGCCGCAGGGACGCTATTGTGAGGAGTCATTCCCGCCTTCTGGAGTCTCGACCACCATGCTCATTGCGTCCCGCCTGGCCATCGTCGCCAGCCTGATGTCGGTCGCCGTCTCCGCGGCCGACACCGATCCAGCCCCGGCCGCCGAGCTCACCGCGGCACGTGCGTCGCAGCTCGTGGCGGACGGCGGCAGGGCCATGAGCCCCGCGGAGATTCTTGCCACGACCCGGCTGGGCCTGTCCGGGCCGATACCTGAAAAGGCGGGCATCCTCGCCCTTCCCGACGTCAAGCGTCTCGCGCCCGGGGCCGCCGCGGCCCTGGCCCGCTACGAGGGGGCCGTGCTCGCCCTCGACGGTCTCGACGACCTGTCCGCCGAGGCCGCCGCGGCGCTCGCGACGTTCACCCACGAGGACGACGTGCTGGACCTCGGCGAGGACGTCACCCACCTCCACCCCTGGTTCGGCTTCCTGTCACTAGGCGGCCTGCCGACGCTCGCGCCGGACGCCGCGGCGGCTCTGTCCGCCTGTGAGGTGAACCTGCTCCTCGACGGCCTCACCACGCTCTCGCCGGAGGCCGCGACGGCGCTCGCCGCGCACAGGGGCGTGCTCTCCCTCGAGAGCCTGCGGACGATTTCCGCCGCCGCTGCCGCCGCGCTCGCGACGCACCGGGGCGAGCACCTCGTGCTCGACGGCCTCACGACCCTGTCTCCCGAGACCGCCGCGGCACTGTCGCGTTATGAAGGCGCCCGGCTGTCGCTGAGCGGACTCGAGGAACTGTCGGTCGAGACCGCGCGCCCTCGCGGCCTACAGGGGCGTGCTCCGGCTGCAGGGACTGACGTCGCTCTCCCCCGACGCCGCCGCGGCCCTGGCCCGTTCCAGGAGCCCACAGCTGTCGCTTTCCGGCCTCACGACCCTGCCGACCGAGACGGCCGCCGCCATCGCCGACTATCAGGGCGACGTGCTGTACCTCAACGGGCTCGTCGAGATCTCCGACGAGGCCGCCCATGCGCTCTCGGGGTGTGCCGCGAGCCTTGAACTCGTGAACCTGACCACGATGTCGGACGCGGCCCGCCAGTCGCTCGCCGATCACCTGAAAGAAACGCCGACCCCTCGTCTCTACGTGATCTGCACCCCGCGGCTGACCGGAGACATGCTGCCCCTCGTGAAGGCCATCGCCGCCCGACAGGGCGAGGTGGTCCTCGGCAACGTCACGACGCTGGACGCCGACGACGCGGCGGAGGTCGCGCGGCTGCTCGCCGCCGTCGAGGGAGGTGTGGGCCTGCCGAGGCTGAAGCGGGTCTCGGCGGCGGCGCTCGAAACGCTGCGCGAGGCTCCGAATGTCGTCCTGCCTCCGACCGAAATGCTGACGGTCGTCGCCGAAGCGGCCGGAGCCGCAGCCCGCCAATCGCCCTGACACACCGCGGCACATCGACCCATGCGGCTCCTGGTCATCGTCGTCGTCCTCGCGTTGAGCGTCGCATCGTCCGCGGCCGCCGGCCCCGACGAGCCGCTTCACGTGCTCTTCGTCGGCAACAGCTACACGTTCGCCAACGACTTGCCTGGCCTGCTCGCCAAGCTCTCCGTCGCCGGCGGGCGGCGGCCGATCGTCGCGGCCCTGGAAGCGCCGGGCGGCTGCACGTTCGAGAAGCACGTCCGCGAGGGGCGAGCCGAACGACTGATCGCGTCGCGGGCATGGGACTACGTCGTTCTCCAGGAGCAGAGCATGCTTCCGGTGGTGGCGCCCAAGCGGATGCTCGAGTGGGGGCCGAGGCTCGACGCGGCCGTCCACGAGCGCGGGGCCCGCACGCTCCTCTTCCAGACCTGGGCCCGCGCCGGCCAGCCCGACATGCAGCCGCCGCTGGTGGCGGCTTACGACGACCTCGCCGAGGCGTGCAACCGGGCCCGCGCCGCGGACGGGCGAGTGACCGTGGTGCCGGTGGGCGAGGCCTGGCAGCGGGCGCTCGCCACCGATCCGCCGCCGACTCTCCACAAGGACGACGGCAGCCATCCCACGCTCGCGGGCACCTACATCGCGGCCTGCACGTTCTACGCCGTGATTTACAACGCGAGTCCGGTCGGACTGCCGGGGGACGCCGGCGGCCTCGACGATGCGATGGCGCGGCGTCTCCA
Source organism: Planctomycetaceae bacterium (assembly GCA_046095965.1). GTDB lineage: Bacteria > Planctomycetota > Planctomycetia > Pirellulales > UBA1268 > QWPN01. Next base: position 9,653 of record JBJTJO010000292.1, read on the forward strand.
GCAGGCCGCGTGGGCCGCGGTCGATGCGCGGGACGGCGCGAGCGTCGTGGATGAGTTGAGCAGAGAGTTTCGAGAGCGGGCGGGTGCGGGAGGGCTGAGGGGGCGGGGATGGTGAGCACATTCGCACGCCTGGAGGCGTGCACCACATCCAAGGGTGCCCGGAACGACGCCCAACTCCGCTCCCACGACACCTCCCGAATCTCGTGGGCCAAGCTCATGGCCAAGATCGCCGAAGACTTCCCGCTCGCGTGCCCTGCCTGTGGTGGCAACATCC
>JBJTJO010000293.1:0-3660 GCA_046095965.1 Planctomycetaceae bacterium
CGGGGCGCATCCCGAGCTCGCGGTCACGATCCGCGGCGAGCGGGCCGTGCCGCACGGCCGGATGGCCGAGGTCTACGCGGCCTGCCAGGCGGCGGGCGTGCGGAACGTGGCGATCTCGGTGCGGCCGCGGGCCGCGGCGGCCGCGACGCCGGGAGCCGTCCGCAAGTGAGGGGTGACGCGCGATGCAGGCGGCGTGGATCGTCGGGGGCGTGAGCGCGGCGGTGGCCGCGGCGGGGCTCGCCGCGCTCGTGCGCACGCGCTGGCTCCAGTCGCGGACGCTCGAGAAGTGCGTCGGCATCTCGATCGGCATCCACGCCCTGCTCGCGATCGTGTGCGTGTTTCTCGGGGGCCTGGCGCCCGCGTCGTGGGGCACGCGCGACGAGGGGCGGATGACGATGCAGGTCGTCCTCTCCGCAGAGGACGACGCGCCGGCCGTCGCCGAGGGGGGCGACCCGGCGGTGGATCCGGCGACCGATCCGGCCGCGGACCCCGTCGTCGAGCCGCCGGTCGAGGCCGAGCCCGCGCTGACCGCGGCGGCGACCGCGCCCGAATCGCCCCCGGCGGACCTCGTGCCGCTGCTCGAACCGCCCCCGGAACTCGCGCCCGAGACGACGACCGCGGCGACGGTCACCGCGGCCGCGTCCGCGTCCGAGCCATCGGCCGCTGCCGATCGCGACGTGGCACCGGCTCGCCCGCTGCCCGCGGTCTATGCCGACCGGCAGGGAGCCCGCCGTGCCGCGGCGGCCGCCGCGCGGGGCGGGTCGCAGGAGACCGAACGCGCCGTCGAAGCGGCGCTCGGCTGGCTCGCCGCGGCGCAGTCGGCCGACGGACGGTGGAGCGCCGCCGCCCACGGCGCCGGCCGCGGCCGCGCCTCGGGCGGTCAGCACGGTCCCGAGACCGGCGCGCGGAGCGACCACGGCGTGACTGGCCTCGCACTCCTGGCCTTCCTCGGCGCGGGGGGCACGCACCGCTCCGGCCCGCACGCCGCCACGGTGGACAGCGGCCTGCGGTTCCTAGTTGGCAGGCAGCGGGCCGACGGCTCGCTCGCCGGCGACGCGGAGTTCTTCGCGGCCCTTTACTGCCACGGCATGGCGACGCTCGCCCTCGCGGAGTGCGCGGCGCTGACGGGCGACGCCACGCTCGCGCCGCCGCTCGACCGGGCGATCCGCCACACGCTAACGCTCCAGCATCCGGTCACGGGCGGCTGGCGCTACGCAGCGGGCGACCGGGGCGACACGAGCCAGCTCGGCTGGCAGGTGATGGCGCTCGAGAGTGCGGCACAGGCGGGCGTGGGGGGGCTCGAGCCGGCGCGGGACCGGGCGCGGGCGTTCCTCGCGGGCGTGTCGAGCGGCGCGGCGGGCGGGCGCGCGTCGTGCCGGCCCGGCGAGCGGCCGCGCGGGGCGAGGCGGGCCGCGGCGCCCGCCGGCCGTATGTTCCTGGGGCCCCCGCCGGGCCAGCCGGCGGGGGCCGCGGCCCTCGCCGCGATGGGCCGCGCGCCGCCCGACCGCACGGCCTACAACTCCTACACGTGGTACTACGCCACGCTCGCCTCGTTCCACGCGGGGGGCCCGCAGTGGGAGGAGTGGAACCGCCGGCTGCAGGCGGCGCTCCTGCCACTGCAGCGCCGCGACGCCGGCCCGCTCGTCGGCAGTTGGGATCCCGACCCGGTGTGGGGCGGCCACGGCGGCCGCGTCTACTCGACCGCCCTGTCGGCGCTCACGCTCGAGGTCTATTACCGGTACCTGCCGGTGCACGAGCGGGCCGCACGGATGGCGGCGGCACCGTGACGTCGCGGCCGCGCCACGCTGATTCACGCGCGGTTTTTGCCTCGGGACTCCGGCGGGGGTAGACTTTGCATGTGCGGCTTGAGCCGCGCACGACCCGTGGCGCCGCCGGCAGCCACCCGGAATGGAGATCCTCCCCGTGAGCCTTTTCGCGTTCGGCATCGGGACGACCGAGCTGATCATCCTGGCGGGCATCGCCCTGCTCCTGTTCGGCACGCGTTTGCCGAAGGTGATGCGGTCGCTCGGCGAGGGGATCGTGGAATTCAAGCGGGGCGTGCAGGGCCTGCCCGAGGATTCGTCCCGCGACGGCGGCCGTGTCGAGGGCCACCGCTGACCGCGGCCCGGTCTGATGCGGGCCCCCTGGTCGAAGCACTGCTGCCATGTTCGGACTCGGCCCCGTCGAGATCGTTCTCCTGGGCGCCGTCGCCGTGATGCTCTACGGCAAGCGGCTGCCCGAGGTGGGCCGCTCGGTCGGCAAGGTCGTGGGCGACCTGCGGCGGCAGTGGACATCCCTCGCCCGGGAACTCGACGTATCGGCCCACATCGACGGATCCGCCGGTGCGACGGCGACGGGCTCGCGGCGCGCGGTCACGGCCACGCGGCCCGACGACGACGACGTGGGGCTCGTGTCCGGCCCGCGGTTCGACCCACCGGAGTCCGAGGCCGCGAGCGGCCCGTCGTGACGCCCTGTGGGCCGCGTGCTAGACTTCGTCTCGTCGATTCCGGGCAACTAGCTCAGTTGGTTAGAGCGCTACGTTCACACCGTAGAGGTCACAGGTTCGAATCCTGTGTTGCCCACTCGCGATTCGGTTCGTGATTTCTTGAGCGATTGACCCGCAGAATCGCGACGCCAAGACGCGCGGCAAGGAGTCCGCGATGCGGCCCGGCATCATGCTCGCCAATTGCGAGTCCGGCACGCGTCCACGACCGCGGCGGAGGATCACGAGAGCGAATGGCCCTGGTACGTGCGGCTATCGTTGACGGCGGCCGCGGGCGGGCAGTTCCACTATCCGGTTCCGACGCGATTGACGCGAGCAGGTGAGCGGGCCAAGCGGTTCGTTCTCCTTTGTCGCCTGGGTTCACCCTCCGGCCGGGCGTCGCCCGCTCGCTTGCTCCTGTAGCGCTCGCCTCTTCCTCGTAGCGCACGCCTCTTCCTCGTGGCGCACGCCTCCAGGCGTGCGAATGTGCCCCCCACTCCCCTTTGTGGCGCACGCCTCCAGGCGTGCGGACCATGGTGGTGGATGAGTTGACAAGAGAGCTCAGAGAGCGGGCAGGGGTGGGAACGCTGGGGGCTGCTGGAGTGGAGGGCACATTCGCACGCCTGGAGGCGTACGCCACGAAGGGGAGTGGAGGGCGCATTCGCACGCCTGGAGGCGTGCGCCACAAAGGGGAGTGGAGGGCACATTCGCACGCCTGGAGGCGTGCGCCACAAAAGGGGAGTGGGGAGCACATTCGCACGCCTGGAGGCGTGCGCCACGAGGAAGAGGCGTGCGCCACAGGAGCAAGCGAGCGGGCGACGCCCGGCTCGAGGGTGAACCCCGACGAGAAAGGGGAACGAACCGCTTGGCCCGCTCACCTCCTCGCGTGAATCGCGTCGGCACCGGAAAGTGGAACTGTCCGCCCGCGGCCGCCGTCACCCACCGCCGCACGTTCCGCGGCCATTCGCTCTCGTGCTCCTTCGCCGCGGTCTTGGACGCGTTCCGGGCTCGCCATCGGCGAGCATGCTGCCGGGCCGCATCGCGGACTCCTTGCCGCGCGTTGTGGAGACGCGATTCCGCGGGACAATCGCTCAAGAAATCACGAACCGAATCGCGAGTGGGCAACACAGGATTCGAACCTGTGACCTCTACGGTGTGAACGTAGCGCTCTAACCAAC
>JBJTJO010000294.1:0-11119 GCA_046095965.1 Planctomycetaceae bacterium
GCGAGAGCGCCCAGCCGAGGAGCGTCCTGCCGAGGTGCGGTCGGGCGAACGTGATCACGCGGGCCAGCGCGCGCCAGGAACGCCTGGCGGCCTCGCCGGGCTGGTCGTCCTCGTCGTCGTCGCGCGGCGCGACGGCGGGCAGCGGGTGGACGGTCGTCTCGCTGGCGCACGCTGCCGCTGCCTCCGGCGATGTGTCGGCGCGTGCGGTCGCGCCCGCCGCGGCGCCGTGGAGCCGCGCGTCGAATGCGTTCTCGACGGCGTGCACGCTCTCGGCCCTGGCGGGGGTGAACAGCCACCGGGCGATCACGGCGCCTTCCCGCGAGAACTCGATCCGCCCCACGGCCGTCCGCAGGTGCACGTCGAGACGGTCCGCAGCGGCCAGGCGCCAGGACCGTGGAGTGGCCGCCGCAGCCTCCACCGGCGCCGCGGGGTCCGCGGCGAACGCGGGCCGGTCGGCGAGCAGTCGCCGGTCCGTGAGCACGATCCAGCCGTCGGTAAACGTCAGGTTGGCGTCGAGGTCGAAGCGGCACGCGGCAACGACCCGCTCGCCCGGTTCCAAGGCCACGTCCTGCCCCCAGGGAAGGTCGCCGGTTCGCCCCCTCCAGGAGGCGACCGTCGAGTGAGCGGCAGGCGAGGCTGCGTGCGGCATGGGGGAGGCCGGGTGCGGGTCAGGCTGGGTCAAACCGGGATCGTGGCGGAAAACGCGTCTTTTTCCCGGTTTTTATCGGTTAGGGAGGGCGTGCAACGGCGACGGCAGAATCTTGCTTCGCTTTCCGAACATACCTAAATTACCGTCATTCGGTGTTTTCAGCCTGCCCTCAGGACGTCCCGTTTTCGGTCGGCTTCGACGGCTCGAACCCCGTGTTCTCGTCCGTCACTACCCCGGCCGACAGATGGGAAAACTTGAAAAAACTTCCCGCCTCCCGGTTCTGCACGGCCCGTGTATCCCGTCCGGTTGTCAACTCTTCCATGAGCCCGGCACGAGATTCGGGAACACACGGCGGCTTTCCGGCCCGCAAAGCGGGGTCCAGCGATTTTCCGCGTGCACGGCACGCGACGTGCTTTGAACAAACAATGTTTGAAAAGGGTTCGCACCCGCGTTGCGAAAGCGTAAACTTCGTGACGGCGTTCGCGAAGCCAAGTCTTCCGAGTGGAGGAATTCAGAGCTCCCATGGCCAATCTGGCCGGTCGGTCGGTCGGTTTCGGTTTCTGTGTTTCGTTGTGCAGCGGCTCCCTGGGGGACACCCGTCCCGCCGGAGCCATATCTCCCGCGGCCCCGGATTGCTGGCCGCCCTGACGACTCGGGACGTCGGGTTCGGACGGAAGCCTGCCCCCGCAGGCAGGACTGCGCCGGCGACGCGCCGACGCAGCCCCGTTGTGAACCGTGCCGTCCCCACTCCAGCGATTTCCGCCGGAACGTCCGGCGGCTGGATGGGGCGCACACGCACTGGCCCACGCACGCGTCTGCGTCGGCCGTAAGAGAGCGACACCTCGTTCCATCATGGAGATCACGTCCGTCAAGGTTCTTCGCGGCCCCAACCAGTGGGCCTCGTTTCCCTGCCTCGAAGCCAAGGTCGATCTGGGCCGCTTCGAGGACTTCCCCAGCGACACGCTGCCCGGCTTCAACGACCGCCTCAAGTCATGGCTGCCGAAGATGATCGAGCATCGCTGCTCGGTCGGCGAGCGCGGCGGCTTCTTCCTGCGGCTCGACCGGGGCACCTGGCTCGGGCACGTGCTCGAGCACGTCACGCTCGAGGTCCAATCGCTCGCCGGCTCGACGGTCGGCTTCGGACGAGCCCGGGAGACCGGCGACCGGGGTGTCTACAACGTGGTGGTCGAGTACCGCGAGGAGTCGTTCGCCATCGAGTGCCTGCACGCCTCGCGGCGGCTGATCATGGCCGCGGTGGACGGCGTCGAGTTCGACGTGGCGGGTGAGATTCGCAGGCTCCGCGACCTGCTCCTGGCCGTGCAGCTCGGTCCGAGCACACGGTCGATCGTCGAGGCCGCCGCGGCCCGCGAGATCCCGGCGCGGCGTCTCAACGAGGGCTCGCTCGTGCGGCTGGGATACGGCGCCAACCAGCGGCGCATCCTGGCGTCGGAGACCGACGCCACGGGTGCCGTCGCGGAGTCCATCGCCCAGGACAAGGAGCTCACGCGCGGGCTGCTGGCCGAGGCCGGCGTGCCGGTGCCCGAGGGGAGGCCCGTCACCGATGCCGCCGACGCGTGGGCCGCGGCCGAGGAGATCGGCCTGCCGGTCGTCGTCAAGCCGCGGTGCGGCAACCAGGGACGCGGCGTGTCGGTCAACCTCGTGACCCGCGACGACGTGGAGCGGGCGTGGCGTCTGGCGCGCGAACAGGAGGTGGCGGTCGTCGTCGAGCGCTTCGCCCCGGGGGCCGACTACCGCGTGCTCGTGGTCGGCGGACGGATGGTCGCCGCCGCGCGGCGCATGCCCCCCGGCGTCGTCGGCGACGGGGTGGCCACGGTCCGCGAACTCGTCGCCCGCGTCAACGCCGACCCGCGGCGCTGCGCCGACCATGCCGGCGCCCTGAGCCCGATCCCGCTCGACGACGTGGCCCGTGCCGTGCTCGCCGAGCAGGGGCTCGACGCCGAGAGCATCCCCGAGGCGGGGCGCGGCGTCCTGCTGCGGAAGAGCGCCAACCTGAGCACGGGGGGCACGGCGGAGGACGTGACCGACGTCGTCCATCCCGAGGTGGCGGCCCGGGCCGTCGAGGCCGCGCGGGTCGTGGGGCTCGATGTCGCGGGCATCGACGTCATCGCCGCCGACATCGGCCGGCCGCTCGAATCCCAAGGGGGCGTGGTGGTCGAGGTCAACGCGGCCCCCGGCCTGCGGATGCATCTCGAACCGGCCGTCGGCACGCCACGGGACGTCGGCGCCGCGATCGTCGATGCGCTGTTCCCGCCGGGCACGGACGGCCGCATCCCGGTGGCCGCGGTGACCGGCACGAATGGCAAGACCACGGTGGTCCGTCTGCTGTCGCACCTGGCCGCGACCGGTGGAGCCACGGTTGGCGCGACCTGCACCGAGGGCGTGTGGATCGGCCCGCGGCAGATCGACGCCGGCGACTGCAGCGGCCCGAGGAGCGCCCGCCGGGTGCTCGCGAACCCGGCGGTGACGACCGCCGTGCTGGAGACGGCCCGCGGCGGCATCCTGCGCGAGGGCTGCGGGTTCGACCGCTGCGACGTCGCCGTGGTGACGAACATCGCGGCGGGTGACCACCTCGGCCTCGACGGCATCGACACGCCGGAGCGGATCGCCTGGGTGAAGGGGGCGATCGTGTCCGCCGTCCGCAAGACCGGCGCCGCGGTGCTCAATGCGGCCGATCCGCTCGTGGTCGAGATGCGGAAGTGGTGCAAGGGGCAGGTGGTCTACTTCGGCCTCGACCCCGCCAACCCGGTGCTCGTGGAACACCTCGCCCAGGGCGGCCTGGCGGCCACGGTGCGCGAGGGCTGGATCGTGCTCTGCGACGGGCCCCGCGAGACGCGGCTGGCGCATCTCGACAAGGTGCCGCTCGTGCACAAGGGCATCGTGCCCTTCCAGGTCGAGAACGCGCTGGCCGCCGCGGCGGCGGCGTGGCGGCTGGGCGTGCCGTTGGAGCTCGTCCGCATCGGCCTGGAGAGCTTCCCGAGCAACGCCGACGGATCCCCGGGCCGGTTCAACCTCCTCGATCTCGAGGGCATCTCGATCGTGGTTGACTACGGCCACAACGTCTCGTCCCTGGAGCAGATCTGTGCGGCGCTCCGCAAGCTGCCGCACGCGCGGCGGACGGCCGTCTATTCGGCGGCCGGCGATCGTCGAGACGAGGATCTCCTCGCCCAGGGGCGGATCCTGGCGGGCGAGTTCGAGCGCGTCGTGGTCTACGAAGGCGAGTACGTCCGCGGCCGGACTCCCGGCGACATCACGCGGCTGATCGCGGAGGGGGTGCGGGCGGCCGCGGTGGCGACACGTCCGGTGGCCGTCGAGGGAGGCGGCACGTGGGGCCAGGCCACGATGCTCGTGCTCGACGCCGCGCGGCCCGGCGACCTCGTGCTCCTGCAGGCCGACGTGGCCGAGGAGGCCATGCCCTGGCTCGTCGAACGCTATGGCCAGCGGCTGCGCGAGACGACCGTGGTGGAGATGACCGCGGCGGCCGTGCCCGTGCGGCGGCAATGATCTGCATGGCCGACCGGCGCGGCTCCGGCCGCGACGGCGAGGAGGGCGCGGTCGGCGGCCGGCTGACCGCGCTCCGCCGCGGGCTCGCACTCCGCTGCCCGCGCTGCGGCGTCGGCCGGTTGTTCCGCGGCTGGTTCCGCATGCACGATGCCTGCCTCGCGTGCGGGGCGTCGTTCGCACCCGAGCCGGGCTTCTACCTGGGCAGCATCTACGTCAACTACGGCGTGACGGTGATCGCCACGGGGGGGCTCTACGCGCTGCTCGTCGCGGGCTGCGGCCTCACGGCCGAGGCGGGGCTTGCCGCCTGCCTGGCGGTGGCCGTCGTCCTGCCTGTGGTCTTCTTTCGCCATGCGCGCAGCCTGCTCCTGGCGCTGGACAGCGCGGTGAATCGACGGCAGTCGCCTGACGCCGTCGAGGCCTCGACGCCGAGCGAGCGCCTGGCCGAGCTTGCCGCCGACGACGGCCGGGCCGGCTGCGCGATGGGCGTGGCCTTGGCGCTCGTGTTCCTCTTCGGGCTCGGCATGGCCGTCGTCACGGTGGTCTGGTCGGCCCACGATGCCGGGCCCGACGCGGCCGCCGGCGACGTGGACCTGCGGTAGCGCCCCGAGGTCACGCGACGCGTGGGCCGCGTCCGTCACTTCAGCCCCGGCCGGCGGTCGAGGGCGCCGCGGACGCCGAGCTGCTCCGGATGGCGGGCGATCTTGTCGGTGAACACGCGGACGTCATCGACGATCGGCCGCAGCTCCCGGGTGAGCCTGTTGACGTTGGCGGCCGCCTCGGCGAGGTCGTCGTAGACCTGCGGGTCGCGGACGAGCCGGCCGAGCGTGCCCTGCGACTCGTTGAGCGACCGCGAGAACTGCGCCGCCTGCGCGAGCGTCTCGTCGAGGCGGCTGATCGCGCGGTTCACCTCGGCCACCATGCCCGCGCCGCGTTCGCCGAGCGGCTTCGTGAACCCCTCGAGGTTGCGGAGGTTCCGGTCGGCCGTGTCCACGACCGAGCCGATGCCCTCGACGCCCTTGCGGAGCCCGGCGAGGGTCGCGGGCAGGTCGTCGAGCGCCGCCTTGAGCTTGTCGCGGGCGGCGGGGTCGCCCAGCACGTCGTTGACGTTGCCCATCGCGACATTGAAGGCGTCGAGGGCGGCCTCCGTCTTCTCCGCCATGCGGGAAAACCGGCTCTCGTCACCGAGCACGAGCCGGTCGATGTTGGCGGAGAGCTTGCTCACCGCGTCACTGGCCTGCGTCAGCGACTCGAGCGCCCCGCCGAGCTTCGGTTCGAGCTGCGCGAAGACCTCGAACGGATCCTTGGACACGGCCCCGCGCAGCGTCTCGTCCGCACCGAGCCGTTGGCGCGGCGGACGGATGGTGCCGGGCACGAGCTGGATTTCCGCGTCGCCGAGGATCGTGCTCACGATCCGCGGCTGCTCGTCGCGGTAGAGCGGAACGTGCGTGTCGATGTCGGCGACGATGCTCACGCCGCCGCCGGCGTCGAGTTCCACCGTCGTGACACGGCCCACCAGGATCCCGTTCTTGCGGACGGGCGTGCCGGTGGAGATGCCGCGGGCGTCGCTGAAGCTCATCCTCAGCGGATAGCTGGCCTGCACGAGCGAGGGCAGGTCGCCGAACAGGACGATGAGGATGCCCGCGATGATCGCCGTGGCCAGCACGACGACGCCCACCCGAAACTGCATCACCCGGTCGGTCATGTCTCCCCCTCCGCGTCGTCGGCGCCGGCCTGCTCACCCCGCAGTTCCTCCAGCCGGGAGCCGGCGCGGCCCTCGACGAAGTCGTGGACGCGGGGATCGCGACTGCGGTCGAGCTCGGCGGGCGTGCCGTCGAACACCACCTGCGGGTCGCCCGGCCGCAGCCGGAACAGCGGGTAGAGCATCACGATCCGGTCGGCCACCTTGCGGGCGGTGCGCATGTCGTGCGTGACGACCACGCTCGTGACCCCGGGCCGCCGCCGGACCCGCAGGATCAGCTCGTTGATCACGTCGCTCATGATCGGGTCGAGGCCCGTGGTCGGCTCGTCGTAGAGCACGACCTGGGGGTCGAGGGCCAGGGCCCGGGCGATGCCGGCCCGCTTGCGCATGCCCCCGGAGAGCTCGACCGGCTTCTTCGCGAGTGCCGAGCGGGGCAAGCCCACCTCGTCGATGAGCGCGGCCACGGCGTCTTGGATCTCCGCCTCGGGAAGGCGGGTGTGCTCGCGGAGCGGGAAGGCGACGTTCTCGGCGATCGAGAGGCTGTCGAACAGCGCCGCCCCCTGGAACACGAAGCCGTAACGGGTGCGGAGGTGGGCCAGTTCGCGATCCCCCAGGCGTGCGAGGGACCGGCCCTCGAAGAGCACGTCGCCCGAGGTGGGCCGGACGAGCCCGATCAACGTCTTGAGCAGCACGGTCTTGCCGCAGCCGCTCTCGCCGAGGATCGCGAGCGACCGGCCGGCCTCGAGGTCGAGCGAGATGTCCCGGAGCACGTCCTGGCGGCCGAAGCGGACCCCCAGCGCCTCCGCGCGCAGGAGGGGCGGCGCGGGCTCGTCACGGCGTTCGGCACGGACTGGTGCGGCGGTCGGCATGGTTCAGAGGAGGCGGCGCGGCCCCTCCGGGCGGAGCAGGTCGTGGATGTCGTTGAGCCAGATCCCCAGGAACAGGTCGAGCACGAGGATGAGCACGAAGGAGTGCACGAAGGCGCTCGTCGCCGCCCGCCCCACGCCCTCGGCTCCGGGCTCGCAATTGAACCCGTGATGGCAGCTCACGAGGGCGATGGCCCCGCCGAAGAACACGCTCTTGCAGATGCCCATCAGGAAGTCGAAGCCATCGACGTATTCCCGGGAGTTCTCCCAGTAGTGGTGGTAGTCGATGTTCAGGAGCAGGTGGGAGTAGAGGTAGCCGCCGAGCACGCCCATGAAGTCGGCCATCACCGTGAGCGACGGGATGAGCAGCAGGCAGCCGAGGAACCGCGGCACCACGAGGTAGTAGATGGGATTGGCGCCCATGCTCTCCAAGGCGTCGATCTGCTCGGTGACCCGCATCGTGCCGAGCTCGGCGGCCATGGCGCTGCCCACGCGGCCGGCGAGCATGGTGGCGGCGAGGACGGGCCCGAGCTCGCGGACGAGCGAGAGGTTGATGACCGAACCGAGTCGCGTCTGCAGCCCGAGGGCCTTGAACTGCCCGTAGCTCTGCACCGCGAGGACCATGCCGATGAACAGGCCCGTGAGCGCCACGACCGGCAGGGACCGGACACCGATCTGGTAGAAGCTCGGCAGAAGCACGTCCCGGCGCTGCCGCCGGGCGAAGATCCAGCCCACGGTGCGGAGGGTGAAGAGCGCCACGTCTCCGCAGCCCGCCACCGTCGCCACCGCGAAGTCGCCAAGGCTCGCGACCTGGTCGGCGAGCCAGCCGGTGAGTCCGGGCGAGCGGGGCAGCAAGGTGTCGGGAGCGGTGGCCATGACGGTGCAGTCGGGTTGCGCAGCATTACCCTGCGGGTCGTATCGGTCGTGACGGTCGGGCGGCATGAGCAACGCCGGTGGCCCCGGCTTGGTTCGGGCGGGGCGGGCAAGGTGCGTAGGACAGGCGGTCGGGTCGGCTCGGGGGCACCGTGGTTCCCACGCCTGAAGTTCGCCTTGCGGCGGCCTTCCTCCCCCGCCTATATGCCCGGGCTTGCCGCGCGGGACCGAGAGGCTTGCCACCGGCGGGCAGCGGAGGCACGTGACGGACCATGAAAGTTGGACGGCTCATCGGCGACATGGTGCGCCGCATCCCGGGAGTCGGCGGCGCCGTGGAATGCGTGCGGTCCGTGCTCCGCCAGCGCCGCGTTGCCCTGCGCCACCTGCGGGGTGGCGGTCCGGAGCGCCGCTACGCGACCTGGGTGCGGCGTGTCGATACACCGACCGCGGCCGACCTCGAGGCGCTGCGGGCGAGCGTGAACGCCCTCCGCGACCCGCCCGTGATCTCGCTGCTCATGCCGCTCGAGTCGCCCGACGCCGTGCTGCTCGACCGGGCCATCCGCTCGGTCCGGTCCCAGGTCTACCCAGCATGGGAGTTGTGCGTCGTCTCCGCTGGACAGACCGCCGATGTCAGCGCCGTGCTCGACCGGCATGCGGCGGATGAACCGCGGATCAGGCTGCTCGAGGCCGACGGCACCGGCGGCGCCGCCGCCCGCAATCGGGGGCTCGAGACCGCCGCCGGCGCCGTCGTGGCCGTGCTCGACCCCGCCGATGTCCTGCCGCCACAGTCCCTCGCGTGGATCGCCGATGCCGTGGTGCGGCATCCCCGCGCCGGCCTGGTCTACGCCGACGAGGACCGCATCGATCGGCGTGGCCGGCGGCACTCGCCCTGGTTCAAGTGCGACGCGAACCGCGAGTTGTTCCTCGCCCACGACGCCATCTCGCGGCCGGCCGCCTACCCGCGCCAGTTGGTCCGCGACATGGGCGGCTGGCGTGACGAGTTCGCCGGGGCCGAAGACTACGACCTCGCCCTGCGGATGGTTGCGGCGGTCGGTGCGGCCGGGGTTGTGCACGTGCCGCGGATCCTCTGCCACCGTGGAGGAGCCGCCGCGACCGAGCCGGCGGGCGCCGCGGCTGCAGGCCGTCGGGCGGTGGCGGACCTGCTCGCGCGGCAGGGAAACGGCGCGACCGTCGAGCCTGCGGTCGAGGCACCGGGCTGCATCCGCATCCGCCACCCGCTGCCGGCATCCCCGCCGCTCGTCTCGATCATCATCTGCACCCGCGACCACGAGAAGCTGTTACGGGTAGCCATCGACTCGATCACGGCGCTCACCACCTACCCCCGGTACGAGATTCTCGTCGTAGACAACGGTTCGGCGGACCGGGGCACGGTCGAGTATCTCGCCGCGCTCGCGACCCGGCCCGGCATCCGCGTGCTCCGCGACGACTCCCCCTTCAACTACCCGCGGCTCAACAATCGGGCCGCCGCCGCGGCCCGGGGCGAGGTGCTCTGCCTGCTCAACGACGACATCGAGATCCTGACGCCGGGGTGGCTCGACGAGATGGTGTCGTTCGCCCTGCAGCCCGACGCCGGGGCCGTGGGGGCCCGGCTCTGGTATCCGGACGGCACGCTGCAGCACGGCGGCGTGATCGTGGGAATCTGCGGCGGGGCCGCCCACGCCCATCCGCGGCTCGCCCGCGGCGACAGGGGCCACTTCGGCCGCGCGGTGCTGCACCAGGAGCTGTCGGCCGTGACCGCGGCCTGCCTCGTGGTCCGGGCCGACGTGTACGCGGCGGTTTCCGGTCTCGACGAGCGGTTCGAGGTGGCCTTCAACGACATCGACTTCTGCCTGCGGCTGCGGCAGGCCGGGTACCGCAACATCTGGACGCCGTTCGCCGAGCTCGTCCACCATGAATCGGCATCGCGCGGCATCGACGACACGCGCGCGAAGCGGGCGCGGTTCGCCCGGGAACTGGGCCTGCTGCGGCAGCGCTGGGGCGAGCTCCTGCTCCGCGACCCCTTCTACAACCCGAACCTGTCCCACGGGGCCGCCGACTTCAGCCTCGACGCCCCGAGGCGGCGGTCGGCGTGACGGCGCCCGTGTGCCGAGGCGCGCGGCCCGGCCGCGCGGCGGGTCTCGCAGCGGGGCGTTCCGGCGGCTCGACCCGCGACTCGCCCGTGTCAGGCTTCGGGAGCCGCGGCCACGGGCTCGGCCGTGACCAGCCCGGTGAACTTGAGCTGCTTCTTGTCGGCGACCTCGATGCAGTCCACCTGGATGGTGTCCTTGCCCTGGAACTCGCCCTTGAGCAGCTCCTCGCTCACCGGGTCCTCGATGTAGTTCTCGAGGGCGCGGCGGAGCGGACGGGCACCGAAGTCCGTGTCGGAGCCCTTCTTGATGAGGAACTGCTTCGCGGCATCGGTGAGTTCGAGCTTGAGTCCCCGCTCGGAGAGCCGCTCGCGGACCTTCGCCAGCTCGATGTCGATGACCTCCTTGAGGTCCTCGACCGTGAGGTGGTGGAACACGATCACGTCGTCGAGGCGGTTCAGGAACTCCGGCCGGAAGACCTTCTCGATCCGCTCGTTGACGCGGCCCTTCATGCTGTCGTAGCTGGCGTCGCTGTCGGGCTTCTGGAAGCCGAAGGCACTCTCGTTCTTGATCGCCTCGGCGCCGGCGTTGGTCGTCATGATGAGGATCGTGTTGCGGAAGTCCACGTTCCTCCCGAACGAGTCGGTGAGCCGTCCCTCCTCCATCACCTGGAGCAGCATGTTGAACACGTCGGGGTGGGCCTTCTCGATCTCGTCGAGCAGGACCACGGCGTAGGGACGGCGGCGGATCTTCTCCGTGAGCTGCCCCCCCTCCTCGAAGCCGACGTAGCCCGGCGGCGCGCCGATCAGGCGGCTGACGTTGTGCTTCTCCATGTATTCGCTCATGTCGATCTGGATGAGCGCCTCGGCGTCGCCGAACATGAACTGGGCGAGGGCCTTGGCGAGCAGCGTCTTGCCCACGCCCGTCGGCCCGGCGAACACGAACGAGCCGATCGGCCGCTTCGGGTCCTTGAGCCCGGAGCGGCTGCGGCGGACCGCCTTCGCCACGCTCTTCACGGCCGCGTCCTGGCCGATGACCTTCCTGTGGAGCTCCCCCTCCATGCCCATGAGCCGGGCCTGGTCCTCGGTACTCATCCGCGTGAGCGGGATCCCGGTCATCTTCGAGACGACCTCCGCGACGACCTCCTCGTCCACGGCGCCGTCCGCCTCCCGGCTCTTGTCACGCCAGTCGCGGGTCATCGACTGCTTCTTCTTCTTGAGCTTGTCGGCCTGGTCGCGGAGCGCCGCCGCCTTCTCGAAGTCCTGGTTGGCGACCGCCTCCTCCTTCTCCTTGTTGAGCCGCTCGACCTCGTCGTCGATCTCCTTGAGATCCGGCGGCTTCGTCATCGCCTTGAGTCGCACGCGGGCGCCCGCCTCGTCGATGACGTCGATCGCCTTGTCCGGCAGGCAGCGGCCGGTGATGT
>JBJTJO010000295.1:0-20629 GCA_046095965.1 Planctomycetaceae bacterium
GGTTCGCGCGGTACCACTGGCCGGGCAACGTGCGGCAGTTGGCCCAGGCCGTCGAGCGGGTTTACGCGATCGGCGAGGTGCCCGTGCTGCCGGAGGAGACCGCTCCGGCCGAGGATCGGCCGACGGCGCCACGGCTTGCGGTCCTCAAGCCCGACGACGCACGGTCCGGAGATGCCCCTCTGCCGGCCCTCGACCTCGAGACCCTGCGGCGCATCGCGGTGCGGCAGGCGCTGGCGCTCACGAATGGCCACAAGGGCCGGGCCGCCGCCCTGCTCGGCGTGCACATCAACACCATGACAAAACTGGCGGAGGAAGCGATGCCCGCCCTCAGCCGGCGCCGCGGCCAGAAGCCGAGGTGAACGGCCCGCCCCGAGGCCCCACCCAAGTGTCCGCGGGCACGGTCGCGACGGCGCCCGGGCCGCAGACGCGGGATTTGCCGCGACCTGCCGCGGCGTGAATCGTTTCCTCCGGTCCGACGCGATGCGTCGCGTTCGTCGTCATGGAGGGCGACATGAAGGCTTCACACTGGAACGGACTCATCCAGGCGCTCGTGCTCGTCCGCCTGGGGCAGGAACTCGGCACCGATTCCCCGCTGGCCCGGGCGCTCGCGGAGATCGTGCGCGTGATCTTCACGCTGGGGAAGTGAGCCCCGTGGGTTGGCGCGGAAACACGACCCCAGGCCGGTTCGCCGGGCCGGCGGAGGTCGTCACCCGATCTCGCCGCGGTCGAGCAGGCCGTCGATGAGGGCGGTCCGCGTGTCGATCCGCGTGTCGCGCCGCTTGACGGCCGGTGCCGCGAGGATGTCGCGCATTCCCGGCAGGCGGCGGCCGCCGGACTGCGCGTCGTAGCTGTTGACGGCAAGGCGATAGCGACGGTCGCGGTCCACGTCGCTGCCGTCGAGCAGGATCCGCTCGGGGCGCCCGCCCGGGCCGCGGACCACCTCGAACGGCCAGAGCGTACGGTCCGACTGCTTCACGGCGGCGTCCTCGGCGACGATCCGCATGAGATCGGCGCCCGTGACCTCCGCCGTGCAGAGCAGGTTCTCGTAGGGGATCAGCCGCCAGCAGTCCGCGACGGTGAGCTTTCCGGGCTCCAGGCCGCCGGTCTCGAACGTGCCGTGGAACACGCCGTCCACCTGCGTGCCCTGCTTGGCGAGTGCCGCGGCGAAGCACTCGCAGAAGATCCTCGCAAGCGGGCTGTTCCGCCCCTGGCCCGCGATCGGGGCCTTCACCGTGCAGACCTCGCGGGCCAGCTGCGCCGCCGACGCGTCGAGGTCGGCCTTGGCCATCTCCATCACGAGCGGGTCGAGCGCGAAGCGGTCGTCCATCAGCACGGTGAACGCCTTCCGGTCCACGAGCTTCCGCGAGTCGAGGTCGAACGTCAGGTCCACGCGGCCGCAGTGGATGCCGTGGTAACTCGCCTGCGAGCAGACCACGTCGTGGAGGGTCCAGAGCGGCTGGTTCTGGTGCGAGTGGCCGGCAAGGTAGACGTCCACGTCCCTGCCGGCCTCCCGGAGCAGCTGCCGCACCGGGTTCGCGTAGTCATCCTCGAACCGCCAGCCCATGTGGCCCATGACCACGACCGCGTCGCACCGCTCGGCCCGCACCTCCGCGACCGACCGCGCGAGGCTCGCCAGCGGATCGGTGGCCTCGGTGCCGCCGAGGGTCTCGGGCGAGAGCCACGCGGGCAGGCCGGGTGTGATCAGGCCGACGAGCCCGATGCGGAAGCCGCCCACTTCCTTCACCAGCCACGGCCGCACCCTGCCCCACGCGCCGGCGAAGCCGCCCGGCGTGGCGTCGCCCCGCGCGAGGTTGGCCGCGAGCACCGGCGGCTCCGAGAGCGCGAGGTTCGCGTCCATCGCCTCGGGCCCCCAGTCGAAATCGTGGTTGCCGAGCGTCCAGGCGTCGTACCCGAGCCGGTTGAGGAGTTCCACCATCACCCGGCCGCCGCGGTTGAGGCTCACTGCGGTGCCCTGCCAGAGATCGCCCACGTCCACGGTCAGCGAGTGGGGCGACTCCTTCCGCCACTGGCGGATGCAGGTGGCGCAGCGGGCGAGTCCGCCGACGTCGTCGAGCCCCTCGTAGGTGCTCGTGGGCAGGATCCGGCCGTGGAGGTCTGTCGTGTGGAAGATCGAGATCGTGCGGGCGCGGCCGAGGTCGTCGCGCCGGCGCTCGCCGCCACACACCGGTGCCACGAGGGCGCCGGCTGCAACGCCGGCGAGCAGGTCGCGACGACGGAGGCGCGGTGCGGAAGCCATGGCCAGTCTTCCCACGGGGGATGGGGCGAGCCGTAGAGCCTACCCTGCCGCGAGCCGTGGCGTCACGGTGCGGCGGCGACGAGCGTCTCGAGATCGACGGGCAGTTCGAGGAGCCAGACCCTCGTGCCGCGGCCCGGTCCGTCCTCCCCTTGGGCGACGCCGAAGTCGTTATCGTTGACGACCGCCACGTGCTGACGGTCGATCACGGCCAATCCCTCGATCTTGAGAGCGCCGCCCTCCTTCGTGTCCTCGTCCACCTGGGCCCGCATCCGCTGCCGCAGCGCCGTCATGTCGGCGACGAGCGTCTTTCGCACCGGAACGACCCCGGCGGCGGGCAGGTCGGCCACCTGCTCGAGCGTGCGACCGTCCCCCGGGTCGAGGCCGAGCGTGTCGGTGGCGGCGGCGAGGTCGGCGGCATACAGCCGGGCCAGGCCGTGGTCGTCCTGCTCGAGCACGAGAAGCGTGTCCCCGTCGAGCGCCGCCATCGCACAGAGCTTGCCGTCGTCCGGGGGCGAGCCGTGGGTCAGATAGGCCGGATCTCCGGGGTCACCAAGCCGGTAGACGTGTTCGGCCACGGGCGCGCCCGCCACGGGGTCGAACGCGAGGAGGCGGACGTTGCCCGTCCGCCTGCCGGCGGCGCGGCCGGGCACATCGAGCGGGCTCTGGAGCAGCGCCCACAGGCGGCTGCCGCCGGGGCTCGCGGCCAGGGCCTCGAACCCGCGGTTCTCACGGCGCCGCGCATAGATTTCCGGGAGCGAGTCGCGGTCGCCGGCGACGCCCGCCATGCCGCGTGGCACGAACCGCGCCAGCACGCGGCCGGCGGCGTCCACATGCAGCAAGCCCGGCCGATACTCCTCGGCGATCCAGAACGTGCCGTCGCCGACCGCCACGAGGCCCTCGGGATCGACGCCGCCCGGATCGTCGGCGACCGGACGCCGGCCCTTCGCGTCCACGAGCCGGTCGGTGCCGGGAGGCCGCCCGGAGAGCGGGCGACCGTCGGCTCCGCGGAGCGGCACGACCTGCTCCACAACGGCGGCCCCGCCGCCATCCGGCAGCCGCACGCGTACGAGCGAGGGGGCGAAGTCGGGCGCGAGGAGCGTGCGTACTTTCTCGCCGTCGATCTTCACCGTGCCGTTGGGCCCGCGGTCCGTGACCGTCCAGACGTGCAACGCGCCGCCGATCGGGGACGCCGCGAGGTCGCTCAAGCCCCCGACGACGACGCCGGCCGAGAGCGGCGCCCGCGGCACCGTCCAGGTGGCGATGACCCGCGGCTCCCGTGCCGCGACGCCCGTGGCGCCGGCGGCGATCGCGCCGCCCGCGAGGAGCGCCGCGACGGCCGTGCGACCCATCAGGGGATCTCCCCGGCCTGCTCGTTGCCGGCCCGTGTGACCAGGGCGCAGAACGTGCGGAGGGCGATCGAATCGGCGATCACGCGGGTTGAGGTGTCGCCGAACGTGACCACGATGCCGCCCGGATGGAATCCGTAGCACTCGCCGTCGTTCGTGGCGTTCATCGCCACGCCCGCGTTGGCCGCAGCCTTTGGGCTCTTGACGCCGTCGCCTCGCATGGGATCGATCTTGAACGGCCCGAGGTTATCGAGCCAGCCGACGCACTGATTGACTTCGGGCGCCGCGCCGCTCATCTGCACCGCGCCGCCTCGGTAGACGAGCGGTCGGCCGGCGCACTCCGCGAGCAGGATCGTCTTGGTCGTGCCGTCGGCAATCTGGGCCGGCTTCGTGACCACGTCCTTGTCGAGGATGCCGACGCTGTTGCTGCCGCCGGAGGCATACGGGTCGGGTGAGAGCACGCTCTTCTTCACGCCCGTAACCACCTCGAAGTCGCTGGTCGCCAACGGCACCAGCAGGGCCGGCAGTGCCGGTCGGGCGCTGTCGGAGTCGGGTGACACCGGAATGGCGAGGGAGGATGGCCGCGCGGGACTGCTCGGGCACTGGAACACCTGCACCTGCGTGAGGCCGATCCCGAGGTTCGAGTCGGGGGGCACGCCGGTGCGTGAATCGGCCGGTGTCGCCGGCGTGGCGTTCGAGGTGGCGTCGAACCAGTGCTTCTTCCAGCTGTACTCGTCGGCCGCCTTCTTCTCCTCGAGGAACGGCATCACGAGCATCCGCCACGAGTGCTCGGTGCCCGACGGGTTGCCGGTCGGCTTGGGGTTCATCGTGCCGGACTTGGTCGAGTACATCGCCGCCGGGAACCAGCCCTTGGCGTCGGCGCAGAGCAGGAAGCCCTGGCCCACGCTCCGCATGTTGACCATGCACTGGGTCCGGCGGGCCGACTCGCGGGCGCTCTGCACCGCCGGCAGCAGCAGGCCGAGCAGCGCCGCGATGATGGCGATGACGACGAGCAGTTCGACGAGGGTAAAACCATGGATGGTTCGGCGATGCGCCGTCACGCGGGCGACCACGGATGAACACGGGCGATCGTCGAGAGCAGGTGCGAGCGTTGGCATCGGGACTCCTTTCTCGTGCTGGTGCTGTGCTGGAACGCGGCCATCGATCGTTATCGGCCGCAGGAAACCCTAGCCCCCCCATGCGAGCGCCCGATGAGCGTTGCGTGAGGATTCCGTGAGGGGGTCCATGTTCTTCTCGCACCGCCCGGCAGGCGGTGCTCTTCCGGGCGGCCCGGCGGTGTTTTCAGGGCCTGGTGTCATCAGCCGCCGGACGGTTGACCTTCGCCCCCTGCCCGGCAAAACGGACTCCCGAATGCCTCGGAGCGGTGCCCGACCGGGATATCAGTGGACGTTTGCCGCCGTTTTCTCCACACTGGATAATTGATTCGTGAGTGGGAGAGCGGCCCAGGGCGTCCTCGCCCGCTGGGGCCACGACGGAGGATCCAAACCATGCACCGGGTCGCAGGTGTCGCGCAGGCAACGCGGACGGCCCGCCGACCGCGTCACGGTTTCACCCTGATCGAACTGCTGGTCGTCATCGCCATCATCGCGGTGCTGGTTGGACTGCTCTTCCCGGCGGTGCAGCGGGCCCGCGAGTCGGCCCGACGACTCCAGTGCGGGAGCAACATGAGGAACCTGGGGCTGGCGATCCAGCATTTCGTCTCCTCGAACGGAAACTTCCCCCCTGCGGCGACGAATTGCGATTCCGGCAAGGATTCGAAATGCAACGACGCGACCCCGATCCTGGCGCGGCACAGCCTGTTCGCTTTCATCCTCCCGTTTTACGAGCAGGGAACCGTCTTCACGGCGATCGACTTCACGAAGCACTGGAACGATTCGGCGAACGATTCGGTCACGAAGCAAAATCTGGCCGGAATCCTGATCTGCCCGTCGGCTCCCGGGGGCCGTGAGAGCAGTCACGTGACTGATTTCGCCCCCGCGCACCGCATCGATCCCACGAGCGGCCCGCCCGGACTCGGGTCGCTGATCAGCGCGAGCGGCCCCATCAGGCCCCGGGTCGCCGGTTCATCGGCCCCGAACTGGGGCAACACCGGGAGCCCGGAAACGTGGCGCCCCGAATGGTTCGGGATCCTGCCCCTCGACATGCACCCCGACCGCCGCCGCACGGTGCGGCCCGCCCACGTCCGGGACGGCCTCTCCAACACGTTCATGCTCTTCGAGGACGGCGGCAAGCCGACGATCTACCAGAACAACACTCCGACGGGGTCGAATGCCACGGATTTCCGCTGGGCGAGTTCGACGATCTGGATGACGATCAACGATTTTTGCAACGGCTCGCAGCTCATCAATTGCGACAACAGTTCGAAGCCGTACAGCTTCCATCCGACGGGCGCGAACACCCTGTTCGCCGACGGTGCCGTGCAGTTCATCAGCGAGTCGATCGACGCCGACACCTTCGTGTCGCTGTTCACGCTTCGGGCGGGTGACAGCGCGGGTTCCTACTGAACGGTCCGCACCGCAGTCCGACCCGGCCGGCCTCCGACCCGGTGAAAAAGGTGACAGCCACCTTTTGCCGGTCGCCGAAGGCGACACGGCCCCGGCCGAAGGCCGGGGTCTCCAGACAAAAGGTGGCTGTCACCTTTTTCGTCCGACGCCTGCGGAACAAGTGTAGGCCGCCTCAGCCCCCCGCGCCGCACTCGCGCAGGTGCTCGCACAGGATCCGCTGCAGCTCGCGGACCGTGTCGGGGTGGTGGTGCACCTCCGTGTGCGACGCCGGCACGGCGATCTCGCTCCTCGCCCCCGCCGTGTGGGCGCTCGCCTCGCTCACCACGCAGTCGTCGCGGCCGCCCGTCAGCGACACGTGTCCCGTGCCCACCACCGAGTGCACCGCCACCCAGCAGGCCGGCCGCAGGCCCTCGATGGCCTGGAGCAGCCCCGACGACGGCTCGAGCAGGTCGATCGTCGTCGGCACCCGCCGCTCGAACTCCGGCTTGAACGCCCCCGGGTTCATCCTGACGGCCGTGTCGTGGAGGGCCTGGGCCTCGGGCGGCGCCCGCACCGCCAGCGACGCCGCCCGGCCCACGCCCAGCGAGGCGAGGATCGAGCCGCGGTGCGGCGTGGCGATGCACACGATCCGCGTCACGTGCGGCGCCGGCTCGAAGAAGTAGCCGGGGCGGACCAGCGACCGCATCTGCTCGGGCAGCCGCAGGCCGTCGAGCGGTTCGTAGGCGATCGAGTCCCAGAGCGCGGTGCCCGGGGCCACGACCTGCATCTTCGCGTGCAGGCCCCCCATGCTGTGGCCGACGAGCACCATCCGCCGCAGCGCCGGGTCGGTGCCCCCGGGGTCGAGGGCGGCCACCGCCCGGGCCAGCTCGCGCCGCAGCACCGCCGACGACTGCAGGAAGGCGGCGCCGGTGGGGTACTGGAAGACCCACGGCTCGAAGCGGCGGTGGAACTCGGGCCAGCCGCGGAGGTCGTTGATCATGTCGAACCACGTGCCCTCGTCGCTGGCCAGGCCGTGGATGAAGACCACGGGGATCCGCCCCGGGCAATGGGGCTCGAGGAACTCGAGCCGCGGCCGCGGGTCGCCGCGGCCGAAGGGGCGGATGGAGCCCTCCCCGGCGGCGGCCCGTGGGGTGGCCGCGGGCATGTCGAGCAGGGGCGCGGTGAGGTCGGCGGCGAGGTGGGGCTGCGCGGGGCCGATCTTCACCGCCGCCACCTCGACGGGATTCGCCAGGTCGAGCACGGCCGCCGCGTGGTCGCGATACTGCGGGCCCGCGAAGGCCGCGAGGATCTTCTCGTCGCCGGGCATCCGGAACCGGAGCACCGCGGTGGCGGCGAGCGACTGCCGCTCCGGCATGAAGGCGGCGTCGCGTTCCCCCGCGGGCTCCCGCACGCGGACGACGACCGGCAGCCCGAAGCCCGCGCGGGTGATGCGCCGCGTGATCCGCCGGTCGTCGCGGAGCCGCGCCGAGTCGATCGAGCCGATGTACGCCGGATCGAGCGGCAGGGCCTTGGGCACAAACGGCACGAGCACGGGCTGCGACGCGGGCCCCATCCAGATCCCCTCCGGGCGCAGCCGCCCGCGTGCGCAGGCCGTCTCCAGGAACCCCGCGAGCGCGTCGGCGTAGACGCAGGCCGCCCCGTGGAGGACGTCCGGGGCCTCGGGACACGTCCACACGGCGTCCCACGCCTCCTGGCAGGCCACGTAGAAGCCGTCCATGGCGAGGTACCGGCCCTGCTTCGCCATCTTCACGGACGCGTCGAAGTGCTCGCGCGCGCGGCGCAGGTGCCCCTCGGCGATCGGCCGCGGATCCTCGGGCGGCCGCGGCAGTCCCACCCCGAGGATCGCGGGCCGCGCCGGCGGCGCGATGGCGTCCGCCGCGCGCGCGACGCCGGCCACGCACACCATCGCGCAGACCAGCCGAGCCACGCCTCGCACGCCGCACCCCCGGCATCAAGATCGGCGCGGGCGGCCGTCACGCGCCCGTCGCGACCCGCGCGACCGGCAGGGTCGCCCCACCTTGCCGTGATTCCCGCCCGCCGCCGCGACCTGCCGTGGGCGAGCCTCGTTCGGCCACCGCGGAGCCGGGTGGCACGCCACCGTGTGCAGACTGCCAGTCTGCACCTACTTCGCTGCGCGGAGGCGAAGTTGGTCCGTGCTGCACGGGTCGTCCCGATGTAGCCGCAGAGTGGTACTCTGCGGAATGCGCGTGGGAGCCTCGATCGGCCACCGCGGAGCCGGGTGGCACGCCACCGGGTGCCGACTGCCAGTCTGCACCTACTTCGCTGCGCGGATGTTCGCGATTGTGGTGCCGCGTCAGGCACGGCCCGCGGCGGGCTGCTCCTCGACGAGTTCCATGGACTTCGCCAGGAACTGGACCGTCGCCGACGGCGCGAGGTTGAAGTAGACCTTCCCCTCGGTCATCCAGCGGGTGCCGTCGTGGATGAACTCCGCGGTCGCGGCCTTGGCCATGGCGACGTTGGGAACGTCCTCCATGCCGCCGCCGGCCACCGCCTCGAACGTCACCTCGATCGCCACGAGCGCCTTGAGTTGCTTCGTGACGCGGTCGCGGGCGTAGACCACGTCGTCGTCGAAGTCCACGTCCACCCAGCGCAGACCCCGCGGCTTGCCGCGCACCGCCGCCTTCTCGATGAACTTCGCCTCGAGCGGCTCGCGCTGCCGGTGGAAGTCGCGTTGTGCCCGCGCGATCAACTCGGCCTGGCGGGCGATCCGCATGGGCCGCAGGGCGATGGCGGTCGCCACCCCCGCGAGCAACGCGGCGGCGAAGGTGAACCCGAGAAGGATGGCCAGAGGCATCGCTGCGTCTCCGCGACCGAATGGACGACCCGCCAACGGCCCCTTCAGTGTACGGGGTCGCCGCGACCGGGCAAAAGCGTCCCGCCGCCCGCGAGGAGCGACGGCCCCGGCGGCCGACCGGCGGCACCGCCGCGGCTTCCCGGCCCGCCGCCGGCGCGAGACACTGCCCGACCGATCCCGGGAGACCCCGTCATGCCCAGCCGCCACGCCCCGCGCCCCCTCGGCGCCCACCACTCGATCGCCGGCGGCTACCACCGCGCCGTGGAGCGGGCCGTGGAGACCGGCTGCACCTGCCTGCAGGTCTTCACCCGCAACATCAACCAATGGGCCACGACGCCGATCGACCCGGCCGCGGCCGCCGCCTTCCGCGCGGCCGTCCGCGACGCCGGCCTCGCGCTCGTCGTGGCCCACGACTCCTACCTCATCAACCCGGCGGCCGCCGACGCGGCGCTGCGGGCCCGCTCGATCGCCGGCCTCGTCGAGGAACTCCGCCGCGCCGAGGTGCTCGGCATCCCCTGGGTCGTGGCGCACCCCGGCGCGGCCGGCGACCAGCCGGTGGCGCGGGCCGTGGCGCGGGCGGCCGACGGGATCGCGTCGGCCCTGCGGCGGACGAGGTCGCTCGCGGCCGGGATCCTCATCGAGACCACGGCCGGCCAGGGTTCCTGCCTCGGGGCCACGTTCGAGGAGATCGGCACGATGCTCGACCGGATCGACGCCGTGCCGGGGCTCGCGCGGCGGGTGGGCGTGTGCCTCGACACCTGCCACGTGTTCGCGGCCGGCTATCCGCTCGCGCCGGAGTCCGCGCTCGACGACACGCTGCGACGGTTCGACCGCGCGATCGGCCTCGGGCGGCTGAAGGTCATCCACGCCAACGACTCGAAGCGCGGCCTGGGCTCGCGGGTGGACCGCCACGAGGCGATCGGCAAGGGCCAGATCGGCCCGGACGCGTTCCGGCTCATCATGCGCCACCCCAAGCTCGCCCGCATCCCGCTCATCCTGGAGACGCCGAAGGAGGGCCCCGACGGCACGCCGCACCCGCGCCACGACCGCACGAACCTCGCCACGCTGCGCCGCCTGGCGAAGCGGTGAGCGGGCGGCTGACTACCCCGAGCATGTTGTGGTTGGCGTCGATCGATGCTCTGGCATGTACGTCTCTGCGTAACTTCGGATCGTGCTCGCGGCCCCGAGCCGCATGCATTCTCTCCCTCTCCCTCTGGGAGAGGGCCGGGGTGAGGGTGCAGGGCATCAGCGCAACTCCATCAGCACCCTCACCCGGCCTGCGGCCGGCCTCTCCCCGAGGGAGAGGCGAGATGGGCAACAGAACTTTCGGCGTCGCGACTCCCTCACGCCTCCGGCGGGATTTCGCGGCCGTGCGGGTCGCCAGCGACGTGGCCCATCTCGGCCTCGATGCGCTTCCGCATCGCGGCGCCGAGGTGATGCTCCACGAACTCGGCCGGCGGATGGAGGTGGTCGAGCGGCAGGCCCGCGTGCCGGCCGAGCCAGGCCTCCCAGAGCCGGTGCGACCGCACCACCATCTCCGCCTCCGCCCGCCCGCGGGCCGTGAGCACGGTCCGCCCGCCACGACGCTCGACGCCCCCCGTCGCCCGCAGCCAGACGGCCGCAAGCCGCGCCCGCGCGGTCCGCGGCGCGACGGGCGCGGCCGCCGCCTCCTCCGCGCGCCACAGCGCCGCGAGCACGTCCTCGCGGGCCACCCGTGACGCATAGCGCAGCCGCGCGAGCCCGCGGGCCACGAGGCCGTCCTCCGGGGCGACGATCGCGGCCACCACGTATTCGAGCCCGAGCACGACCGCGATCATGCCGGCGGCGCTCGAGTTCCAACGCCACGCGGCGAGATACCCCAGGCACGCGCCGGCGACGCCGAGCGCCACGGCCACGAGCGCCACGAGGTGGAGCCGGCGGACGAGCAGCTCCGCGGCCGCGGCCGGCACGACGAGCAGGGCCACGACGAGCACCGCGCCGACGACGTCGAACCCGGCCACGGTGACCAGGGCCGTGGCCGCGAGCAGGCCGCCGGTGACCGCGGCCACGGGCAGTCCGGCCACCCGCGCGGCCGCGGCGTCGAACGCCGTGAACACCTGGAGCTTCCAGGTGGCGGCGAGCCCCGCGGCGACGACGCCGAGCACGGCGGCCGCGGTGAGCAGGCCGCGGGGCACGTCGAGGCCGGCGAGCGAAACCGTGTCGAAGGGCACGAGTTCGAGGATCCCGTGGAGGACGCACGACGGATCGAGGTCGCGGCGGGCGCCCGCCGTGGAGACGATCACGATGCCGAGGGCGAAGAGCGCGGTGAAGGCCACGCCCGCCCCGGCGTCCTCCGCGAGCCCCGCGGCCGACCGCAACACCCGCGTCAGCCAGACGGTGACGAGCGCCGCGGCCACGGCGCCCGCGAACACGAGCGGCCCGCCCGGCCGGCCGCCGGCGAGCACCGCCACCGCGATGCCGGGCAGCACGGCGTGGCCGATCGCGTCGCCGAGCAGGCTCATGCGGCGGACGACGAGCAGCGTGCCCACGAGCGCGCAGGCCGCGGCCACCGTCGCCGCCGTCGCGAGCGCCCAGAGATGGAAGGGCTGCATGGCGGGCCTCACGCCTCCGCGTCCGGGAGG
Source organism: Planctomycetaceae bacterium (assembly GCA_046095965.1). Lineage (GTDB taxonomy): Bacteria > Planctomycetota > Planctomycetia > Pirellulales > UBA1268 > QWPN01. The sequence continues at coordinate 11,565 of JBJTJO010000295.1, forward strand.
GCGTCGGGAAACGGACCCACGAGCGCGGCTCCGGCTCCGCGCGGGCCGCCGGCTCCGGCGCGACGGCGCCGCGGCGACGCCACGACCGAGGCGGCGAGGATCGCGGCGGCGGCGAGGACCACGAGCGGGCCGGTGGCCAGGCCGCGGGGCTCGGGGAGGCCGAATCGCGCGGCCAGCGCCGGGGCGGCGCCGCTCGCGGTCACGCCGCCGAGCGCCGCCGCGAGCCCGATCGCGCCCGACAGCGCCACGAGCGGTCCCACGCGGTCGGTCCACTGCCGCGCCGCGACCGGCGGGATCACGACGAGCGCCGTCACGAGCACCGCGCCGGCCGCGGGCAGCCCCGCCACGACCATCACGGCGAGCAGCGCCACGAGCACCCCGTCGATGAGCGTGACGGGCCAGCCGGTGGCGGCGGCGAAGCCGGGGTCGAAGGCGACGAGCGTCGCCTCCTTGAGGCCCAGCGTGACGACGGCCACGACCGCCACCGAGACCGCGCCGAGCAGCCAGGCGTCGCGGGCCGTGAGCGCCGCGGCGTGGCCGAGCAGGAACTGCTCGAGGCCCGCGGCGCCGGGCACCCCGCGGGCCGTCAGCGCCGACTCGAGCGCCAGGCCGAGCCCGAAGCCGACCCCGATCACGATCGCGGTCGCCGCGTCGTCACGGGTGCGCGTGAACCGGCGCAGGAGCACGATCCCGCCGAGACCCGCCAGCGCCGCGACGAGCGCCCCGCCGAGGAGCACGGCGAGGTCGCGGCCCCCGGTGAACGCCACCGCGAGCGCGGCGCCCGCGAGCGTGCAGTGCGCCGCCGCGTCGGACACGAGCGGCCGCTTCCGCAGCAGGCCCAGGCTGCCCACCACGCCGGCCGCGAAGCCCACGGCGGCGACGCCCGCGGCGACCACGACCGTGTTGTAGGCGAGGCCCAAGGTCACGGCGTGCGGCTCCGCTCGGCCACGGCCCGCGCGAGTTCGTCGAGCAGCTCCGTGCGGCCGGCGTAGGTCTTCCGGAGGTTGTCGGGCGTGAGCACCGCGGCAGTGGGGCCCGCGGCCACGATCCGCATGTCCACGAGGGCCACGCGGTCGAACCACTCGGCCGCGGTCCGCAGGTCGTGGTGCACGACGACCACGAGACGGCCCCGAGCCTTGAGTTCGCCGAGCACGGAGAAGATCCGCTCCTGCGACCGCGCATCGACGCCGGCGAGCGGCTCGTCGAGGAGGTAGATGCGGGCCTCCTGCGCGAGCGCCCGCGCCAGGAACACGCGCTGCTGCTGCCCCCCCGACAGCCGCCCGATCTGCCGGTCGGCGACGTCGGCGAGGCCGACGCGATCGAGGCACTCGCGGGCGCGGGCCCGCTCGCGCGGCCCCGGCCGGCGGAACCAGCCCAGCCGCGCGTAGGTGCCCATGAGGACGACGTCCATCACGCTCACCGGAAAATCCCAGTCCACGGTCTCGCGCTGCGGCACATAGCCCACCTGGTCGCGGACCGCGGCGAGCGGCCGGCCCAGGAACGACACCGTGCCGTCCATGAGCGGCACGAGGCCCAGCGCGGCCTTGAGCAGCGTGCTCTTGCCGGCACCGTTGGGCCCGATGATCCCGAACAGGCAGGGCTCGTCGATCGCGAGGTCCACGTTCCAGAGGACCGGCCGCCGCCCGTAGGCGACGGTGACGTCGTGGAACTCGAGGAGCGGCGCCGGCGCGGTCATGGAGCGCCGCCCAGGGCCGCCACGATGGCCGCCACGTTCGCGGCGATGGCGGCCTCGAGCGTCTCGGCACCGCTGCCGGGACCACCGAGCGCGTCGGAATAGAGCCGGCCGCCGGGCGTCACCGTGTGACCGCGGGCCGCGGCCCCCTCGACGAGCGCGGCGACGTTGCGGTCGGCCACGCTCGTTTCCACGAACACCGCGGGGATGCCGCGGTCCACGAGCAGGTCCACGAGCCGGTTGACGTCGCCGAGCCCCGCCTCGCTCTCGGTCGTCGTGCCCTGCACCCCCACCACCTCCACGTCGTAGGTTCGTCCGAAGTAGCGGAACGCATCGTGCGCGGTGACGAGCACGCGCCGGCCCGCCGGGATCGCCGCGAGCGTCCCGCGCACCTCCCCGTCGAGTGCCTCGAGCCGCGCGGCATAGGCGGCGGCCCGGGCCCGGTGCTCCGCGGCGCCGGCGGCGTCGATCCGCGCGAGGGCCTCGGCCACGACAGGCGCGCAGCGGGCCCAGAGCGCGGCGTCGTGCCACACGTGAGGATCGAACGCGTCAGGGCCCACGGGCAGGAGGAGGTCACGCGGCAAGGCGTCGGCCACGGCCACCACGGGCACGCGGCTCGCAAGCCGGTCGAGCAGGTCGGCGAGCCGGCCCTCGAGCCGCAGGCCCGAGGCCACGACGAGGTCCGCGGCCGCGAGGCGGTCCGCGTCTCGGGGCGTGGCCCGGTAGGCGTGCGGATCGACACCGGCGGGCATCAGGCTTTCGACGGCGACGCGGTCGCCCCCGACCTGCCGCACGAGGTCCGCGACCACCGTCGTCGTGCAGACCACCCGCGGACGGGCAATGTGTCCCGCCCCGCCCGCTGCCGCAGGGGATGCGGGCCCCGCAGGATCCTCGGGCCCGGCACAACCCGCCGCCACGGCGAGGCACAGGCCCAGCCACACGAAACCCAATCGCACGATTTTTGAGTCTTCAAAAAACATTTTTTGAGTCATCAAAAAGTGTACCCCGCCCGCTGGCCTGTCGGCAATCGCGTCATGTCAGCCGCGGCTCGGGGCTTCGACTCATCGAACCCACCGGCGCGTTGACCGGAATGGGACATACTCTTAAGGTCACGAGATCGCGTTCAGCCCCGGCGGGAGCCCACCCGTGGAATCGACCTACTTCAAGCGGTTTCGCATGGACGTCGATCTGGCGGTCCGCCGGTTCGCGCCGACCCTGCCCCGGGGCTACCGCTTCGTCCCGTGGAACGAGGCCCTGCTCGACGTCCACGCCCGGACCAAGTTCCGTGCGTTCCGCGACGAGATCGACGCGCAGGTCTTCCCCTGCCTGGGCGACCTCGAGGGGTGCCGCCGCCTGATGGGCGAGATCCGCGGCAAGGCCGGGTTCCTGCCGCTGGCCACCTGGCTCGTCGCCCATGGCTCGTCCCCCGCCGACCTCCGCTGGTGCGGCACGATCCAGGGTGTGATCGACGGCCACGGCGTGGGCATGATCCAGAACGTGGGGATCGTGCCGGGCCACCGCGGCCTGGGCCTCGGCACCTGCCTCGTCGAGCGGGCACTGGCGGGCTTCCGCGCCCGGGGGCTGCCGGCGGCGTCGCTCGAGGTGACCGTGGACAACGCCCGCGCGGTGCGGCTCTACCAGCGGCTCGGCTTCCGCCGCACGAAGACCATCTACAAGGCCGGCGAGGCGGCGACCGCGCTGCCGCCGGCCGGCCGCCTGGCCGCCACGGCCTCCCTGTGACCGCCGCGCGGCACCACCGGCAGGCAGCGCCGTGAAGCAGTCGCTCTCCACCGCCGCGCTCGAGAACGGCATCATCATCCTCGGCGAGCACATGCCGGACCTCGAGTCGGTGGCCGTGGCCTTTCACGCCCCGGCCGGTGCGGTCCACGACGCCCCCGGCACGTCGGGCCTGGCCGCGCTCGCCGGCGAGTTGTGCCTGCGCGGCGCGGGCGACCGCACGAGCCGCGAGATCGTCGAGTCGCTCGAACACGCGGGCGTGCAATGGTCCCAGGCGGTCTCCTCGACGCACCTGAGCTTCTCCGGCGCGATGGTGGCCCGCCGGCTGCCCGACGCGCTGCCGGTCTATGCCGACCTGCTCAGGCGGCCGCGGCTGCCCGACGACGAGTTCGAGAACGCGCGGCAGATGATCCTCCAGAACCTCGCGGGCACCGAGGACGACCCCGCGCACCGCACCCTGCTCGCGCTCCGCCGGCTGAGCCTGCCGGCCCCCTGGGGCCGCCCGTCCGAGGGCGTGTCCGCGGAGGTGGAGGGGCTCACGGTCGAGGACGTCCGTCGCTTCGTCGCCGAGCACCTGCGGCCCCCGGGCGTGATCGTGGCGGTCGCGGGCCGGATCGATTGGGACGACTTCGTGGCCCGGATCGAGCGGCTCCTCGGCGACTGGGAGCCGGGCCCGGAGCACGCCGTGGCCGCCGGACCGCGCGGGCCGCACACGGGCCACGTGCCGCACGACGCGCAGCAGACCCACGTGGCCCTCGCCTGGTCGGTCCCCCCGTACCGCGATCCGGCGTCGTACGAGGCCACGGCCGCGATCGGGATCCTCGGCGGCGGCCCGAGTTCGCGGCTGTTCACCGAGGTCCGCGAGCGGCGCGGCCTCTGCTACGGCGTCTCGGCCGGCTACCAGACGCTCCGCGACACGGCCCTCGCCGTCTGCCACGCCGGCACGACCGCCGCACGGGCCCAGGAGACGCTCGACGTGATCCTCGCGGAGATCGACCGGCTTCCCGGCTCGATCACCGCCGACGAGGTCGGGCGCCTCAAGGCCCGGGCCAAGAGCGGCCTCGTCATGCAGCAGGAGTCGAGCGCGGCGCGGGCGGGCGCGCTCGCTCGGCAGTGGCACCACCTCGGCCGCATCCAGCCGCTCGCGGAGGACCTCGCCCGCTACGACGCGCTCTCGGTGGCGGGCATCGAGGCCTGGCTCGCCGCCCATCCCCCGCGCGACCTGACCGTCGTGTCGCTCGGCCGCGAGCCGCTGGAGGTGCGCCGTGCCATTCCTGCATGAGCGGCTCGCCAACGGCCTCGACGTGGTCGCCGAGATCTCGCCGTCGGCGGTCTCGACGAGCCTCGGATTCTTCGTGCGGACCGGGGCCCGCGACGAGCGCGACGCCGAGTGGGGCGTGAGCCACTTCCTCGAGCACATGGTGTTCAAGGGCACGGCGGACATCCTCGGCGACGAGATCAACCGCCGGTTCGACGCGCTCGGCGCCGCGGCCAACGCGTTCACCAGCGAGGAGGACACGGTCTACTACGCCACCGTGCTGCCCGAGCGGCAGGACGAGGCCCTCGACCTCTTGGCGCGGATGATGCGGCCCGCGCTCCGGGCCGCCGACTTCGACACGGAGAAGCTCGTCATCCTGGAGGAGATCCGGATGTACGACGACCAGCCGCCCTTCGGCGCCGACGACCGCTGCCGCGCCGCGTTCTTCGGCCGCCACCCGCTGGCCCGCAGCGTGCTCGGCACGGTCGAGTCGATCGGCGCGCTGCCCGTCGAGGCGATGCGCGACTACCACCGCCGCCGCTACGCGCCCGGCACGCTGGTGCTCGCGGCGGCGGGCGCCGTCGATTTTCCGGCCCTGGTGGCGGACGCCCGGCGGCTGTGCGGCGACTGGGAGCCGCAGCCCCCCGCGCCACGGCCCGCGCCGCCGCCGGCCGCGCCCGCGTGCGGCGACGCGCTCGAGCGGATCGTGCGGCCGGCCGCCGCGCTGGCCTACGCCACGCGGCTCTCGCCGGGCCCGACCGAGACCGGCGCCGACCGGTTCGCGGCCAAGCTCCTCGCCACCGTGCTCGGCGACGGCTCGGGCAGCCGGCTCTACTGGGAGCTCGTGGACACCGGTGCGGCCGAGCAGGCCACGCTCCACCACCAGGAGTTCCTCGACGCCGGGCTGTTCGTGACGCAGCTCTCGTGCGACGCCGCCGACGCCGAGGATCTCCTCGCGCGGATCCGCGACGTCTACGAGGCGACGGCCAGCGCGGGGATCGGGGCCCGCGAGTTCGAGCAGGCGCGCAGCAAGCTCGCCGCGCGGGTCGTGCTCGCCGGCGAGCGGCCCCGGCGCCGGCTCTTCGAGGTGGGGGGCGAGTGGGCCCACGCGGGCGTCCACCGCTCCGTCTCCGAGAGCCTCGCGATCGTGGAGGGGCTGACCCGCGACGATCTCGAGGCCGTGCTCGCCACATGGAACCTCGCGGGGCCCGCGGCGACCGTCATCGCCGGCCCGGAGGCTTCCGCAGACCGTGGCGCCGGGGCATAATTCCGGGCGATGACGCCGCTCTTCGCCAACCGCTGGCTCGTGGCCCTGCCGCCGATCTGGCTGGTGGGCGCGGGCGCGCTCGCCACGCTCCTGGCGGCCGTCGCCTGCTGGGGGCTGCTCGCGCTCGTGCGGCCGCGGGCCGCCGCCGAGCTCAGGGCGAGCCTCCGCGACGGCTTCCTCGGCCCCCTCGCCTGGCTGCTGTTCGTGGCGTCGGCGGTCGCGGTCGCCATCACGCTCGTGAATCTCGTCTCGCCGGCACCGGCCGTGCCGGTCGGCGGCGTCGTCCGGTCGCTCGTGCGGCTGGCCGCAGCCGACGGGGGTGGCATCCGCGTGACGGTGCCACCGGGGGGCACGACGCTCGAGGTGCCGCTCGACCTGCGGCCGCAGGAGCTCGCCGAACTCGACCTCGAGACCGACGCCCCGCTCGTCGTGCGCACGCAGCAGCCGCTCGCCGGCTTCGCGCTGCGGAAGACCACCGACCTCGACCTCGGGGCGGGCACGCCGTGGACATGGCGGCGCGTCCAGGGGGCCACCAACCCGTTCCTCGGGCAGCAGGCCCGGCTCGAGGCCGTGAACCAGGGCGCGGCTCCCGCCACGCTCGCGGTCCGCTGGCGGCTCACCCCCGAGTTCCCGCAGGCGGCGATCCTGCCCTGGACGGTCGCGGTGCTCGGCGCGCTCGTCGCCGGCTACGCGGCATTCCGGCTCGGCGCCCACCGCGTGGCGGCGGTTGCTGCTGCCACGACGAAGGAGGCGATCGGCCAGCCGGTGTTCGCCGTGGCCCTCGTCGTCGGGATCGTGCTGCTCCTGGTGTTCATCGTGATTCCCTACAACACGTTCGGCGAGGACGTGAAGATGCTCAAGGACAGCGGGCTCACGCTCGTCAAGGTCCTCGCGCTCCTGGTCGTGATCTGGACGGCGAGCATCGCGGTGGCCGACGAGATCGAGGGGCGGACGGCATTGACCGTGCTCTCCAAGCCGCTGCGGCGCTGGCAGTTCGTGCTCGGCAAGTTCGCGGGCCTCGTGCTCGTGGCCACGCTCGTGTTCCTCGTGCTCGGCGCGGTGCTGATGGCCACCACGAGCGTCAAGGTGGTCTACGACGCCCGCGAGAGCGCGAAGGTGGAGCCGCTGTGGCGGGAGTGCGCCGACGAGATGATCACGGTCGTGCCGGGGCTGGCGCTGGCGCTTCTGGAGACGATCCTCATGGCGGCCGTCAGCCTCGCGGTCTCGACGCGGCTGGGCATGGTCCCCAACCTCATCGTGTGCTTCGCCGTCTACGCGTTGGGGCACCTCGTGCCGCTGATCGTGCAGTCGAGCGTGGGGCGCTTCGCGCTCGTGCGATTCACCGGCCGGCTGTTCGCCACGCTCCTGCCCGTGCTCGACCACTTCACGATCGAGGCGGCCGTCGTCGGCGGCGTGGCGGTGCCGTGGAGCTACCTCGCGTGGGCGGCGCTCTATGCGGCCCTCTACTCGGCGGTGGCCCTGCTCGTGGCGCTCGTCCTCTTCCAGGACCGCGACCTCGCCTGAGCGACACCGCGTCAGCGGACGATGCCGGTGCGGGCGCTGACGCCGACAGCCGTCGCCGAGTCGGCGGTGGACGTGCCCGGCAGATGCGCGCCGCCCGCGTCGACCGCGCGGCTGGCCTCGGCCGACGCCGAGCCGTCGAGAAACACCCGCGCGTTGCGTCCGAGCCGGCGCTCAATCCGCGGGCCGATCTCGACGCCCACGCGACCGGTACCCGCGCGGGACTCGAGAAGCGTCCGCACCTCCACCGAACGGCTCCCGTCGGGGCCGTCGGTCCCGACGCCGAGCCGGCCCGTCCAGCGGGGCGTGCGGGAGGCGAGCGCCTCGGCGTCGCCCTGCATCCCCGCCGCGACGTCGATGCCCTCGATGCGACCCCGGACCTCCGCGGCCAGCGGCGCGGTGGCGTCCACCCCGCGCCCCGGGCCCCGCACCACCACGTCGAGCGGCACGCTCCCGGGCTCCGCTGCGGAGCCCGGGGTCTCGCGGAGCACCCGGGCCACGCTCGCCGCCGCGGAGAGGTCACCGAGCCCGAAACCGTCGAACGCGACGGTGGGGGAAGCCGCCGGGTCGGCGCCGGCCGCGCTGCGCGTCGCGGTGAGCACGACGGCGGCAAATATGGCGGTCAGGCGGGACATGCGTGGGTCTCCCGTGAGGGTATCGGCGCGTGCCGACGGCGGACTGTTGTCCGCCGCGAAACGCCGCGTCAACCCGTCCGACGGTGCGGAACGTAGGGGATCGTCACCGGCGCCGGCCGGCCCGACCCGAACCGGCGGCACTCGAGGGCCTCGAGCACGCGGGCCGCGATCTCGAGCGCCGCGGCGCCGGCACCGGCGGTGACGAGCGGTGGACGGCCCGTGCGCACCGCGTCGAGGAAGTCGTCGTGCTCCGCGGCGATCGCGTTGGCGTCGGGCACGACCGCCGTCTCGAGCGTGAGGACATCGGCGAAGAACCGCTCCTTGAGCGCCGCCCGGCCGGCGGGCGGCACGGCGGCCGCCACGAACGAGCCGTCGCGGACCGCGGGCGCCGCCCCGAGCGTGGTCACCGTCTTGGCGTTGAAGTCCACCGTCACGATTCCCGAGTCGGCCCACAGCGTGAGGGCCCGGCTCGTCGTGGGGCTGATCCGCGACGCCGCCAGATCGGCCACGAGACCCGACGAGAACGAGAGCCGCGCGCGGACCGCATCCTCGTGGCCGCCCGTGGCGACGAGGCCCCGCGCCTCGACGCGGTCGAGCCGACCCGGCTCGAGCGACAGGACGAGGTCGATGTCGTGGATCATGAGGTCGAGCACCACGCCCACGTCGAGCGACCGGAACGTGAAGGGGGCGAGCCGCTCGGCCTCGACGAGCGTCGCGCCGCGGGCCGCGGCCGCGGCCGCCCGCCACGCGGGATTGAACCGCTCCACGTGCCCCACGGCCACGGTCCGGCCATGCCGCCGCGCCGCGATCACGATCGCCCGCGCGTCCTCGACGGTGGCGGCGATCGGCTTCTCGACGAGCAGGTCGAGGCCGGCGGCCAGGAGCGGCAGGGCCACGGTCGCGTGCAGCCCGGTCGGGGCCGCCACCACGGCCGCGTCCGCGATGCCGACGAGG
>JBJTJO010000296.1:0-7253 GCA_046095965.1 Planctomycetaceae bacterium
CCGGCCGGGTCAGCAGCCGGTCGGGAGGCAGGAGGCAGCCCAGCCGGGTCACCGCGGTGGTCGCGCTCATCGACTCTCCCCGGCCTCACGCCGTCTTCAGCACCTCACGCAGAGCGGCCAGGACGAGGTCCACGTTGCGGACGGTCGCCCCGTGCCCCATGAGGCCGATCCGCCACGCCTTGCCGGCCATCGCGCCGAGGCCCCCGCCGATCTCGATGCCGTACTCCTCGAGGAGCCGCCGCCGCACGGCCGCGTCGTCGGCGCCGGCCGGGACGTGGATGCAGTTGAGCGTGTGGAGCGACCGCCTCGGGACGTAGCCGATCCCCAGGGCCTCGAGGCCCGCGCGGAGCCGCTTGTGCATCGCCTCGTGCCGGGCGACGCGGGCGTCGAGCCCCTCCTCGAGCACGATGGCGAGCGCCTCGCGCAGGGCGTACGTCATGTTGACCGGCGCCGTGTGGTGGTACACACGGCCGCCGCCCCCGCCGGTGTAGTACTTCCGCAGCATCGAGACGTCGAGGTACCAGGACTGCGGCTTCGTCCGGCGGGCGTCGAGCGCGGCGAGGGCCCGGTCGCCGAAGCTCACCGGCGCGAGGCCCGGCGGACAACCGAGGCACTTCTGCGTGCCGCTGTAGATCGCGTCGATGCCCCAGTCGTCCACGCGGAGCTCGTGGCCGCCGAGGCTGGTCACGGCGTCCACGACGAGCAGCGCGTTCCGCGCGTGGACGAGGTCGGCGAGGCCGGCCAGCGGCTGGTGGGCGCCGGTGCTCGTCTCCGCGTGGACGATGCCGACGAGCTTGGCCCCGGGGTGCCGGTCGAGCGCGGCCGCGATCTCGTCGAGCGTGAACGTGTCGCCCCACGGGGCCTCGAGGGCGTGGACGACGGCCCCGCACCGTTCCATGACGTCCTTCATGCGGCCGCCGAACACGCCGTTGACGCCCACGATCACCTCGTCGCCGGGCTCGACGAGGTTGACGGCGATGCACTCCATCCCCGCCATCCCGGTGCCGCTGACCGGAAAGGTCAGCGCGTTGTGCGTGCGGAACACCTGCCGCAGCATCCCGCAGACCTCGTCCATGATGGCGACGTACTGCGGGTCGAGATGGCCGAGCGTGGGCGCGGCGAGGGCCCGCAGCACGCGCGACGAGACGGGGCTCGGCCCGGGTCCGAGGAGGATGCGTTCGGCTGGGTGCGTGGTGTCCATCGGGGCTGCCGCTGGCGGAGGTGAAGGATGCCGGAGACTAGCCGCGGGGAACGTCCCCGGGAATGCCATCGGCCGCCGCGGCGTCGAGCACCCAGGTGAGCGAGCCCGCGGGCGCCACGCCGCGGGCGGGCGCGTCGGCCACGTCGCCGCCGCGGGCGAACACCCGCGCGACGGCCGGCGCCTTGTCGGCGCCCGCGACGACGAACACGACGGCCCGCGCGGCGTTGATGAGCGGGTACGTCGCGGTGAGCCGGCGCGTGGCCAACTGCGGGACGTCGTTGGCGACGAACCAGCGGCGGGTCTCGCGCAGTGCCGCCGTGCCGGGAAAGAGCGACGCGGTGTGGGCGTCGGTGCCGAGGCCCAGCCAGACGAGGTCGAACGGGGGCGGCGGCCCCGCGGGATCGACGCCGAACGCGGCCGCCACGGCCGCCTGGTACTCGCGGGCCGCGGCGTCGGCATCGGGCCGCTCGGCCACCATGCGGTGCACCTGGGCGGCCGGCTGCGCGACCGCCCCGAGCAGCGTGTCGCGGGTCATGCCGTAGTTCGAGTCGGGATGCTCCGGGGGCACGGTCCGCTCATCGCCCCAGAAGAGGTGCGTCTGCGGCCACGGCAGGTCCGCTCCCGGTTCGCGGGCGAGGATCTCGAACAGCCGCCGTGGCGTGCTGCCGCCAGAGAGGAGGGTGCGGAACGATCCCCGCGCGGCGACGGCGTCGGCGGCGTGCCGCCGCCAGAGCCCGGCCGCCTCGTGGGCCACTGCCCCGGCATCCGCCCGCACGATGATCCGCGTCTCGCCCATCGGCCCGATGATAGCCGGAATGCGACTCCGCCGTCCCCGGCGGATGGCGTCAGCCGCCGACCTCGGCGGTGCCGGCCGCCACGACCTCCGCGAACGCGCCCGAGCGGACGATCCGTCCCCCCTCCACGCGATGCAGCACGTCGCACCGGGCCACGGTGCTCAGCCGGTGAGCCACGATGATCAGCGTCTTCGTGCCGTGCAGGTCCTCGACGGCCGCCATGACCTCCCGCTCGGTGTCGGTGTCGAGCGAGCTCGTCGCCTCGTCGAGCACGAGCACCTGCGGGTCGTGGTAGAGCGCCCGGGCGATGGCGATCCGCTGCCGCTGGCCCCCCGAGAGCCGCACGCCACGCTCGCCCACGACCGTCTCGACGCCGTCCGGAAGGGCCCGCACGAAGTCGTCGAGACGAGCCGAGGTGAGCGCCCGGGCGACCGCCTCGTCGTCGATGACGTGCTCGGGCACGCCGAACGCCACGTTCCGTCGGATGCTCGCGTCCACGAGGTAGATCGACTGCGGCACGTAGCCGATGATCTCCTGCCAGCCGCGGACGTTGTCGCGGACGTCGAGGCCGTCCACCGTCACCCGCCCCGACGTGGGCGGCAGGAGCCCGAGCAGGACGTCCACGAGCGTGCTCTTGCCCGCGCCGCTGGCACCCACGAAGCCGACCGAGGCGCCGTGCGGGATCGAAACATCGACGTCGCGGACGATGTCCTCGTCGCCGCCGGGATACCGGAATGAGACGTGCTCGAGGCGGACTTGGTTTCGGAACCGCATGAGCATCGCGGGACCGGGCGCGGGCAACGACCGCTCGAGCGTGAGATGGTGCGAGAGCGACGCGATCATCGGCTCGGCCTGCCGCAGCCGCTGGGCGGCGATCGTGGCCTGGTTGATGGAAGGCAGCATCCGGAAGGCCACCGTGGCGTAGAGCCCGAGGATCGGCAGCAACGAATGCACGGACGCACCGTGCCACGTCATCGCGGCCGTCAGCATCAGGAGCGTCACCACGGCGAGCAGCTCGAACGACGGCCGCGGCAGCTGCTCGATGAGCCACTGGAACGTCGCGAACCGGGCGGTGGCGGTGGTGTGCCCGCGGAAGTCGTCGGCGAACTCCCGTTCGCAGCCGTACATCTTCACCTCCTTGATGCCGGCAAGGCCCTGCTGCATCTGGTGGCGAAGCTGCTGCTTGTGGTGGTGCAGGGCCGCCGCCCAGCGTCGCGAGCGCGCCCGCACCGTGCGGTTGAGCAGCCAGACGGCGAGCAGGAGCGTGGCCGCGACGATCGTCGCGCCGACCGGCTCGTACCAGAGCAGGAGCGCGAGCAACCCCACGCCCACGAGCGTCTCCGAGATGATCTGCAGGAGATGGGAGCACGTCAGCGAGAACGCCTGGCTCTCCTCGACCGCGTGGAGGAGCGTGGCGGAATTGCGCTGCAGGTGAAACGTCCACGGCTGCGCGAGGAGGACCGCGAACAGCCGCTGGCTCACGTTGGCCTGCACGGACCTGACGAAGCGCGCCTGCCAGTAGGCCACGCAGAGCACGAACCCCGACTTGAGGGCGAAGATCACCACGAGGTGCGCGAGCACGATCAGCACCGCCCGCGACGAGGTGGGATCGCCGAGCCATTCGACCAGCCGGCGAAAGGTCGGCGGCAACGCCGAGGCGTCGCTGGTCATGAACGCCAGCACGGGCACGACGAGGCCCACGCTCAGCATCTCGAGGGCGGTCGCCGCCAGCATGAGGAGCAGCACGAGAACCGCCCGCTGCCGTTCGGCCGGCAGGAGGATCGACCAGACTTGCTGCAGGATGCTCATGGCGGCTTGGGACGGTGGCGCGAGGGGCGCACTCGGCGACCCTATTCTCCCACGGTGACGCTGCTCAGCCAGCCCGTGCGCATGTCGGCGAGGGCCTCGGGGCTGGACGCGAAATCCAGCCAGTGGCGGAAGCCCCGGTGCATGCCCTCGAGCCCGAGCCGCCTCGTCAACGCGAGCAGGGTCGGCGCCTCGGCGGCCTTCGCGTCCCGCCGCCACGGGTACGCGCCCCGCAGGCCGACGTCATCCGCTCCGGGGTTGCCGTGCAACGCGAGGGCGTGGCCAGAGATGTCTTCGAGCTCGTCGGCGAGGCGGAGCGTCACCACGTCGGCCTCTCCGGTGGCAGGGTCACCCGTGAACGCACCGAGGTCCTCCGACTCGAACGCCGTGTAGCGGTGCACGAGGTCGTCCACCCGGGCCCCGAAGCGGTCCGCGAGCACGCGGCGGCGATCCTCCGGCGCGAGACCGCCCTCGAACGGCACGCGGCGTTGATAGACGGCGTGGAGCAGGGCCGCGGTCGTCCAGTGATCGGGACAGCCGGACTCCATGACGAGACTCGCGGTGCCCACGAGGTGGGCGATGAACGGTTTGCCGGAGCCGCGGGCCAGGGAATACACCTGCCGCAGGGCGAAAAGGTAGGCGTCGGCGAGCGTGCGGCACTGCTCCCGAGAATATCCGCGGGCGATCGCCTGCGCGTAGAGTTCGAGGTTGGTCTGGGCCGGGTGGATGAAGTGATCTCTCATGAGGCGTGGATCCGGTCGGCCTCGGCGGGGGTGAGGTCGAGCGCCGGGCAGGCTGTGAAGATGCGGTCGAGCATCACGAGATCCGACTCCGTGTCCACCGCGAAGCCCGGGCAGGCGTATGTCGCGGTCGGCGCGGGAAGGCTCACGATGTGGAATTCCGTCGGGTGGTCGTAACAATACCGCGTCAGGTGCTCCTGCTGCTCGGCCGACGCGCCGCGATTCAGGATACGCCGCAGCGCTGCGGTGCGCACGACCTCGGTCGTGAGCCCCCGCGGGCAGCGACCATCCCCGATGGTGGTGACGAGGTCGGGGGCCGGCAGCGACTCCGCGGCGGGCCTGCCCCGCATCGCACCGGCCGCGTCCCGGAGGTCGTCGAGCGGGAACAGCGGCCGGTCGCCGCACAGCCGGGCGAAGGCGTCGAGCCCGAAGGCCTCCGCGGCGAACACGGCCCGCTCGAGCACGCGATCCGCCGACCCCCGGAACGATTCGACGCCCAGCCGCGTGGCGAGTGTCACGAGCCGATCGTCCGCCGATCGGTCGGTGGTCGCCAGGAACACGGGCCACGGCAGGAGTTGCGCCCGCCGGATCACCCGCTCGAGCAACGGCATGCCGCCGACGTGCCGCAGGGCCTTGTCCGGCAGCCGGCTCGACTCGGAGCGGGCGAACACGAGGGTGCCCAGTCGGATGCTCACCGCTCCAGAACTCCGGCGGCGACGAGGGCGTCGAGGTGCGGCAGCAACGCCCAGAGCGGCCGGTCACAGCGGTCGGCGATGTCGAGCAGGCTCGTGCGGCCGTCGGCGTGCGAGATGAGGTCGAGCAGGTCCTTCACCGGGGCCGTGCTCCCCTTGATGCTCGTCTGGGGGTAGAGGCCGCGTCGTCCCAATTGCGGCTCGCCGAGCACGAGCGCCCGGGGCGCGCAGTCGTGCTCGAGGGTCTCGACGAGCTTGCGGTGGACGGCGAGCGACTCGGCGAGGCCCCGGGCCGTGACCACGCGGCCGGGCGTGTCGAGCGAGGTGTGGTATTCGGGATAGGTGCCGTATTTCGAGCGCATGATCGACACCATCGGGACGTCGATGCCGGGGGCGCAGTACATGCTCTCGTCGCTGCCGCGGTCGCGCCAGGCGTAGGCGTCGTAGTGGCCGACGGCGTGCCGCAGCACGTGGCGGGCGATGCGGTCGGCGTAGGCGTCGCCCAGCCGCGAGGGCAGGAACGACCAGGCCCGCTCGTCGCCCACGCAGGTCAGGTTGAAGGCCGCGCGCACGCGGGCCCGCAGGTGCTCGCGGTGGGCCTCGAGCACCGCCGCGGAGCCGATCATTTCGGGAACGAACACGAAGCGGTAGGTGTAGTGACGGTCCGAACGCGCGGCCAGCCACTCGGCCAGCGCCACCGCCAGCACCGGGCCGGACAGCTCGTTGTTGGCCATGGCGGGATGGCAGCAGTAGGTGGAAAACAGGATCTCGTCGGTTGAGCTGCCAGGCAACACGAGCTGGCCATAGTCCAAGGAGCCGGCGACGTGGCTCGCGTCGATGCGGACGCGATACGTGCCCTCCGTCAGACTCTCGCGCTCGTGGTGCGAAATACAAAATCCCCACTTTCGCTCGTAGTAGGACGTGACGTAGGGAATCGCGTCGGGCTGGTCGGGCAGCGAGTAGAGGTGCGGCTGCAACTCGGCGAGGGAGAGTCGCGAGTCCACGTCGCAGAGCCTGCGGCCATCGGGGGCCTCGATGAACGCGGACCGCAGGTGCCACTCCTCGGGCACGATCCAGTCGAGCACGCGGCAGCCCGAGGCGACCTGCGACACCGTGAAGCCGTCGAGCGCCGAGCCGAGGATCGCGAGGGTCTCGCGGATGCCCGGCCCGGCGAGGCTGCGGTGGATGGGCCATAGCCGCTCGAGCAGGGCCAGCATCCGCGTGCCTGCGGCTTCGAGCGCGAGTCGGTCGGGGTGATCGTTGAGGAGCGACATGCGGGGAGCCCTCAACGCTCCGGGGTCAGGAGAAACAGGCGATTGCCGGAGGGGCGGATGGCGTCGAAATCGTCATGCAGGCGTTTGTCGAAGTTTCGCGCGATGAACGCGAAGCTGTCATCGGTCCAGGCGGTCACGTGCTGGATGGCCACGGGGGCGCCGATGCCGTCCATGATGATGGCGGCGGAATCAGCCTTGGCAAACAGCTCCTCGAGAAATCGGCCCGGAGCTGTCAGGTGGTCGAGATACTGGAAAAGGCCGATCACGGGCTGGCGGTCCGGAGCGGACCACGGGGCCGAGCCGACGCGGCGGTCGGCGAGGAGCCGATCCAGGCAGTGCACGCCGGCGCTCGTGCATCCGGGGCCCCAGTAGTTCGGCTCGTCGCGGACGAGGTAGGTGGCGCGGCAGCCCGAGTCCGCGGCCAGCGTGAGCAGGCCCCACAGTGGGCAGCCAACCTCCGCATACCCGGCAAAGCCGCCAGTCCTCGTCTGCAGATAGTCCCACAGTTCGCGGGAGCGGAAGCCCGCGAACCGCTTGAACGCCGCCGGCTCGCCGATCGAGGACGTGATCGCGGGTGCGAGCGAGCGCAGCGTCGCCACGTCGCCCCTGCCGACGGCCGCCGCGACCGCCGCGGGATCGAACCCGGCCGTCTCCGTGATCGAATCGACGATCGAGAGCAGCTCCCGCTCGCCGCGTCGCACGTCCGGCGCCGTCTGCCGGTCGATGGCCGTGGCCCAGAACCCGAC
>JBJTJO010000297.1:0-5802 GCA_046095965.1 Planctomycetaceae bacterium
CAGGTCACGAAGCAGCCCACCGTCGACACCCTGCGCGCCGGCGACGACGAACCTGCGGCGGCCGAGCCCGGCCCGCAGCCCTCCGCATCCGGCATCGAGTGGCTCGACCCGGCCGTGCACCGGTTCGTGCCCGGTCCCCACGGGCGGATCGATCTGATGGATGGTGGCGAGCGCCGCGCCGCGGGCGTGTTCGTGATCCGCGTCTTCCCGGCGTCGCACCCGGAGGCGTATCTCTCTGTGCGCGGCTGGAACGAGACGGGCGAGGAGGTCGAGTTCGGCATGATCCGGTCGCTCGCCGACTGGCCGGCGGCCGATCGCGAGGTGGTGCAAACGGCGCTCGGGCGGCGCGCGCTCGTCCGCGAGATCACCCGGGTCCACGGGGTGCGGCTGGCCCACGGCTACCTCGACTTCGACGTGGACACCGCCGCCGGCCGGCGCACGTTCACGACCCGCTGGACTCAGGCGCAGGCGAGCGACTTCGGCTCCGGCGGCAAGCTGCTCATCGATGCCGACGACAACCGCTGGCTCGTGCGCCGGGTGGACGACCTGCCGTCGGCCGACCGGGAGCGGTTCCTGCATTACGTCTACTGGTGAGCCGACTCCCCGGTTGCGGTGACGTCGAATCGACGGGGGCCCCCGGCGGGTGGCCGGGTTCATTGCGGCGGGGTGCGCCCGCCACTACAACGTGTCCCGGGCGGGCAGGGTCGATTCCCCCGGGAGTCATCCTGGCCCGGGTGCGCTCGTCAGGGACGACGGGAACATTTGGCCTTTGGATTCTTTTTTCCCAACACCCTTCCCGACCCCTGGAGACGCGTGATGAACATCGTGGACCTGATTTCGAGCCAACTCACCGGTGACGTGCTCGGCAAGCTCGGCGGCCTCGCCGGTGCCGACCAGACACAGACGAAGACGGCGGCGAGCGCGGCCGTGCCGGCCCTGCTCAACATCTTCGGCAAGCTCGCCTCGAGCAACGCGGGCGCGGACCAGCTCGCCAAGGCGATGGGAGGCCTCGACCTCGGCATGCTCGGCAACCTCGCCGGCGCGCTCGGCGGCAGCCAGGCCTCCGGCCTCGGCAGCCTGGGGGGCAACCTGCTCGGCTCGCTGCTCGGCGGCGGCAACGCCACCACGGCGGTCGTGGATGCGGTCGCCTCGTTCGCCGGCATCAAGCCCGGCATCATGAAGACGCTGCTCGGCTACCTGGCGCCGATCGTGCTCGGCATGGTCGCCAAGCAGTTCACCGGCCGGCCCGATGCCGCCGGCATCTCCCGCCTGTTCTCGGAGCAGTCGGCGAACATCCGCGGCGCCATGCCGAAGGGCCTGTCGCTGCCCGACCTCGCCCTCGGCGCCGTGTCCGGCGGCCGGCCGAGCGAGCCGGCTCGTCACGGCCGTCACGCCGAGCCCGCCGCCTCCGGGATGCCCGCCTGGCTGCTGCCGCTGCTCGCGCTCGCCGCGCTCGCGGCCGGCTGGTACTTCTGGCAGGAGAGCCAGAAGAAGGTGGTGGCCGTCCGCGAGGACGTCGTCAAGGATGGGCCCGTCACGGTGGATCGCACCGAGGTCGTCGAGCGCGCGGGCCGGAAGGTGACGGACACCATCGCCGAGACGATCTCGATCGACCCGAAGTTCCTCGAGGCCGGCAAGGCGGCCGGATCGCTGTTCACGGATCTCACGAAGATCCTCGGCGGCGTGACGGACGAGGCCGGCGCGAAGGCCGCCATCCCGGCGCTCGAGAAGCTCGCCCCGATGCTCTCGACGCTCGAGGAGGAGACGGCGAAGCTCCCGGCCGACGAGAAGCCGGTGTTCGCCGAGATCATCGGCAAGAACGTGGGCCTGCTCCAGAAGGTGATCGACACGGTGATGGCGATCCCGGGCGTGAAGGACCTGCTCGGCCCGGTCGTCACGCCGATGGTGGAGGCGCTGACGAAGCTCTCGAAGTGAGCCGCAGTCCGGCCCCGTGACACAACCCCGGCCCGGGTCGGCACAGCCGGCCCGGGCCGGCTCGTTGTTTGCCAGAGTGCGACGACGCGCTGCGCGGCGGTGGAGTCGAATGTCCGTTGTAGGTGCAGGTTGTTCAACCTGCACCCGGTCGCATCGAGGATGGGGCTGGGATTGTGGTGTGCGACGTTGATCGGCCACCGCGAGGCTGGGCGGTTGGCCACCGGGTGCAGACTGCCAGTCTGCACCTACGCGCTGCGCGGAGGCCGGCTCGTTTTCAGACGATGGCGAGCGGGTCGCGCCGCTCCTCGAGCGTGCCCCGGGTCACGCCCACGCGGTTGGCGGCCTTGAGTGCCGTCCACACGTCCCTGCCCGTCACGCGGCCGGCGAGGAGGTCGCGGTAGGCCCGCACGATCGGGCCGATCCCGGCCGGGGCCTCGTCGAGGAGTTCGACGCGCACGTGGCGCACGCCCCGGGCCACGAGCGCCGGCACGGCCTCGGCGCCGCTCTGCGGCACGGCGTTCCAGAGCGTGTTGCGACAGCCGACGTCGGCGGTGAGCGGGTGCTCGACGCCGATGCGATCCCGGAGGTGGACGACGTGCTCGTCGCACGGGCGGCCGCAGTTCGTCTTGTTCGTGCCGGGCGAGAGCACGGCGCAGAACACGCAGTGCTCCATGTGGAAGAGCGGCATCCGCTGGTGCACCACCACCTCGAGCCGCGCGGGATCCGCCGCGGCGACGAGCGCGAGCAACTGCTCGCGGTTGAGGTCGTAGGACGCCGTCACCCGGCGGCAGCCCGCCGCGAGGAAGAAGTCGGCCGTGGCCTCGTTGGCGACGTTGAGCGAGAAGTCGCCCACGACGGGCAGGCCGAGATCCCGGAAGAACACGAGCCCCGCCCAGTTCCGCACGAGCACACAGTCGGGCTCGTGCTTGGCGAGCGCGCGGAAGATCCCCAGCTCGTCGGGCTTCTGGATCCGTGGGGTGGCGAGCGTGAGCGCCGCGCCGGCCGCCCGGCACGCGGCGACGGCCTCGCGGTACTGCCGGATGTCGGCGAACTCGGCCTGCAGGCGCCGCTCGCCGAGCTCGAGCACGGCCCGCAGTTGATCGAGCGAGCGCACGAGGACGTGGAGGGAGGGGACTGCTGGGTCGTTCATCTTCGGCGCGGAGAGGGTGGCTGAGCGCCGCTGCCCCACGCCCTCTGCCTCGGGGAGAGGGCGGCCGGAGGCCGATCTATCACACTGTCCCTCTCCCTTGGGGAGAGGGTGGCCGAAGGCCGGGTGAGGGTGCCCGGCGTCGTGGTGGGCGACAGGCACCCTCACCCCGGCCCTCTCCCCGAGGGAGAGGGAGTGGGAGTGGGAAATCGCGGCCTCCTCGAGCCCGCGCACGAGGTCGTGCCGGAGGAGCCCGAGGACACTGAACGGCACCATCGGCCGGCCGGTGATCGCGGCCGTGAGCCGCCGCAACTCGAACGGCGTGCCGCCGAGCCTGCCGAGCTGGGAGCGCAGCACTTCCTCGTCGATCGCGTGCTTCGTCGCCTCCTGCGCGGGCGACGCCGACGCCGCCTCGGCCCGGACGCCCGCGGCGGTCGTCGCGGTGATGCGGACAGGCTCGCCCGGCGCGACGCTCACGTGCACATCGACCGGCTGCCGGCGGAGCGGCACGTCGCCGGTGAACGTCTTCCGCAGCCGCGCCGTGAGCTGGGGATCGTCGGTCTTCCAGACGGCCTGGCCCGGCTTGAGGGCGCCGATGTCCACCGCACCCTGCCCGAACGCGAGCTCGACGCGGCCCGCGGTGATCGGTTCGACGCTCGACCGGCCCGACTGAAAGACCTCGTACACGCGGCCGCCCGTCGCGTCGTCGCTCGTGGCCCCCGAGTCGAAGGCGACGCCGTCACCGCGCTTCACGCCGCCGGCCAGGCCGGGGGCGAGGTCCACGGTCACACGGCCGCGGCGGACTTCCGCGACGGCCCCGAGCCGCACGCCCCGCTTCGCGCTCGAGGTGGCCGGCACGAGCATCTTGTGGTCGCAGCCCTGGAGCCAGCCCGGGGAGAAGCCGCGCGAGAAGGAGAGTTCGAGGTCCTCGACCTCCCGCGGCGTGAACGCGACCGGTCGTCCGGCCACGGCCGAGTCGATCGCCGTGCGGTAGTGCCGCGTCACGTTGGCGACGTACTCGGCCGTCTTCAGCCGGCCCTCGATTTTGAGGGCCGCCACGCCCGCCGCCACGAGTTCCGGCGCGAGGGCGAAGGCGGCGAGATCCTGCGGCGAGAGCAGGTATTTCTGGCTGCCGAGATCGACGTCCTTCCCGTCGCAGACGAGGTCGTAGGGCAGCCGGCAGGCCTGGGCGCACTGCCCGCGGTTGGCGCTCCTGCCCCCGAGCGACTCGCTCGTGAGGCACTGGCCCGAATAGGCCACGCACAGGGCGCCATGCACGAACACCTCGAGCGGCATCGCCGTCTGCCGTCGGATCGCCACTATCTCCCCGACCGAGAGCTCGCGGGCCACGACCACCCGCTCCATGCCGAGCTCCTCGGCCAGGTGGATCGTCTCGGCGCTCGTGAGCGTCATCTGCGTGGACGCATGGAGCGGCAGGCCGGGCCAGGCCGCCCGGATCCGCCGCGCGGCCCCCACGTCCTGCACGAGCACGGCGTCCACGCCGGCCTCGGCGACGGCCGCCACGGCCCGATCGAACGCCGCCCACTCGTCGGCGAAGACGAGCGTGTTGAGCGTGGCGTAGCCCTTGAGCCCCCGCAGGTGGAGCAGCCGCATGAGACCGGGCAGGTCGGCGAGCGGAAAATTCGCCGCCCGCGCCCGGGCGTTGAAGCCGGTGTCGAGGCCGAAGTAGACCGCATCGGCGCCATTCTCGATCGCCGCGCGCACGCAGTCGAGGTCGCCGGCGGGTGCGAGGAGTTCGGGCGCGGTGGGCATGCAAGTGAGTATAGGTCGCGTGGGCGCAGCCCCGAGAATCACCTCGTGTCCGGGAGTAGCCGCGGATTGGCAATCTGCGGAATGCGGTCGGCCGTCTCGTTCGGCCATCGCGATGCCGATGGGCGTATCACCGTGTGCAGACTGCCAGTCTGCACCTACTCGCTGCGCGGAGGTCGCGTGTCAGCGGCTTTCCGCCACTACTCCTGATCCCCGCGCAGTTTCGCGAGCACTGAGTAGTCCTCGAGCGTCGTCGTGTCGCCGACGGTCTCCTTCCCGGCGGCGATATCGCGGAGCAGTCTCCGCATGATCTTGCCGCTGCGGGTCTTGGGAAGGGTGGCCGTGAAGTGGATGTCGTCCGGGGCCGCGAGGGCGCCGATCTGCTGGCGGACGTGCTTTCGGAGGGCGTCCTTGAGGGCGTCGTCCGGCTCGCCGCCGCGGAGCGTGACGAACACGGCGACCGCCTCCCCCTTCACGTCGTGCGGCCGGCCGACGGCCGCCGCCTCGGCCACGCTCGGATGGCTCACGAGGGCACTCTCGATCTCGATCGTCGAGAGCCGGTGGCCGGCGACGTTGAGCACGTCGTCGATGCGGCCCATGATCCAGTAGTAGCCGTCGGCGTCCTGCCGAGCGTTGTCGCCGGCGAGGTATTTTCCGGCGACCTTGGGCCAATACGTCTCCACGAACCGGGCGTCGTCGCCCCAGATGCCGCGGAGCAGGCCCGGCCAGGGCTTCTGCATCACGAGCCAGCCCCCCTCGCCCTGTTCGACCGGGTCGCCGGCGGCATCGACGATCTGCGGTACCACGCCCGGCAGCGGCAGCGTGCAGCTGCCGGGCTTCGTGGGCGTGCAGCCGGGGAGCGGGCTCATCATGATCCCGCCGGTCTCGGTCTGCCACCACGTGTCCACGATCGGGCAGCGCTTCCCGCCGATCACCTCGTGGTACCACAT
>JBJTJO010000298.1:0-6500 GCA_046095965.1 Planctomycetaceae bacterium
GGGTTAGATCGAAAGAACCTGTCGTGCGACTTGAACCGTTCTGCGCGGAAACGCCGGTGGCACCGCCGGGCCGGCCCGGATCAAGGCCCCGTGAGCAAGGCCCCGTGAGCAGGGCCCCGTGAGCAGGGATTTTCGGCCGAATCCAGCCTCAGGCGGCCCGGGCCGGCCGGACGTCCGCGACGGCGGACTCGAACCGCACCGCCACCCGGGTGGACACGCCCGACTCCTCCTGGGTGACCCCGTAGAGGGTGTCGGCGGCCGCCATCGTCTTTTTCGAATGCGTGACCACGATGAACTGGGTGGTCGAGAGGAAGTCGCGAATCACCCCCACGAACCGATCGACGTTCGACTCGTCGAGGGCGGCGTCCACCTCGTCGAGCACGCAGAAGGGGCTTGGCCGCGACTTGAAGATGGCCAGGAGGAGGGCCACGCAGGTCATCGTCTTCTCGCCCCCGGAAAGCAGCGAGATGCTCCGGGGCTCCTTGCCGGGGGGGCGGGCGACGATCTCCACCGCCGTCTCGAGCAGGTCCACGCCCTCCTCGAGCACGATGTCGGCCTGACCGCCGCCGAACAACCGTTCGAAGAGGTCGCGGAAGTGGCCGCGGACCGTCTCGATCGTCTCGCCGAGCAGCCGGCGGCTCTCGTCATCGATGCGGGCGATGAGCTGCCCGATCGAGTCCTTGGCCGAGGTGATGTCGGCGAGCTGTGCCTCGAGACCCGTCAGCCGGGCCGCGAGCTCCTCCGACTCGGCGAGCGCCTCGAGGTTGACCGTCGTCATCGAGGCGAGCTTCCGTCGCAGTTCCTCGATCTCGCGATCGACGTCGGCCCGGGCCGCCGGGATCTCGACGGGCGGGTCGGCGCCGGGGGTCTCTGCGCTGCCGGCCACGACGGCCTCGATGTCGATGTCATACTCGTCGCGGATCCGCTCCACGATCCGCGCCCGCCGGTGGCGGGCCTCGCCCGCCTCGAGCTCGTGGGCGTGGACCGCCTCCGCCAGCCGGGCGGCCTCGGCCCGACAGGTGTCGAGGGTGGCGGTGGCCCGGCTGCGACGCGCGTCGAGTGCAGCCGACTCCGCGCCGGCGTCCGCGAGCGCGGCGGTCGAACGTTCCAGGGCCGCGGCCGCCTCGGCGTGGATGGCGCCGGCGGCGAGGAGTTCGAGTTCATGGGCCTCGTGCCGCCGTTCGGCCTCCCGGAGCGCGGCGCGCATGGCGTCGACGTCGCGGTCGCGGACGGCGAGCGCCGCCGCGTTAGCGGCCGCCTCCTCGCGGCAGCGGGAGAGTTTCGCCGAGGCCGTGGCCTGCTCGACGCGAAGCCGCTGGATCTCCTCGACGATCTCGCCGCGGCTCCGCTCCACGTCGTCGATCGCGGCTTGGGCGGCGGTGACGGCGTCGCGTGCCGCTGCGAACGCGGGCTCGGACGCCGCGAACGCCTCGACGGCCGAGTGCCGGTCGCCGGCCGCGGTGCCGGCCCGCTGCTCGATGGACTTGAGCGCCCGCTCGGCGGCGGCGGCGGCCGCCTCGGCGGCGTGCCGTTCGCGGTGCACGCGGTCGAGTTCGCCCCGCGACGCGGCGCTCGCCTCGCCGGCCTCGCGGCGCCGATCCTGTGCCTGGGCGATGTCGGCCCGAAGGTCGCTGATCGCCCCCTGCAACTCCGCGACGCGGGCGGTGGCCGCGTCGGTCGTGCCGGTCAACTCGGCGTGCCGGTGCTCGAGGGCGCGAAGCTCGGCGCGCCGGGCGACGAGGCCGGTCGCGGCGGCGGGCACGCCGATCTCGAACGTGCCGTCGGCCGAGAGGCAGTCACCCGCCCGCGACACGAAGAGCGTCCCGGCGGGAGCCGACGGGACGAGGGGCAGGGCCTGCGCGATCCGCTCCACGATCCACACGCGGCCCAACAGCCGGTCGAGGAGCACCGCGGCGGCCCCGCGCGGAGTGCCGTGCCCGTCGTCGCCGGCGACGAGGCGGTCGAGGCGGCCGACGACGCCCGGCTCGCCGGCCGGGTCGTAGGCGGGTCGCTCGGCCGGCGTCGCGGCCACGAACCCGATGCGGCCGCCCGCATCGAGGACGTCACGCCCCTGCGGCGTGCCGGCCCAGTCGGCGTGCCAGCGGACGGCGTCGGCCAGCGAGTCGATGACGAGGCTCTGGCCGAGGCCGCCGAGGGCGACATCCACGAGCGGGGCCCACTCGACCCGCGCCACGAGCAGATCGGCCAGCGCGCCGGCGAGGCCCGGCACGCCCGCGGTGCCGGCCGCGAGCAGCCGGCGCGCCGCGTCGGAGAGCCCGTCGTGCCGGCTCACCAGGTCGCGGAGCACGTCGCAGCGTTCGCGGCACGCCTCCAGCCGCGCCTGCCAGCCGGCGAGGTCCCGCCACGCCCCCTGCACGGCCTCCGTCTGCTCCCGCAGTCGTGCTTGCAGCCCTTCGAGCCGGCGGTCGGCCTCGGCCAGACGGCCATCGACCGCGTGGACGTTTCCCTCCCATGCCGCCTGCGCCTCCGCGAGCCGGGCGGCGTGGAGCCGGCAGTCCTCGAGTGCGTCGCGGGCGGCGTCGGCATCGCGCCGGCACTCGGCGGCGCGGGTCGCGGCAGCCTCGACGGCGGCTTCGAGCCGGAGCCGGTCCTGCCGCCGGATGTCGAGCGCGGCGGCGGTCTCGGCGAGCCGCTGCCGTCGCGCGGCCACGTCCGAGTGCGTGCCGCGGGCCGACCGTTCGCGGGCCTCGATGCGGGCGGCGAGGTCGTCGGTCATGGCGACGAGTTCCGCGGTGGCCCGCTCCGCGTCGGCGAGCGCCGCGGCGGCGGTCCGGCGGGTGGCGTCGGCCGCGGCGGCGGCGGCCGCCGAGCGGGCCACGTCGCGCTCGACGTCGGCGCGGCGCGTCCGCTGGAGGGCGAGCGTGGCCTCGGCCGTGGCCGCCCGCTGGGTGTCGGCGGCGACGGCGGCCCGGGCGGCGGTCAGCCGGGGCTGGAGCGACTCGGCCGCGGCGGCGGTCGAGGTGACATCCGCGGCGGACTCCGTGGCGCGGGCCTCCACGGCGATCGCCTCGGCGCGGGCGGCCGCGAGGGCCGCATCGACGTCGGCCACCGCGGCATCGACCGCGAGGAGGTCGACGCGGGCCGCGGCGAGCCGCAGCCCCTTCAGCCGGTCGTTCATCTGCCGCCCGCGCCGGGCCCGGGCCGCCTGGTGACGCACCGTCTCCAGGCGGCTCGACACCTCGCCGACGATGTCGGCCAGCCGCTGCCGGTTGAGCTCGGCACGCTCGAGCCGGCGGAGTGCCTCGACGCGCCGGGCGCGGAACCGCGTGATGCCCGCCGCCGCCGCGAAGACCGCACGGCGGTCGCGCCCCGAAGCCACGAGCAGCGCGTCCACGCGGCCCTGCTCGATGACGCTGTAGGCCTGCGTCGCGGCACCCGTCCCGGAAAACAGTTCGCGCACGTCGCGGAGCCGCGCGACCTCGCCGTTGACGAGGTACTCGCTCTCGCCGTCACGCTGCACGCGGCGCATGATCTGCACCTCGGGCGTGTCCACGGGCAGTTCGCCACTCGCGTTGTCGAACACGAGCGACACCTCGGCGTAGTTGAGCGGCCGGCGGCCACCCGAACCGGCGAAGATGACGTCGCTCATCTCCTTGCCGCGAAGGCTGCGCACCGACTGCTCGCCGAGCACCCACTTGATCGCATCGACGACGTTCGACTTGCCCGAGCCGTTCGGTCCGACGACGGCGGTGACGCCGTCGGGGAACTCGAACCGTGTGCGGTCCGCGAAGCTCTTGAAGCCGTAGAGCTCGAGAGCCTTGAGCCTGGTCATGAGGATCCGTCGGCGCCCGCCCCGTCCCGCGCGGACGCGGTCGAGTCGCCCGCGTCGTCGGCGGGAATGTCGCGGGCGCGCTGCGACGCCTCCTCGTGGATGTCGCCGCGGCCGTCCCACTCGGTGGGCAGCGCGTCGCAGGCCAGCCGGCTACCGAGGGCCTGTCGCGCGCTGGCCTGCTGGAGGAACTGGACCGCGTCCGGGTAGGTGCCGCCGGCCTCGACGATCGCGCGGACCACCTCGTCGGCGGTCGCCGGGGCGTCGACGACGCGGTCGGACTCGCCCGCGGCGAAGCGGCTGATCCGCGCCGCGGCGCCATCGACCACCACGACGATGCACGGGCCTGCCTCGGCCCGCAGGCCGTCGGCCAGCGGGTGCTCGGTGCCGAAGAAGACGATCTCGGGCCGCGTGGACCGCGTCACGTGAACGAGCGGCGGCCCCTTCACGTCAAGCATGTGCATGGAGCACGCGTCTCCGAGCCGCTCGCCGCGCACGAGCGGGGCCTCGGGGTCGATCCGCCACAGGGCGCGGAACGCGCCGTAGCGGGTCTCGGCGCTCTGGCCGGACAGGAGCGACCGCAGGGCGTCGATGCCGTGGGCGTCGTCGAGCACGCCGAGGGCGGCGAGGGCGGCCGGGCGCGCGCTGCGGAGCGTCGTCGCCGCCTCGGCCAGCTTCGGGGCCGCGACCGACTCGCCGAGGTAGGCGAGGGCCTCGGCGGCCACGAAACGGATCGTCGCGTCCTTCGAATCGAGCGCCTGCCGGAGGACGGGCACGGATTCCTTGCCCATCGCCTCGAGGCGCAGCGCCGCCGTCGGCGCCGTGACCGGGTCGGCGAGCTGGCGCGAGAGCAGCTGGAGCCGCGAGTGGCGTCCCTCGGGCGGTTCGATGACCGCCACGCACTGCACCACCCGCATGAAGCGGGGGATGTTGTGGCGGTAGACGGTGGGCACCTCGAGTGCCACGTAGCGGTCGGTCTTGGGGGTGGCGACACCGCGCTTCGTGCCGCGGACCACCGCATGGAAGCGGCGGTTGATCCAGTCGCCGATCCGCTTCGACATCGCGAAGGAGCGATGCTCGGGACGGAGCGCGAGCCCGATCTCGCGGTCGACGAGCGCCACGCCACCCCCGGGGATCCTGGCCCGGAGTTTCGATTTGGAGTCGCGGGTGCCCTCGGCGACCGGATCGACGAGGAGCGGCCCCATGGTGACGCCGAGTTCGTGGCCGTCGCGGATCACGTTGCCAAGCACCGCCATCTCGGCGAGCCGGGTCTCCATGAGCCAGCCCCCGGCGATGCTCGTCGTGTCGTTGTCCGGCGGCACTTCGACGAACACGTCGAAGCGGTCACCCTTGCGGACCGCCGGCGGCAGCCAGCCATGGACCCAGGCGAGTGACGTGGACGACGCCGCCAGCAGCCGATTGGGGTCGACGACGCCGCGGGCCTGCATGTCGGCCAGCAGCGTCTGCCGCTGCGGCCCCGGCGGCGGGTCGCTGCCGGTGTTCGCCAGTCCGGTGATCAGTGCCGCTCGCTCGATGCGCTTCATGCCCATGCCCGCCGGGACGGCATAGTCGCCCACGAGCCGTGTGCCGGCCTCGAGCTTGGAGAGGGCCTCGATCTCGGGACTCTGGCTGCGGATGGCCGAACCGGCGCAGCCCACGAGCAGCGGCAGGCCCATCGCGAGCAGCACCCGGGCGAGACGGTCGGTGCTGGCGAGAGGAAGCGGACCGTGGGCGCGATCGTGCATGGCATCCGCCGTCATCGGGCCGCGGCGCGGAGACGGGCGATGGGCCCGGTCCGATCGGCCACGGAGAGGCGGGGACGGTAGGACCGCCCGAGGCGCGGGTCAAGGGTGGTTCGGGGCTCGCAGTGCCGCTGAAAGCAGCCGCGAAGCCGCCTTGGCCAGTGGTCGGGGGGCTGCTACGGTTCGCCCCCCGCGGCCGCCGGAACGCCGGCCGTCGCGGCCCCTTCGCCCCAGCGGGAGTGCGGAACGTGACTGTCTTGCACGCCGGACTGACCGGCATCCACGTGCGGTGGATGATCCGCCGCGACATGCTCGAGGTGCTGTCCATCGAGAAGGAGGCCTTCGAGTTTCCCTGGTCCGACGAGGACTTCACCCGCTGCCTGCGGCAGCGCAACTGCATCGGCATGGTGGCGGAGTTGGCCGACTCCGTCGTCGGCTTCATGATCTACGAGTTGCACCGCACGCGGCTCCACATGCTGAACTTCGCCGTGGCGCGATCCCACCGCCGCCTCGGGATCGGCTCGCAGATGCTCCGCAAGCTCACCGCGAAACTCGCTCCCGAGCGACGGACGCGGCTCGTGCTCGAGGTCCGCGAGACGAACCTGCCCGCGCAACTCTTCTTCCGATCACTCGGATTCCGCGCGATCTCGGTGCTCCGGGACTTCTACCAGGATAGCGCCGAAGACGCGTACCTCATGCAGTACTGCCTGGAGGCGGAGGCCGCCGTGTCCCGTCGGATGGCGGGCTGACGCCGCCACCCCGCATGGCCGCCCTTGCCACCCTCGCCGACCGCTGGGCCGACGCAGACGGCTGGCCGCCGCTCGCGGACCTGCCGACACCGGGCACGACGATCGCCGCGGGTGGCCCCGCGCTCACGGTCTTCGCCGCGGCGGACACGGCCACGGCCGCACGGCGGGCGCTCCGTGGCCGCGCGGCCGAGGTGCGGGCGGCCATGCGGGGTGGCGGCG
>JBJTJO010000299.1:0-5617 GCA_046095965.1 Planctomycetaceae bacterium
GGTGCTCCTCCACGAGCCCGACGTGCTCATTCTCTACGAGCCGACCAGCGGCCTCGACCCCAACCAGATCCGCGAGGTCCGCGTGACGATCCGCCGCCTCGGCCAGAGCAAGACGATCCTGCTCTCCACCCGCATCCTCCAGGAGGTGGAGGCCCTCGCCGACCGGGTGATCCTCATCTCCGAGGGTCGCCTGCGGTTCGACGGCACTCCCGCCGAACTCCGCCAAGGCGGCCGCCCCCTCGACGAACGCTGCCCCGAGCTCACGCGGTCCGCGTGAGCGCCCGCCACCGCGGCCCCGCCGGCCGCCGCATTCCCGCCTTCCCCACCCCCCACGCTACCGAGCTGCAGGACCCGAGCTCATGAAGTGGCACGTGCTCGACGCCGTCTTCAAGCGGAACTTCACCGCCTACTTCTCCAACCCCACCGGCTACGTCTTCATCTGCGTGTTCGTGCTGCTCGGGTCGCTGGCCGCCTTCTGGCCCCCCGAGTTCTTCAACTCCAACCTCGCCAACCTCGACCAGCTCAACCGCCACCTGCCGTTCATCCTGCTCGTGTTCGTGCCGGCGATCACGATGAGCGTCTGGGCCGACGAGCGGCGGCAGGGGACCGACGAGCTGCTGCTGACGATTCCCGCGAGCGACTGGGAGGTGGTGTTCGGCAAGTACCTCGCGGCCGTGGGCATCTTCACCGTCGCGCTCCTGTTCTCCTGCGTCTGCAACCTCCTCATCCTGCTCCGCTGGGGCACGCCCGACGCGGGGCTGTTCCTCACCAACTACCTCGGCTACTGGTTCACCGGCATCGCCATGCTGGCGATCGGCATGGTGGCGAGCTTCCTGACGAGCAACCTCACGGTCGGCTTCGTCCTCGGGGTGCTGTTCAACGCCCCCCTGGCGCTCGCCGACCGGGCGGGCACGGTGATGGGGCCGTGGCTCGCGGAACGGGTCCGAGGCTGGAGCCTCGCCGAGCAGTTCTCCGACTTCGGCCGCGGCGTGGTCAGCCTGCCGGCCGTGGCGTACTTCCTCGGCATCGTGGCGGCGTGCCTCTACCTGGCGATGGTGCTCATCGGCCGGCGGCACTGGACCGGCCGCCGCGACGGCGGGGCGCCGGGCCTCCACTACCTCGCGAGGTTCGCGGGGCTCGCGGCCGCGGCGGCGGGGATCGTGCTCCTGCTCCAGGGGCTCGACCAACGGCTCGGCCTGCGGGCCGACCTGTCGGAGGAGCGGATCAGCACGCTCGCGCCCGACACGCGACGGCTCCTGGCCACGCTCTCCCCCGAGCGGCCGATCGAGATCCGGGCCTACGTGAGCCCGACGGTGCCCGAGGACTACACCCAGACGCGGCTCAACCTGCTCAACTCGCTGCGGCAGTTCCAGCAGCTCGGCGGCGGGAAGATCCGGGTCGAGGTCATCCCCACGGAGCCCAAGACCGAGGCCGCGTCGATCGCGGCACGGCAGTACGGCATCGAGCCGCAGACGGTGCTGGCCCGCGTCCGCGGCGCCTACCGCGAGGAGCCGATCTTCCTCGGCTGCGCGATCACGAGCGGCCTGGAGAAGGTGGTGGTGCCGTTCTTCGACCGGGGCACGCCGGTCGAGTACGAGCTCATCCGCTCGGTGTGCACCGCCGCCCAGCAGAAGCGGAAGCGGCTCGGGGTGCTCGCGACCGACGCCGACCTGTTCGGCGGGTTCGACATGATGAGCGGCCAGTCGCGGCCGCGGCAGCCGATCCTCGAGGAGCTCGAGAAGCAGTACGACCTCGTGCAGGTCGATGCGTCGGCGCCGATCACCGAGACGTTCGACGTGCTGCTCGCCGTGCAGCCCTCCTCGCTCGGGCCGGAGCAGATGGCCAACTTCGTGGCGGCGGTCGCGGCCGGCCAGCCCGTGGCGGTGTTCGAGGATCCGCTGCCGGTGCTGATGACGAACGTGCCCGGCACGGCGCAGCCCCGGCGCAGCCCGATGGGCCCGATGGCGATGTTCGGGCCGCAGAGCCAGCCCAAGGGCGACCTCGGCCTGCTCTGGAAGGCGCTCGGCGTGAGGCTCGCGGCCAGGCCGGGCGGCATCGGCGGCATGGGGTCGAGCCCCTACGTGGTCTGCCAGGACTACAACCCGCACCTCAAGCTCGACCTGCCGGCGGAGTTCGTGTTCATCGACTCCTCCCTCGAGGCCCGTGACGCCAAGGAGGCGCCGCCGGGCTTCAACCAGCAGGACCGGATCACGTCGGGCCTCCAGGAGATGCTGTTCCCGTTCCCGGGCGGCCTCGTGCGCGAGGAGGGGGTCGATGTCACGTTCAAGCCGCTGGTCCGCACGGCGGCGCCGCGGACCGGCACGATCGAGGTCGAGCGCGTGATGGGCAACCGTGGCGACATGGGCCAGCTCAAGGTCTTCGAGCGGCGGGCCGACGAGTCGCTCGTGCTGGCCGTGCTCGTGGAGCGGGCCGCCAAGCCCGCGGCGGCCGACGCCGCGGCGCCCGAGGGCGGGGCGGCCCCCGCGAAGCCGGTCCGCGCCGTGGTCGTGGCCGACGTTGACATGCTCGACGGCCGGATCTTCGGCCTCCGCAGCCGGCCGGACGAGGTGTTCGGCCTCGACTTCGACAACGTGGAGTTCGCCCTCAACATCCTCGACGACCTCGCCGGCGATCAGCGCTTCGTCGATATCCGCAAGCGGAAGCCGCGGCACCGCACGCTCGAGCGGATCGAGGAGGCGGTGGCCGAGTCCCGCACCGCGGCCGAGCGGAAGCGGCAGGCGTTCATCGAGGATTTCGACAAGGCCGAGCAGGAGGCCACCGCCGGCTTGCAGAAGGAGGTCGGCCAGTTCGAGCAGAAGATCCGCGAACTGGATGCGCAGGGCGACGCCGACCCGCAGGCGGCGATGCAGGCGATGCAGCAGCTCGCCGGCCGCCAGCGACTCGCGCAGCGGCGGCTCGAGACCAAGATCGAGTCGCTGAAGCGGAATCGCGATGCCGAGATCGAGGCGGTCGAGCGGGACCTCGAGGGCCGCATCCGCCGCGAGCAGGACTGGCAGAAGTGGCTGGCGGTCCTCCTGCCCCCGATCCCGCCGCTCGTGGTGGCGTTCTTCGTCTTCTTCCGCCGCCGCGCCCAGGAGCGCGAGGGCGTGTCGCGATCGAGGCTCAGGTGAGAGGGAGGCCCGGCATGACGGGGGCGATGGACGGAACGCGGAATCCGGCGGGCGGCACGACCGCGATGGGGGGGCGCACGCTCGCGTTCGTCGGTGTCGGCGCGGCGCTGCTTGCGGCCGGCTGGCTCGCGCTGCCGCGGTTCACGCCGACGAAGGTCCAGCCCGAGGCCGAACGGGTGCTGTTCCCCGAGCTCTCCGACGCGGGCAAGGCCGCGAGCCTGGAGATCGTCTCGTTCGACGACAAGCTCGCGACGCTCGCGCCGTTCAAGGTGGCACAGGCCGGTGGCGTCTGGGTGCTGCCGGCCCACGAGAACTACCCGGCCGACGCCAAGGACCAGCTCGCGGCCGCGGCCACCGAGCTCGTGGACCTCCGCTTCCTCAACGTGCACAGCACCTCGGCGGGCGACCACGAGGCCTGCGGCGTGATCGAGCCCGACGCGGAGAAGATCAAGGTCGGCATGACGGGCGTGGGGCAGCTCGTGGAGATCCGCGACGCCGCGGGCAACCGTCTCGCCCGGCTGATCATCGGCAAGGAGGACAAGCGGCCTGGGCCGCCCCTCGAGGGCGGGCGGAAGTTGCGGTTCGTCCGCAGGGCCGGCCAGGATCCGGTCTACGTCGTGGAGATCGACACCTCGAAGTTCACGACCCGGTTCGAGGACTGGATCGAGAAGGACCTGCTCAAGCTCTCGCCGTGGGACATCCGCCGCGTGGTCATCGACGACTCGTCGTGCTCGTTCAGCATCGACGAGGCGAGCGGGAGACTCATGATCTCGCAGGATCGCCGGGGGCTCTTCGACCTCGCCCACGACGACAAGGCCGCGGCCTGGTCGGTGGTGAAGCTCGAGGCCTTCGACAAGGCCCGGAAGCCGAAGCCCGCGCCGCTCGGGCCCGACGAGGAGCTCGCGTCGGGCCGGCTCAACGACCTGAAGAACGCGCTCTGCGACCTGAAGATCATCGACGTGGCCCGCAAGCCCGCCGGACTGAGCGGGGAACTCCGGGCGGAGAAGACGTTCATGGAGGACCTCGAGGCCAAGCGGTCGCTGGCCCAGCGCGGCTTCTACGCCTTCGATTCCGGCGACATCGTCTCGAGCGACGGCGAGACGGTCGTGGGCACGAAGGACGGCGTGGAATACGTGCTCCGGTTCGGCAACGGCACGACCGTCGGCGGCGTCGGCGGGAAGCCGGACGACGGGCCCGACGGCGAGGGACAGGGCGAGGTCACCGGCCGCTACCTGTTCGTGATGGCACGCTTCAACGAGGGGCTGCTCGAGAAGCCCGTCCTCGAGCCGGTGCCCGAGGCCCCGGCCGACGAGGCGGCCAAGGACGAGGCCAAGAAGAAGGACGAGGAGGACAAGAAGGACGAGGCACAGCCGGACGCCGAGCCGGCGCGGGAGGAAGCCGCCGGGGACGACGGCAAGCCCGCTGGTGCCGCGGAGGAACTCGCGAAGGCCGACGAGGCCGAGGCCAAGGCCCAGGCCGCGATCGAGGAGCGGCGGCGCGTCGAGCGGGAGAACCGGCGGAAGCAGGAGGAGTATGACGAGAAGGTGAAGGGGGGCCAGAAGCGGGTCCGGGAGCTCAACAACCGGTTCGCCGACTGGTACTACGTCGTCTCGGACGCGGAGTATGCGAAGATCCATCTGGATCGGGCCGAGCTGGTCCAGAAGAAGCCGGCCGGCGAAGCCGGCCCGGGGGCGGACGACGGTCCGCCGGCGAAGTAGGCACACGACCCCGCGGCGCGGCGGGCCCCCGCAGGACGACCGGACGCCGATGTCAGAGATCCTCACCTCGCCGCGGCCGTCGCGATTCGGCCGCGCCATGGGGTTCCGGGTCGCCGGGATCGGCAGCCACGTGCCCGCGAACGTGGTCACCAACGCCGACCTCGCCCGGCTCGGCTGCGACCCGGAGTGGATCGTCGCCCGCTCGGGAATCCACGAGCGGCGGCACGCGGCCCCCGGCGAGGCCACGAGCGACCTCGCGACCGAGGCCGGACGAGCCGCCATCGCCGGATCGGGCCGGGCTGTCGCCGACATCGACCTGCTCGTGCTCGGCACGTTCACGCCCGACACCTGCATCCCCTCGACGGCCTGCGTGGTCCAGGAGCGGCTCGGCCTCGACGCGCCGGCGCTGGACGTGACGGCGGCCTGCGCGGGCTTCGCCTACGCGCTCGTCACGGCCGCCCAGTTCGTGGCCGCCGGCACGAGCCGGCTCGCGCTCGTGATCGGCGCCGACACGAACTCGCGGGTGGTCGATCCGGAGGACGTGAAGACCTGGCCGCTGTTCGGCGACGGGGCGGGGGCGGTGCTGCTGGAGCGGGTGGAGGCCGAGGGCGAAGGCGAGCAGGCCCCGATCCGGACCGTCGCCGGCCGGCACCGGCTCCAGCAGCACCGCGCCGGCGCCGTCGCCGAACAGCGGCCAGGTCTTCACGTCCTCGGGATCGACCACCCGCGAGTTGGTGTCGGCGCCGATCACGAGCGCGAGCCGGCTCG
>JBJTJO010000300.1:0-3267 GCA_046095965.1 Planctomycetaceae bacterium
CGTGGGCAACCACGAGGGGAAGACGTTCGTGCTCCGGCCCGGCCCGGCGTTCGAACTGCTCGCCGAGAACCAGCTCGACGGCCAGATCATGGCCACGCCGGCCGCCCTCGGCCGCGCCCTCTACCTGCGGACCGACCAGGCGCTCTACCGCATCGAGAAGCCGGCGGGTGCGGGGCAGGGCGGGCCGTAAAACGCCCCGCCGATCCCGTCACGTGGCTTCCTTGCCTCACTCGCGGCCGTGGCCACCCTCGCGCCGCGTTGGCACCCGCCACTTACGCGGCGGCGCTGGAGTCGATCGGCTCCGCCGCCGTGACGTGCAACAGCGACACCGTGCGATAGCGGGACGGTATGCCATCCCGCTCCCCGAGGCCGATCACGATCTCGGCCCGCGTCAGGAAAGCCATCTCCGGGTGGCGGATCTCGTAGGCGTCGCCGCTCGACGTGGTGATGCGAAACGGCTGGAACGGCTGACGATGGATCCAATCGCGAATCGCCTCGACGGTCATGGGATTTCTCCGGATGATACAGATGTTCACCGCACATCATCGCCCCACGTGACGGCAGGTGTCAAGTCGCCCGCGTTCTGTCGGGCTACACTCCCGGCATGACAACTCCGGTTCGGGACTCACGGACCACAGCACACAGCGTCGGCGCCGCCAGCCGCACGCACCCCGCGTCCGCCGACCTTCTTCGCGCCTGGGACCGCGAGCACGTCTGGCACGCGTTCACGCAGATGCAGGAGTACGAGCCGCTGCTCATCGAGCGGGGCGCGGGGGCCTGGCTCGAGGACGTGGAGGGCCACCGCTACCTCGACGGCTCCGCGAGCATGTGGTGCAACGTCCACGGCCACCGGCATCCGCGGCTCGACGCGGCGCTCGCGGCGCAGCTCGGCCGGGTGGCCCACACGACGAACCTCGGGCTCTCGAACCCGACGACGGTCGAGTTCGCGCGGCGGCTCGTCGAGGTCGCGCCCCAGGGCCTGGACAAGGTGTTCTTCACCGGCGACGGGTCGAGCGCGATCGAGACGGCGCTCAAGATGGCCTACCAGTTCTGGCGGCAGGCCGAGCCGGCCCAGCCGGAGCGGACACGGTTCATCGCCCTCGGCGAGGCCTACCACGGCGACACGCTCGGCGCCATCGGCGTCGGCGGCGTGGACCGGTTCACGGCGCTCTTCCAGCCGCTCACGTTCGCGGCCATCCGCGTGCCGTCGCCCGGCGGCCCCTGCCCGCACACCGGCCGCCCCGCACCGACGCTCGACGAGGCCCTGGCGACGCTCGCACGCACGCTCGACGACCACGCGCACGAGGTCGCCGCGCTCGTCATGGAGCCGCTCTGCCAGGCGGCGGCCGGGATCTGGGTGCACCCGCGGGGCTTCCTCCGCGGCGTGGCCGACCTCTGCCGGCGGCACGCCGTGCTCCTCGTGCTCGACGAGGTGGCCACGGGCTTCGGCCGCACCGGCACGCTGTTCGCCTGCGCGCAGGAGGACGTGGCCCCCGACTTCCTCTGCCTCGCGAAGGGCCTCACCGCGGGCTACCTGCCGATGGCTGCCACGCTCACGACCGGGCGGGTGTGGGACGCGTTCCTCGGGCCCCACGGCGACCGCCGCACCTTCTTTCACGGCCACACCTACGGCGGCAACCCGCTGGCGGCGGCGGTCGGCCTGGCGTCGCTCGACGTGTTCCGCGACGAACGGGTGCTCGAGTCGCTGCCGCCGAAGATCGAGCGGCTGCGGGCGCACATCGAGCGGATCGCCGCGCTCGACCACGTGGGGGCCGTCCGCCAGTGCGGCCTCATGGCGGGCATCGACCTCGTGGCCGACAAGGCCACGGGGGCCGCCTACCCGTGGCAGGAGAAACGCGGCATGCGTGCCTGTCGCGCGGCCCGCGACCACGGCGCGCTCCTGCGGCCGCTCGGCGACGTGGTCGTCATCATGCCGCCCCTGTGCGTCTCACTCGACGAGATCGACGCGCTCGCCGCCGCCGCCGAGGCCGGCATCCGCACCGCGACGGAACACCCGGCACCACACGCAACCGCGCCGCGCTGATCCGCACGCCCGGCGTCGCCTCCGCACCGCGCTGGTGCGCCGAAGGGCCGATTCGGAACCGGCTTCCGCCTCTCCAAGAGGGAGAGAGGAAGAGAGGGAGAGCTTCATTGCCGCCCGCGAACCGACGGGGAGGACACATCATCGCCTCTCCCTCTGGGAGAGGCCGGCCGCAGGCCGGGTGAGGGTGCAGGTGAAGCTGCGCGGATTCCCTGCACCCTCACCCCGGCCCTCTCCCAGAGGAGAGGGAGTGGAGTGGGTGTTTGCTTCTCCCGTGGGGAGAGCGAGTGAATGAATGCGGTTCCGGGCCGCGAGCATGATCGCAGGCGAGCCGCTGACCGCGCCGGTATCCTCACGACATGCCGCATCTGCTCGTCTTCCTCTCCGGCTTCGCCGGCCTCGTCTACGAGGTCTCGTGGATGCAGCAGATGGGCCTGCTCTTCGGCAGCACGTCGCACGCGGCGGCGGCGACGCTCGCCACGTTCTTCGCGGGGCTCGCCGCCGGGAGCTGGTTCTGGGGCGGGCGGGCGGCCGCGAGTGCCGATCCCTTCCGGCTCTACGGCTGGCTGGAGGCGGGCATCGCGGCGGCGGCCGCCGTCTGCTTCGGGCTGCTCCACGCCTGCCATGCGATCTATCCCGCGGTCTACCAGGCGGTCGGCCCGGGCCCGTGGCTCGACGTCGTCAACGTGGCGATCGCGGCCGCCGTCATCGTTCCGCCGACGTTCCTCATGGGCGGCACGATCCCGGCGCTGGCGCAGCACGTCGTCCGCGATCGGGCTGCGCGCGGCACGACCGCCGCGCTGGTCTACGGCGTCAACACGCTCGGCGCCGCCCTCGGGGCCTTCGCCGCCGGCTTCCACCTGCCGCTCGCGCTCGGCTTTCGCGGCACGCGGCTGCTCGCGATCGCGATCTCGGCGACGGTCGCGGCACTCGCGCTCGCGCTGCCGCGGCGGGCCGCGGCGGAGGCCGCGCCGCCGCGGGATCGCCGACCGGAGCCGCAGGCGCCAGCCCCGGCCGGCCGGCGCCGGCGCGAGCGCCGCCACGCCGCCCGCCGCCCGACCCCCGCCGAGCGGGGGCGGCTCGGCACGCGCACCACGACGGCGCTCGCCTGGCTCTCCGGCTTCGGGGCCCTCGCGCTCCAGGTGCTCTGGACGCGGATGTTCTCCCAGGTGCTCGAAAACTCCGTCTACACGTTCGCGGCGATCCTCGTGATCGTGCTCCTCTGC
>JBJTJO010000301.1:0-15582 GCA_046095965.1 Planctomycetaceae bacterium
GGCCGTGACACCGGGACCGCTCGTCAGGCCCGCCGCGCCCCGCCGCGGGCGAGCCGCACGATGGCGTCGAACTGGCCCGACGTCACGGGCTGCACCGAGAGCCGGCTGCCGCGCCGCAACAGTTCCATGCCCGCGAGCGCCTCGAGGCCACGGGCCAGCCCGTCGCCGATCACGGCCTGTGCGGTGTTCTCCACGATCCGCGCGAGGATCATGTCGATCGCGCGGGCGTCGAACTGCGGCCGCTCGACGGTGCCCGTGAGCGGGATGGCCAGCGGCGTCCGCAGGAGCTGCGCGACGACGGGAGTCTGCCCGACGATGTCGCCCCGCAGCGCCACCTCCACCACCATGGCCAGCGTGCCATCGGCCCCGACGCTGCCGCTGCTCTTGACGGTGAGCGGACCAGAGTCGATGACGAGCCCCTCGTGCCACAGCCGGCGCTCGACGAGCCGCACGTGGACCGGGTCGGGCCGCACCCGCATGAGCACGGGCGCGTCGCCGAACGCGAGCCGCGGATCGATCAGGGCCTGGAGTTTCGCCACAAGGGTCGCGAGGGGCTTCAGCGACGGGTCGGGGGTGACCTCGAGCGCCTCGAACGTCACCTGCCCTTCGGCCACGCCGGCGAACGGATCGGACAGTGGCAGCCGCGCGCCGGCGAGATCGACGCTCACGAAGCCGCTGGCCTGCGTGGCATTGCCCACGAGCGGGGACAACCAGGCGACGAGCCGCCGGACCGGCTGGCCGCCGACGGCCACGCGTTCGACGGCGCGGCCACCGGGCACGACGATCTCCCGCGGCTCCGTCGCCAGGGCCATCCACGGCGCGCCGCGGACCCTGCCGCCCGCGACTCCCACGTCGAACGGCCCGAACGCGAGCTGGCCGTCGAGCAGCCGCACGGGAACCTCCCCGGCCGCCAGCGGGAAGCCGGCGACGTCGCCCGCCTGCCACGCGACCGACGTGTCCACCGCGAGGGACCGCAGGATCTCGACGCCCGCAGGCCCGCGGGCCGCGACCGCCACGGGCCGCGTGACGCGTGCCACCGGGGCCTCCGTCCCACCGCCACCCCGGGCCGCCGCCACCCAGTCTTCGGGCAGCGGGATCGCCGCCAGGTCGGGGGCCGCCGGCGCGGGCGCCACGTGCGGGGAGTCGCCGGGGAGACGCCCGCGCAGGGCGAACGGCCGGCCGCCGGCGCCCGCGAGTTGCACGAGGCCGCCCGTCCAGGGCGCGAGCACGCGCGACACCTGCTGCCAGTCGTAGGCCAGCGTGCCGTCGAGATCGAACGCCCGCGGGCGACCGCCGACGGTGCCGCGGGCCTGCACCGCGAGCGTCGATGACTCGAGCGCGAGCCGGTCGATGCGCACGGTGTCCGGGGTCGCCGGAGGCACCGCGAGCTCCACCACGAGCGTCGCCTGCGGCTCGGCCCACACCGGCCGCGGTGCCGCGGGCGCCGCGGCGACGACCTCGGCCAGCGCGAGCTGGCTGCCGGTGGCCTCGACGACGATGTCGAGGG
The DNA here is from genome assembly GCA_046095965.1 of Planctomycetaceae bacterium. Classification (GTDB taxonomy): domain Bacteria; phylum Planctomycetota; class Planctomycetia; order Pirellulales; family UBA1268; genus QWPN01. Next base: position 1,508 of record JBJTJO010000301.1, read on the forward strand.
TGTCGGCGCCGTCCACGAGTTCGAGCGTGCCCCACGCCCGGCCAGCCGCAGGCCAGCGGCCGCAGGTCTCCGGCGCGACGAGCCAGCGCTCGAGCCGGCCCACGTCCGCCTGCCACTGCACGCGGCCGCGGAGCCGATCCCGCCAGCCGCCGGCCGTGCCCGCCGGTGCCGACCGCCACGCGAGGCCGGCGGTCCGCAGCGACACGGTCGCCGTGAGCACCTCCGCCGAGGCGAGATCGATCCGCCCGGCCGCAGGCCGCACGACGCCGGCGGCGGAGGCCACGAGCCGCGGCTCGACGACGCGACGGCCGAGGGCCACGATGTCCATCCGCTCGACCTCGGCACCGGCCCGCGTGATCTCCCAGGCGTCGTCCCGCGCCACCGCGGCGAGCGCCGCCTTGACGCGGCCGCCGATCTCGACGCCCTCCCCGGCCGCTCGGGGCAGGAGCGGCGCGAGCCGCGCGTGCCAGCGGCCGAGATCGCCGGCGAGCGTGACGTCGGCCGCCGTGGACCGGCCGGCCGGCATCACCGGCACGAGCGCCGTGCCGCGGGACAGGCCGGCGAGGTCGATGGCGGCGGCGCCGGCAAGCGTGGCCTCGAGCACGTCGTCGCCGCTCGTCACGACCGCGTGCGCCCCCTCGAGGTGCGCCGTCCCGGCGGCGAGTCGGCAGGTGGTCTCGGCCTCGATCGACACCTGCTCGTCCCGCCAGGTCGGCCGGCCGGGCAGGGCCACCTCCACGTCCTCGAGGTCGGCGACGAGCCTCACGCGGCTCGGGCCCGTGGCCGTGGGCCGGCTCAGTTCGATGCGGCCGCGCGACGTGCCCTTGAGCGTGGCACCGGCGAAGTCCACCACCTCCGCGGCCTCGGCGACGAGCTTGCCCGCGTCGAAGGTCCACTGGACCGTCGCCCCGCCCGCGTCCGCGGCCCCGGTCACCTCGAGCGCCCCCGATGTCACGCGGGCCTCCTCGATCCGCAGACCGCCCGCCACGCCGCAGCGGGCCCTGAGCCAGCCCGCGAAGGGCTCCGTCCAGCGCAGTGGCCGCTCCGACCGCTGCCCCGTGGTCGCATCGACGACCGACTGGTCGGCCGCCAGATCGCGGGCCGCGGCGCGAACCTCGAGCACGCGGGCGTCTCCGTCCGCGCGGGCGGCCGCCGCGATCTCGACGTGCCCCCCCGTGACGCGCACGTCGTCGCGGACGACGAGCCCGCCGGAGAGGCCCCGGGCGACCGCGGCGAGGTCCACGTCGGCGGCGATCGCGAAATCGTCGCCGGCGAGGCCGTCGATCCAGTCCCACGTCCCGGTCTCGGGCAGCCGGATCCTTCCCGAGGCCTCGGCCCGGAAGAGTCGCGAGCGGGCGGCGAGCTTCGTCACGACGACGCGGCCGTCGGCGATGGCCAGGTCCACCGGCACATCGACGGCGTCGATCGCCAGCACCTCGGCGAGCGTGTCGGCGCGGCACACGGCCAGCCGCCGCGCCTCGACCACACCCTCCACCCGCGCGCCGCCGGGATCGAGGGTCACGTCGAGCCGGACGTCGGCGAGGCCGTCGGCCACGTGGCTCGAGCCGAACCGCGTCGCCGCGACGCTCGAGGCGCCGAGGGGCAGCTGGTGGGCCGTCACGGTCACCGTCCGGTCCGCCACCGGGCCGTCCGCACCTCCGGACCCGGAGCAGGAACAGGAGCAGGAAAAGCCGCCGGCATGGGCCAGCGCCGCGGCGGCGCCGGCGGCGACCGTGGACCGGTCGAGCCGCCGCGCCGGCGTGGGTGCATCGGCACCCGCGGCGTCCCGCGGGCCACCGGCGTGCCGCAGGCGGCCGCCCACCGTCCAGCCGCCCGGCGTGCCACCCCGGTCGAGGGCGACCGCGGCGAACAGGTCCGCGACCCGCCAGGAGTCGCCGCGGGGCAGGTCCACGAATTCGACGACACCGTCCACCACCTCGAGCGTCAACGCCGGGGCGGCGGCCGCGGGCGTGGCGAGCCAGGGTGCGAAGAGGTCCTCGAGTGAACTGCCGCCGGGACGCACCTCGACGACGGCCTCCGGGCCGACGAGCCGGATGGTGCCCAGGTCGCGCGGGGAGAGGGCCAGGTGCACGAGGCCGCGATCGATGACGAGCTCGGGCACGATCGCCATGGCCCGCCCCGCGGCATCGCGGAGCACGACGTCACGGAACTCGATCGGCCCCAGCCACGCCCATCGCGCCGACCCGCTCGACACGCTGCCCGCGATGCCGGCGAGCGCCGCGGCGAGCGGCCGGTCGCGGAGGCTCGTGAGCACCGCCACCGCCGGGGCCAGCCAGGCGGCCGCGCCGAGCACGGCGAGCAGCGCCAACGAGAACACGGCGAACCGCCGCGGCCGCCGCTCCGACCCGTGCCGCGAATGACGCCTGGCCATGGCGCGAAGTATAGGACCGACCCCCCGCGGGGCTGAAGGCTGCTTTTGCACTGTCGCGCGGCATCGCCGGAGGGACTCGCGCGCAACTGTCCCCCGGCGGCCGCGGCCGCACGTGGCGGCACCCACCCGGCGCGCTTGCCCGGCGGCTCACGACCCGTGACGATCGATCCGCCGAACGGCATCGGCTTCCGGCGTGGCGCCCCAGGGCCGCGACCGGCGGAACTCGGCGGCAGGGTGGCCCGGAGAGGGCGGCCCGCGCGGCCGGGAGGTTCCGATGACGGCTGTCGTGGACGAGGTGCTCGCGGTCGAGACGCTCTCGATCGAGGCGGTGCGATCGCTCCTCGACCCGCCGGAGCCGCCGTGCCTGTCGCTCTACATGCCGACGCACCGCAACGTCCCCGACAACACGGTGGACCGGCCCACGTTCGCGCGGCTCGTCGCGGCGCTCGAGACCGAACTGGCGGCCACGCGGTCGCGCGCGGCAGTCGAGCGGCTCCTCCATCCCTTCGACCTGCTCGCGACCGACGCCCGGTTCTGGCAGCACACGCAGGACGGACTCGCCGTCCTCGCCGCCGGCGGCCATGCACGGGTGTTCCCGCTCCAGCGGCCGGTGGCACCGCTGGCCGTGGCCGGGGACCGGTTCCACGTGATGCCGCTGCTCCGCGCCGCGACGGCGCTCGAGCGGTTCACCGTGCTCGCGCTCACGAGCCGCTCGGCGCGGGTGTGGGCCGGCCGCGTCTGGCACGATCCGCGGGGCGCCTCCGGGGAGCGGCTCGACCCGGTGCCCCTCGTGGCCACCCCCGGCCGGGAGCCGGTCGCGGCGCTCGTGCGGCCCGACGTGATCAGCGCGGAGACGGTCGAGCCGCACCGCGTCAAGCACGGCATGGGCCCGGCCGGCCGCGGCGCGACGGCGTTCGTGCACGGCGGCTTCGGCTCGCGGCGCGACGACATCGACCGCGACACGGAGATCTTCCTGCGGCACGTGGACGAGGTCGTCCACGAGCAGGTGTCGCGGCCCGGCGAGCTGCCGCTCGTGCTCGTCGCGCAGGCCCGACTCGCCGCCACGTTCCGCGGGCTGTCCGCGAACCCGCTCCTCGGGGACGAGCCCGTCGATCTCGATCCCCACCTCCTCGCGCCCGACGAACTCCTCGCCGCGGTGGTGCCGGTGTTCGCGCGGGCCCGGGCCGCGCGGATCGAGCGCGAGGTGCGCGCCTTCGCGCACGCCCGCGATCGCGATCTCGGCGCCAGCGACCTGGCCGACGTGGCGCGGGCCGCGGTGGCCGGGCAGGTGGCCACGCTCCTCGTCGAGGCCGACCGCTGCGAGGCGGGACGGTTCGACCGCGCGACCGGCGCCATCGCGTTCGGCGGGCCGGCGGCCGGCGGCGAGGACGTGTATGGCGCGGTCGCCGAGACGGTGCTCGCCAAGGGGGGCACGGTCGTGTCGCTCGCGCGGAACTCGATGCCGACGGAGAGCGGCGTGGCGGCGATCTACCGCTACGCGTGAGGGGGCGGAGGGTACACTTCTTCCCGCCATGCCCCCGACCCCGGCGCCCGATCCCGCGTTCGCCTCCTGCCCCGACCGCGCGGGCACCGGCTCCGAGAAGTGGGACCGCTGGCGGGGCCGCGACGTGATCCCGGCCTGGGTGGCCGACATGGACTTCCGGGCGCCCCCCGAGGTGCTCGACGCCATCGGCGCCCGCGTCGAGCACGGCGTGTTCGGCTACACGCACGACCCGCCGGGATTCGCGCCGGCCCTGGCCGCGCACCTGGCCGCGCTCCACGGGTGGGAGGTCGATCCCGCGCGGATCACGGGCACGCCCGGCGTGGTGACGGGCTTGGCGCTCACCGCGCGGCTCCTCGCCGCGCCCGGCGACGGCATCGTCACGTTCACGCCGGTCTACCCGCCGTTCCTCACGCTCCCCGGCCTCGCCGGCCGCCGCGTCGAGCGGGTGCCGCTCGTGCAGGGAGCCGACGCGTGGACGATCGACTTCGCCGCCCTCGACGCCGCGGCCGCGACCGCGAAACTCCTCTGGCTCTGCCATCCGCACAACCCGACGGGCACGGTCTTTTCGCGTGCGGAGTTGCTGCGCATCGCCGACGTCGCCGAGCGGCACGGCCTCGTCGTCGTCAGCGACGAGATCTGGAGCGACCTCGTGCTCGACGGCCTCGCGCACGTGCCGTTCGCGAGTCTCGACCACCCCGCGGCCCGCCGCGCGGTCACGCTCACCGCCCCCTCGAAGACCTGGAACCTCGCGGGGCTCGCCTGCGCCGCCGCGATCCTCCCCGAGCCCGCCATGAAGGGGAGGTTTCGGCCGGCCGGCGGCGGGCTCGTGCCGATGGTCAATCCGCTGGGCTACGCCGCCGCCGAGGCGGCGTGGCGGCACGGCGACGCCTGGCGGCGGCGGCTCGTCGCGCTGCTCGAGCGGCACCGCGACCTGATCGGGGAGGCGGTCGCGCGGATTCCCGGGCTCACCGTGGCGCCGGCCCGCGCCACCTACCTCGCCTGGATCGACTGCCGCGGCACGGGCGTGGCCGACCCGCAGGCCGCCTGCGAGGCCGCCGGCCTCGGCCCCTCCGACGGCCGCGAGTTCGGCACGCCGGGGTTCATCCGGATCAACGCCGGCTGCCCGACCGACCGGCTCGTCGAGATCCTCGTCCGCCTCGCCCGCGCGTTCGCGCCGGCCTGACGGCCCGCGGGCTACCCGCTGCGGTCCCGCCGCGCCACCACGCAGATCTCGCGGCCGCCGGTCGAGAGTTGCCGCGCCACCGGCCGGTAGCCCCACCCGCCAAACGCCGCGAGCCACGCGGGCAGTTCGGCGGCCCGCGACCACTCGGGCAGCTTGAGCGTGGCCACGATGCCCCGGGGCCGCGCGCCGGGGGCGGTCACGACCCGCTCGATCGCCGCGAGCGTGCTCCGGGGATCGATGTTCATGTCGCAGACGAGCCAGTCGCAGCCGCGGAACCGCCGCAGTCTCACGTCGCGGGCCCGCATCCGCCACTGCTCGAACCGCGGGTGGGCGGCCACCCGCTCATCGACGAGTGCGGGATCGACCGCCACGACGTCGAGTCCGGCCTCGAGCAGTCGCTGACATGCGCCGCCGGGGGCCGCGCCGAGTTCGATCGCCCGCTCGCCGGGCTGCAGGCCGATCCGGAACGTGGCGATCGCCTCGTCGAGCTTGAGCCACGCCCGCGACACCTTGCCCTCCGGCAGGTGCCGCGGATAGATGCCGCCTGCCCAGCAGCTCGGCGGCGAGGCGGCCCGGTGCCAGCCCACCCACCACCGGTCGGCCGCGTCGATGACGACGTCGAGCACGAGGTCGCCGGGCTCCGCTTGCGCGTCGATCGCGGCGAGCCCGGCCGCTGCCAGGAGCCGCGCGCGAATCTCCGCGACCGGGGCGTCCACGGTCGCCACGCGGTTCCAGACGTGCACGTTCTCCCACGCGGCGGGACCGGCGGTCGCGAGGGCGGCGGCGACGAGCGTCGCCTCGTCGGAGCCGGTCACCTGGCCGAGCGAGCGGAGGCACGCGCGGCCGAAGACGAGGTCGGCCGGGAAAAAATCGTCTGAGGGATCGACGCCGGGCTCGAGCCGGAACGTGACGAGGCCCCGCCGCCAGGCGGCCTGCCGGGCCCCGGAGAAGGCGACGGCCTGCCGGGCCGCGACCGCCCGCTCCGCGCCCCCCTGGCAGGCGACGAGCAGGAAATCGCCCCGCCACGCAGGCGCGGCTGAGGTTGTCGATCGCGAAAGGCAACCCTCGGACATACCCCCGATGGTAGCGACGTGGCGAACGAGGACTTCGCAGCCGCTTCTTCCGGCAAGCCGGCCGAGGCTCGGCGCTGCATCAACCCTCTCCCTCGGGGAGAGGGTGGGGGGAAGCGGAGGACTGTTTCAGCGCAACAATCAGGCCGGCCCGGGCGCCCAAGGGCCCGGGCCGGCCTTTCTCGTCTGAACGCTGATCGCCCCGGTCACCCCCCCGCGCGATGGCGGGGAAGGCCGCGGCACAGTGGGCACGGGAGCCTCGCGAACGAGGCCGCCGTGGCATGGGTCATCCGTGGCGAAGCCGTGGCGACGCCGGTGGTGACGCTCCCGCGAACGGGCCCGTCACCGGATGACTCAGCCGTGGCCCTTCTTCTTCTTGGCGGCCTTCTTGGCGGCCTTCTTCTTCTTCTTGGCCATCGATCTGGCTCCTTCCACGAGCGCCCGTACACGCTGCACACACCCGATCCCCTGGGCGCTCTCGCGGTGGGATCGGGCGACGAAGGCAAGGTTGTGAGGGATGGAGTGAAAAACTGTCAAGAGAAATCTTCCGGATTTTTCCGAAATTCCCCGGCCTGCGACGGCATGCCGCGCGGCTCCGAGGGCATGCGCGTGGTGGTATCATGCCCGACATTCACCGCCGCGCGGGTGCGATCGGCACGATCTCGACCCGTCGCGGATCGCGCCGACCGACCGCTTCTCCTTTTCTCACTCCCGAGTCCATGGACGCATCATCCAGTCTCCGCCTCGCCGACCGCATGGCCGCGCTCGAGCCGTCCGCCACGCTGGCCATGGCCGCCCGCGCCGCCGCGCTCGCCGCCGCGGGAGCCGACGTCATCGATCTCTCCGTGGGCGATCCCGACTTCCCCACGCCCGACCACATCTGCCGGGCCGCCGAGGCGGCGATCCGCGCCGGGCGGACGAAGTACACCCCGGCCGCCGGGATCCCGGACCTGCGCAAGGCGGTGGCCGCCGACTACTCCCGCCGCAGCGGCCTGGTGGTGACTCCCGCGCAGGTGATCGTCTCCTCGGGCGCGAAGCACGCCCTCCACAACGCCTTCACGGCGCTCGTGAACCCCGGCGACGAGGTGATCGTCCCGGCCCCCTACTGGGTGAGCTACGCGGAGCTCGTCAAGCTCGCCGGCGGCCGGCCGGTGCTCGTCGAGACGCGGATCGAGGACGATTTCAAGCTCGCGCCGGCCGCCCTCCGGGCCGCGCTCACCCCCCGGTCCCGGATCCTCCTGCTCTGCTCGCCGAGCAACCCCACGGGGGTCGTCTACACGCCCGGAGAGCTCGCAGCCCTGGCCGACGTGGCGATCGAGGCGAACCTCGCCGTGGTCGCCGACGAGATCTACGACCAGCTCGTGTTCGACGGCCGCCAGTCCCCCTCGTTCCCCACGCTGCGGCCCGGCCTCGCCGACCGCACGGTCGTGGTCGCCGGCGTGAGCAAGACCTACTCGATGACCGGCTGGCGGATCGGCTGGACGATCTCCCCCGAGCCGCTCGCCAAGGCGCTGGGCAACCTCCAGAGCCAGGAGACGAGCAACCCGTCGAGCGTCAGCCAGCACGCCGCGCTCGCCGCGCTCACCGGCCCGCAGGAGTGCGTGGCCGAGATGTGTCGCGCGTTCCAGAAGCGGCGCGACCTCGTGGCCGCGAGGCTCCGCGCGATGCCGGGCGTGCGGATCCCGGAGATCGGCGGCGCGTTCTACGCCTTCTTCGAGATCCGCGACTGCCTCGCGCGGTCGCGGGGCATCGCGACGAGTCTCGCGTGGTGCGAGGCGCTCCTCGAGCGCGAGCAGGTGGCCCTCGTGGCCGGCAGCGCCTTCGGCGCCGAGGGCCACGTCCGCATGTCGTTCGCCGCGAGCGAGGAAAAACTCTCCCGCGGCCTCGACCGCATCGAGAAATTTCTCAACGAGACCGCGGGCTGACGCTGCATCACCGTCAGCGCGCAACGACACCTCAGGCGACGATCCAGGAGGGGTTGCCCCGACGTACACTCGCCGTCCATGACCACCAAGGCCGCCGGCGCGTGCGCGCCGGATCTCATCTACCTCGACCATGCTGCCGCCACGCCGCTCCTCCCGGAGGTGGCCGCGGCAATGACGGAGGCCCGCGCGGCCGCGTTCGCCAACCCGTCGAGTCCGCACGCGGCGGGCCGACGGGCGAGACACCTCCTCGAGGACGCCCGGGAGCGGATCCTGGCCCTCGTGGGGACCGATCTCGGCCCCGGGGCCGCGCTCGTGTTCACGAGCGGCGCGACCGAGGCCAACCGCCTGGGGATCCTCGGGCTGGCCACGGAATCCCGGGGCCGCGTCCTGGTCTCGGCCCGGGATCACTCGAGCGGCCGCGCCGCCGCGCGGGAACTCGTGGCCCGCGGCTGGGAGCAGGTGGACGTGCCCCTGCGGGCCGACGGCACGCTCGCGCTGCCGGTGGATGCCGCGGAAGAAACCGCCGGTGCCATCCTCTCGGCCACGCTCGTCTGCGGCCAGTCGGGTTCGCGCGAGGACGCCCTCGGGCTGGCCGCCTGGGCGGCCGCGCGGCCAGGACGCCGGGTGCATCTCGATGCGACGCAGGCCATGCTCGCAGGTGGCGGCCACGGGACCGGGACCTTCGGCCTGCCGCCGGCCGCCGCCACGACGCTCGCGCTTGCGCCCCACAAGTTCGGGGGCCCCCGCGGCATCGGCGGTCTCGTGGTCCGCCACGGCGTGGCGCTCGCCGCGGTCGTGCCGGCCACGCAGGAGTCCGGGCTGCGCGGGGGCACGGAAGCCGTGGACCTCGCGGTGGGGTTCGCCCGCGCGCTCGAGGTGGCGCTCGTCGATCGCGAGCGTGTCGCCCGCCAGATCGCGACGCTCCGCGACCGGCTCGAGACGGGACTGCTGGCTGCGGCGAGCGCGGCCGGCAGCGACGCGGTCGTCATCGGCGGCGACTCACCCCGGGCGCCGCACGTCGCCACGGTCGCGTTCCCCGGACTCGACCGGCAGGCGCTCGTGATGGCCGCCGACCTCGAGGGCGTCTGCTGTGCCACCGGCACCGCATGCGCGAGCGGGTCGAGCGAGCCGGCGCCGGCGCTCGTCGCCATGGGGCTTTCCGAATCCATCGTCGCCGGTGCCGTGCGCCTGAGCCTTGGGCCTGACACGACCGCGGCGGACGTCGATGCCGCGGCGGAACGGCTCGGGCGCGTGCTCGCCCGCATGGCGCGGCGCGCCGGCGGGTGACGGCCGGCGCCGTACGCGGGTCACGGCCCGGGACCGCGGCAAACGTCGTCCCCTTCACCACGGTCGATCGCGCCACTACGCTGCTGCGGTTCGGAGGCGGCGGAAGAGGCGGCACGGAGGCCGACAGGCGCAAACCCTGCGGGGCGTCCGATGACCAGGTCTCCGACGCGTCTCGATCCATCGCGGTCCGGTGCGCCGCCGCTCGTCGGCCGCCTGCTCGATCACGTCGTCGGCCTGCTCGTCGCGCACGTCGCCGGGCCCCGCGACCGCTCGGCCTGGACGTTCGGCCCGGTCGTCATCGTCTCGCCCGCGGAGGGCAGCGCGGCGACGGCCGTGACCGCCGCGGCCGCCGCCCAAACCGTGACGCTCGCCCGGGCCGGTGTGGCGGTCTGGCATGGAGAGACCCTTGGCCAGGAACTCGCCGCCGCGGTCGCCGGTGACCGGTTCGACCGCTTCACCTCCATGGTCGCCGCCCTGCGGCTGGTCGTCGTCAACCGCATCGACCTCGCGGCGGGTGCCGATATGGAAGAATCCCTCACCCACCTGTTTGACGTGTCGATGGCGGCGGGCACGGCGTGGTGCGTGTCGATGCCGCGCCTGCCGCCCGCCGGCCTCGATCCGCGGTGTGTCACCCGGTTGGGGGCCGGCCTCGTCGTGCCGGCGACCATCCCCCCCGTGTCTGGGGCCACGGCAACGGGCCATGCCCCGGCGCTCGGCAGAATCATCCGTTCGGCGGCTCGGTATCATGATGTCCCCGTCGCCGCGATTTTGGGTCCGGCACGGATGCGCACGGTGGCCGCGGCGCGCAGCCTCGCGATGTACCTCGCGCGGCGGCTCACCGGCCGCAGTTTCCATTCGATCGGTGCGGCCTTCGGCGGCCGGGATCACACGACGGTCCTGCACGCCGTCCGCGTCTGCGGGACGCGGATCGCCCGCGACCCGGCGTTCGCCGCCGACGTCGAACGCCTCGCCGTGGCACTGACCGGTGCGGCCGGGGTTGCTCCTCCTGACGCCGAAGGCGCGCTTCGGCGTCGTTCGCCTGTCGGTTCGGCGGCGCTGGCGAGCGTGCTTGCGACCCGACGTCGCGACCGACGCCGCCAGGCATGATTTCCGACGCGGGCGACACGCCGCATCACCGCCGTGCCGCCACGGCGGCGACCGCATCACGACGACGCCTCGACAGAGCCACCGACAGGATTCGGACATCCTTCCGGCAGGTTATCCACCGGACTCGCGGCACCGGTTTCGATCATGAGGACCCATGTTTCGTGTGATATCGGCGTCCTGGACCTGCAAACCACGACATCTCGACGGGGTGCCGTGGCATGCATGCCTCTGTTGGGGTCTGAGATTTTATTCCTGCTGTCCTTGAAACATGAAATCCAGACAGAAACAGGAACCTTGGAGCCGCCCGCGACGGTCCTCGCGAGGCCTCCGGGGGCATAGGTTTCCCCGGGTGGACCGGGTACCATGGGGGGTCCTGCGTCGGGCGGCCGGCGCGGCCCGAAAACAGCGGAAAGGATGATGCCCGCCCCATGAAGATCCGGTGCACGAAAGAGCCCCTGCTCGCCGCCCTCCAGGCCGCCTCGGCGGTGGTGCCGGCCAGGTCGCCCAAGCCGGTGCTCACGAACGTGAAACTCGAGGCCGCCCGCGAGGGGGCGGTGTTCTCGGCCACCGATCTCGAGGTGGGCATCCGGGCCGAGGTGGAGGGGGTGGAGACGTCCGCCCCCGGCGCCGTGCTCCTCCCGAGCGGCCGGCTCATGGCGATCGTGCGGGAGAGTCCCGCCGGGACCGTGTTCGACATCCACGCCGACGGCACCGCCACCGTCGTCAAGGCACCACGGAGCGAGTTCCGGTTGCCGGCAGAGGATCCGCTCGAGTTTCCGTCGGTGGCCGCCTTCACCGCGACCGACTGTTTCGAACTCTCGACGGCGCTCGTCCGCGAGCTCGTCCGCCGCACGGTGTTCGCCACCGACAACGAGTCGAGTCGCTATGCCCTCGGGGGCGTGCTCCTGGAACTCTCCCCCGACGGCGTGATCGCCGTGGGCACCGATGGCCGCCGCCTGGCGAAGATGCAGGGCCCGGCGACACGCCGTGGCGACCCGCAGGATGCCCAGCCCATCGTGCCGGCCCGGGCCATGCAGCTCATCGAGCGCTGTCTCGGTGCCGCCGACGCCCCGGTCCTCGTCGCGGGCGACGCCAACGAGATCGTCGTGCGGACCGGGCCCACGACAATCTCCGCCCGGCTCGTGTCGGGCCGCTTCCCGCGGTGGCGGGACGTCTTCCCGGAGCGGCCGGACGCGATCCGCGTGAACCTGGTGGCCGGTCCGTTCCTGGCGGCCGTCCGGCAGGCGGCGATCGTCACGAGCGAGCAGTCGAAGGGGGTCGATTTCTCCTTCGAGCCGGGGCAGCTCGTCCTCTCGGGCCGCTCGGCCGAGAGCGGCGAGAGCCGCGTGGAGTTGCCGCTCGACCACACGGGCGCCGCCGTGCGGATCAAGCTCGATCCGCGGTTCGTCGGCGACTTCCTCCGGGTCCTCGACGGCGGTGCGACCGTGGCCGTCGAGATCACCGACCCGCAGAGCGCCTGCGTGTGCCGGGCCGAGGACGGCTATGGCTACGTCATCATGCCGCTGGCCACCGACTGACGTTCCCGCCGCGATGCCCAGCATGTCCAGTCCCCGCCGTCCCACCCCACCCGCCGCATCCGGCCCGCAGGCGATCGGGCGGATCGTGTCGCGGCTCATGGCCCGCACGGGGTACGACCGCGAGCAGGGCTCCGCGGCCCTCGCGAGCGCCTGGGAGGCGGCCGCACCGGCCGCGCTCAAGGGGGCGTCCCGCGCGGGGGCCGTGCGCCGCGGCGTGCTCGAGGTGTTCGTGCGCCACTCGGCCCACGTGCAGGAACTCGGCTTCCAGAAGCGCGACGTCGTCGCGCGGCTGCAGGCCCTCGCGCCCGACGCGGGCATCACCGACATCCGCTGCCGCCTCGCCGGCGACTGACGCACCGCACCGCACCGACCCGGAGACCCGCCATGGGCGACGACGACAAGACCCAGCAGGAATACACCTCGGCCGACCTCAAGCACCTCTCCGACCGCGACCACGTCCGCGAGCGGTTCGGCATGTACATCGGCGACAACACGTCGCGCGGCCTGCATCACCTCGTCTACGAGGTGGTGGACAACTCGATCGACGAGTGCATGGCCGGGCACGCGCGGCACGTCGGCGTGACGGTGAACGTGGATGGCAGCGTGACGGTCGAGGACGACGGCCGCGGCATCCCCACCGACCGCCACCCGCAGCTCTCCGAGGAGATGGACCGCGACGTCTCAACCCTCGAAGGGGTGATGACGGTGCTCAAGTTCGGAGGCAAATTCGAGAAGGGGGCCTACCAGACCTCCGGCGGTCTCCACGGCGTCGGCGTGACGGTCGTCAACTTCCTCTCCGAGTGGTGCGAGGTCGAGGTCTCCCGCGAGGGCAACGTCTGGCAGCAGGAGTACCAGCGCGGGGAGCCCACCGGCCCGGTGCGGAAGATGGGCACCACCACGCGGACCGGCACGAAGACGACCTTCAAGCCCGATCCGCAGATCTTCCCGCAGACGAAGTTCTCCTGGGACGTGCTCTCGCGGCGCCTCCGGGAACTGGCGTTCCTGAATTCCGGCGTGCGGATCTCGTTCACCGACGCGGCCAGCGGCACCACCGAGGAATACTTCTACGAGCGGGGCGTCGAGGAGTTCGTCGAGCACCTCAACAAGGCGAGCGACCCGATCCACGCCGACGTGATCACGATCAAGGGCTCGGGCGAGGGTGTCTCCTGGGACATCGCCCTGCAGTACACCGGGGAATACACCGAGAGCCTCCACAGCTACGTCAACAACATCTCGACGACGGAGGGGGGGACCCACGTCTCCGGCTTTCGGGCTGCGCTGACGCGGGCCCTCAACGCCTACGGCAAGAAGAGCGGCCTCTACAAGGATCTCGTGCCGACCGGTGAGGACGTCCGCGAGGGGCTCACCGCCGTGATCAGCGTGCGCGTGCCCCACCCGCAGTTCGAGGGCCAGACGAAGACGAAGCTCGGCAACGGCGAGGTCGAGGGGATCATCAACTCGGCGGTCGGCGACCACCTCGCGAAGTACCTCGAGGAAAATCCCAAGAGCGCCAAGGCGATCGCCCAGAAGGGGGTGCTCGCGGCCGAGGCCCGCGAGGCGGCGAAGAAGGCGAAGCAGCTCCTCCGCGAGCGGAAGGGGGCGCTCTCCGGGGGCGGCCTGCCGGGCAAGCTCCGCGACTGCACGAGTCGCGACGTCGAGCGCTGCGAGCTCTACCTCGTCGAGGGCGACAGCGCCGGCGGAAGCGCCGAGGGGGGGCGGCACCGCGAGTACCAGGCGATCCTGCCCCTCCGCGGCAAGATCATCAACGCCTACAAGAGCCGCGACGACAAGGTGCTCGCCAACGAGGAGGTGCGGAGCGTGATCTCGGCGATCGGCGCCGGGATCGGCGCCGAGGCCGACCTCGCCAAGCGGCGCTACGACAAGGTCGTGATCATGACCGACGCCGACGTGGACGGCTCGCACATCCGCACGCTCCTGCTCACCTTCTTCTACCGGCAGATGTACCGGCTCGTGGCCGAGGGGCACGTCTACGTCGCCCAGCCGCCGCTGTTCCGCGTCCGCTCGAAGAAGACCGTCTACTACGTGCAGACCGAGGAGGAGATGAAGAC
>JBJTJO010000302.1:0-5006 GCA_046095965.1 Planctomycetaceae bacterium
TCGTGCGCCGAGCGGAAGACGCGGATCGCGATCTCGCTGCGGTTGGCGACGAGGAGCTTCGTGATCGGGGGCATGGCTGGGTCTCGGGGCCGCGGACGACCGATGACAGGCCCGAATCGTAGCCGCGGCCGCGGAGGCGCAGAAGCCCGCCGGTCCGTGCGGCCTCACGGCCGGCGCTTCTCGTCGGCGTAGCTCGGCCGGAGGTAGTCGGGCACGAGGGCGGCAGGGTCGTCGAGGCAGTCAGCCGCGGCGAGCAGCCGGCCGACGGCGCCGACCTCGGCCACGTGCGGAAACCATGCCTCGCGCGGCGCCGCGACGAGCCCCGCGGGAATCGTGACGCCGGGCGCCGCGAGGGCGGGGCCCGCCACGCACGTTCCCGCCGCGAGCCCGTCGAGCCACGCCGCGGCGGGCGCGAGCGATCCCGGCGCCACGCGCCAGCCGGTCGGCGCCCGCGGATCGGGCGCGGCGGTCGCGGCGAACACCTCGCCGCGCCCCGCGTCGAATGCGATCGCGACGGGACCGTCGTGGGAGGGCAACGCCCGCGCCGTCCGCCGCGCGATCACGTCGAACGCCGACACGCCGACGAGCCGCGCGCCGCCGGCCCACGCCAGCGCCTTGGCCGTGGTCACGCCGACCCGCAGGCCCGTGAACGATCCGGGGCCGCGGACCACGGCCACGAGCTCGGCGTCGCGCGGCGCCCAACCGAGCCGCCCCGCGACCTCGACGAGCGCGGGGACGAGCAGCCGGGCATGGTCCCCGGCGGGCAGCGGCGCTTCCGCCACGGCGCCGGCGGCGAGCGCGGCGACGGAACCCGCGGCGAGGCTCGTGTCGATGGCGAGGGTCTTCACGGCGTGCGGCGTCGATCCGCGTTCTTGACCGCGGATCGGGGGGGTCGTAGTCTCTCGGTCGTTGCGCATCGGGCGCTCCGCGGCCCTCGGACGGGTGCCCGCCGAGGGACGAGAGAAGCGTGAAGCGGGCCATCATCAGCGACGTCCACGGCAACCTCGAGGCGCTCCGCGCGGTGCTCGAGGATATCGACCGGGAACGGGTTGACGCCATTCTCTGCCTCGGGGACGTGGTCGGCTACGGCCCGAATCCCTGCGAGTGCGTGAAGCTCGTCCGGGACCGCTGCGGTCTCGTGCTCCTGGGCAACCACGACCAGGGCGCCCTGTTCGATCCCGACGGATTCAACAGCGGCGCGGAGCGGGCGATCCGCTGGACGCGGATGCAGCTGGAGCTGCACGACCGGCTGCCCCGCAACTCCCGGAGCCAGCTCGCCGACTTCCTCGGCGAACTCCCCCGCACGCACGTCGATGGCGACCTGATGTTCGTCCACGGCTCGGCGCGGCGGCCGCTCGACGAGTACGTGTTTCCCGAGGACATCTACGATCCGCTGAAGATTTCGCACATCTTCGAGCTCGTCGGCCGCTACTGCTTCCAGGGCCACACCCACATCCCGGGCGTGTTCACGACGGGCCCGGAGTTTCTCGCGCCCAACGTGCCCAAGGGGGAGAGCGAGGCCGCCATCGACCTGCCGCCCCACAAGGCGATGGTCAACGTGGGCTCGGTCGGCCAGCCACGGGACGGCGACAACCGCGCCTGCTACGCGATCCTCGAGGACGACCGGCGGGTGCGGTTCCGCCGCGTCGAGTATCCCTTCGCGGTCACGGCCAAGAAGATCCACGACATCGCCGACCTCGACAACTTCCTCGGCGACCGGCTGGAGAAGGGGCGGTAGCTCTCGGGAAAAATCCGGCGCGGTATCGCCCAACAACCCGGAGTCCCGTCGCTTCCGCTCCGGGCTTCCATGATCCAGGGTTTCGTGCGCCGGGGTTTCTGACGGGCATGCGGGGGCGGCCGTCGGAAGATCGTTCCATCCTGCGTATACTCCGGGACTCCCCGCCAGGAACCGCCGTGGAACGCCGCCACATCCAGTTCATCGTCGTCTCGCTCGCGATCGTGCTCGCGGGGCAGGCGCTGCAGACGTGGTTGTTTCCCCCCCGGCCACCCGAGCCGCAGGCGGAGGCACCCGGCGGCGCCGTCACCGACGCGGCCACGCCGCCCGCCGACGCGACGGGCGCCGACGCGCCGGTGATGCCCGCCGACACAGAGCCCGGTGGCGACGCCGGCATCGCCACGGCCCCGGCTCCCCGCGCGCGGCGGACGCTCGGGTCGCTCGATCCCGCGGGCGGGGCGCGGATGCTCGTCACGCTCTCCAGCCGCGGCGCGGCGATCGAGCGGATCGAACTGGCCGACCCGAGGTTCCACGACCAGGACGACCGCTCGGGCTACCTCGGCCACCTCGCGCCGGCGGTCGTGCCGGAGGGCTGCCGGATCGGCGTCGTCGGGCCCGGGACGCCGGCGGACCGCGCCGGCCTGCGGGCCGGTGACGTGATCGTGCGCGTGGCAAGCGAGGCGACGGCCGATCCCGCGGCGCTCAACGAGGTGCTCGGGCGGACGAAGCCCGGGCAGAAGGTGGCCATCGACTCCCTGCGCGACGGCGTTGCCGCCACCCGCGAGGCGACGCTCGACCGCCGGCCGCTCGAGGTCGTGCGGCCCGAGCACCACGGGGCTCCCGTCGTCGATCCCGACCGCGACCCGCACGACCCGCTCTCGTTCCGGCTCTCCATCGAGTCCCGCGACGGCCGGGGCCGCCGGGAGCCGACTGCGGAACTCGCGGGCCACGAGGCTGCCGACGCGGACTGGGAAATCGACCCGGCCGCCGGCGCGGACCGCGTGCGGTTCACGCGGGCGCTGGCCCGGGGGCTCACGGTCGTCAAGGAATACCGGCTGGCCGCGCCGGCCGATGCGGGGCCGGATGCCGCGACGGACGGCTATGCGCTCGAGTTGGCCGTCGAACTGCGGTCGGCGGACGGCGCGACCGTCGTCGCCTATGCCCTCGATGGCCCGACGGGACTGCCCACCGAGGGCTGGTGGTACGCCCAGCGGGTCGGTCCGAAGATGTGGAGCGGGCTCGCGGTCCGCGACGTGGCCCTGCGCTTCGCCGGCGCGCCGACGACGCTCGTCAGCGGCCTGCAGATCGCGGCGGGCTCGCTCGAGCGGCCTGCCGCCGCGGTCCTGCCGAATGCGCCGCTCTCGTTCGCCGGGGTCGATTCGCTCTATTTCGCGGCGGCCCTCCTGCCGCGCCCCGAGGGGGCCGACGCCCCCGTGCTCGCGGAGGTGCGGCCGCTCGCGGTGGGCGAGGTGCCGGAGCCGAAGCGGCAGCGGCTCGTGGACGTGACGCCGCGGCTCGTGTCGCGGCCGCTCGACGTGGCCGCCGGCGTGCCGGTCGTGCAGCGGTTCGACGTGTTCGCCGGCCCGAAGCGGCCCGCGCTGCTGCAACGCCACGGCCTGCCGACGGCGCGGATGGACGACCTCGTCTACTACGGCTGGTTCGGCTGGGTCGCCCGGCCGATGATCGCGATCCTGCACGGCATCCACGCCGTCATCGGCAACTACGGGATCGCGATCCTCCTGCTCACGGTGATGGTCCGCGGCGCGATGTTCCCGGTGAGCCGCAAGCAGGCGGCGGCGTCGCAGAAGATGCAGCTCCTGCAGCCGGAGATGAAGGCGATCGCGGACAAGTATGCGAACGATCCGCAGAAGCGGACGGCCGCCACGCAGGAGCTGTGGAGGAAGCACGACTACAACCCGATGGGCGGCTGCCTCCTCGTGTTCATCCAGATTCCCGTGTTCATGGGCCTCTACCGGTCGCTGGCCACCGACGTCGAGCTCCGGCAGGCACCGCTGTTCAGCGACGCGATCCGCTGGTGCTCGAACCTGGCGGCCCCCGACATGTTCTGGGACTGGTCGCGCGTGCTGCCGGCGTTCCTCACGGCGCCGGAGGGCTGGCTCGGGCCCTTCCTCAACCTCTTCCCGCTGGCCACGATCGGCCTGTTCCTGTGGCAGCAGAAGTTGTTCATGCCGCCGGCAGTGGACGAGCAGCAGAAGATGCAGCAGCAGGTGATGAACTACATGATGTGGTTCATGGCCCTCATGTTCTTCAAGGTCCCCTGCGGCCTGTGCCTGTACTTCATCGCCTCGAGCCTGTGGGGCATCGGCGAGCGGCTCCTGCTCCCGCAGGGCCGGCCGGCGGCGGCCGGCGCGGCGACCGGCCGCGTGGTCGATGCCGCCTCGACGCCGGCGGCGAAGGGCACCGTCGCGGCGGATGCCGCCCGGCAAAAGCGGGCCGCCCGGAAGCGGCTGCGGTGACGGCTCCCTGCTCCCTCTCCCTCGGGGAGAGGGCCGGGGTGCGGGGGCAGGGAATCCGCGTGGCATCTCAAGCACCCTCACCCGGCCTTCGGCCACCCTCGCCCAGCGGGAGAGGGACACTGCATGCTCATTCAGATGCTGGCCCGCACGTCATCTTCAACCTGGCGCATCGTCCACGAGCCGCCGAAGCCACATGTGGTCCGCGGATGACCTGATCGTCGCGGCGGCGACGCCCGCCGGGCCCGGCGCGCGGGCCATCGTGCGGCTGTCCGGCGCCGGGCTCGACGCCCTGCTTGCGCGACTCCTCGACGGCGCCGATTCTCGCGGCCCCGTTCCAACCGGCGGCCCGCCACGCGTGGTGATGGCGCGGCTCGCGCGGCACGGTCTCGGTCGCGAGTGGGGCCCGCTGGCCGTCACGGTCCTCCACTGGCCGGGGCCCGCCGGGCCGGTGGGGGGGCCGCTCGCGGAACTGCAGGTGCCCGCGTCGGCGCCGCTCGTCGCCGCGCTCGTCGCCGAGGCCTGCCGGCACGGGGCCCGGCTCGCGCGCGGCGGCGAGTTCACGCTCCGCGGGTTTCTCGCCGGCCGGCTCGACCTCGTGCAGGCCGAGGCGGTGCTCGGCGTCGTCGATGCGCGGACGCCCGCGGAGCTGGCCGCGGCGCTCGACCGCATGGCGGGAGGCGCGGGAACGGCGCTCCGCGCCATCCGCTCGATGCTGCTCGACCTCGTCGCCGACGTCGAGGCGGCGATCGACTTCGCCGACGAGACCGCGCCCGATGCGGTGCCCGTCGCCGACG
>JBJTJO010000303.1:0-5191 GCA_046095965.1 Planctomycetaceae bacterium
CCGTAGTCGCGGACGCCGGCCGCCACGCCGGCGAGCAGCCGGCGCGGATGGATCACGCCCGGCGGGACGTCGCCGGCGGGCAGATCGGGCGGGGCGACGCAGAACACGTCGAGGTTGGCGATCGGCCTGGCGCCCAGCCCCGTGCCGAGCACGTCGCGGATCACGCCGCCGAGGCCCGTCGCCGCGCCGCCGTAGGGCTCGATCGCGGAGGGATGGTTGTGCGTCTCGACCTTGACGCAGATGTCGTGGTCGCCGTCGAACCGCACCACGCCGGAGTTGTCGCGGAACACGCTCACGCACCAGTCGCGGCCGCCGAGCGATCCGCGGATCGACTGCGTCGCCGCGAACACCGTCTCCTTGAGGAGGTTGTCGTAGCGGGCCGGGCCGGCGGGTCCCGCGTGGTCGACGGCGCTGGTGAGCGTCTTGTGGCAGCAGTGCTCGCTCCAGGTCTGCGCGATCGTCTCCAGTTCGATCTCGAACGGGTCGCGTCCGAGCGCGGCGAAGTGGTCGCGGATGGCGTGCAGTTCGCGGATCGACAGCGCCAGGCAGCGGTCGCGGCTGAGCCGCTCGAGCGCGGCGTCGTCGAGGCCGGCGAGCGGGACCGGCTCCCGTGCAAAGCTCCAGGTGCGGCCCCCCGCCAGCGACGTGATCGCCAGCGGCCCCACGACCACGTCGTGGATCGCGTCGTTGGCCAGCAGTTTTTCCGCGAGCCGCTCGAGAACCGGGGCGTCGAGCGGCGGCAGCCAGAACTTGCGCAGGCTGCGGATCGCCACCCGGTGGCCGAGGGCCGCGGCCGCCGCGGCGGCCGAGAGCCCGGCGGGATCGGTGACACCGACCTTGGGAAGCACGTGCACCACCGTCGGCAGCCCGTCGCGCGGCGCCACGAGCCTGGCGGCACCGACCTCATCGGCCACGAACGCTTCCGTCACCGGGTCGGCGAGCAGGCCGGCCGCGAGCCGCTCCACCTCGGTTCGCGACAGGCTGCCCTCGATCAGCCAGCCCGCCGCGGTCCGGGCCCGCGGGCACGAGGCGATCCCGAGTTCGGCGGCGCCGGCGGCCACCTCGCGGCCTCCGTGATCGCCGGCGGGGTCGCGGAGCGCGACGTCAACTTCCCAGAGCATCGCGGCTTTCTTTGGCGCGGGCGAGCAGGTCGACGAGCCGGCGGCGGTCGCCCCGCTCGATGGCGGCGAGCAGCCGTTCCGCGGACGCCGCGAACCGCGACATGGCGACCGCCACCGCCGCGGCGTTGTCGAGGAGGATGTCGGCCCAGAGCTCGGGATCGCCCGCGGCGATCCGCGTGGTGTCGCGCCAGCCGCCGGCGGTGAATGACCGCGCCGCCGCGGGCGTGGCGGCGGCGAGCGCGGCGGCGATCAGGTGCGGCGCGTGGCTGGTGCCGGCGAGGATCCGATCATGCTCCTTCGGCGGCATCATGAACACCGTCGAGCCCAGCGCCGCCCAGAAGTCGCCGATCTCCTCGGCGTCGCGGGCCGGCGTCGCCCGGGCCGGCGTGACCACGGTCACGCGTCCGGTGAACAGGTCGCCGTCGGCCGACTCGGGACCCCGGCGGTGGCTGCCGGCGATCGGATGGCTGCCGACGAACCGGCCGCGGCGGCTCCGCCGCCGCTTCTCCCAGGCCGCCACGATCGAGGCCTTCGTGCTGCCGGCGTCGGTGAGCAGCGTGCCGGGGCGGACGACCGCGTCGACGGCGTCGAGCAGCGCCGGAATCGAGCCCACGCCCGTCGCCACCACCACGAGATCCGCCGCGGCCGCCGCCGCGACGTCGGCGGTCACGTCGCTCACGCAGCCGGCCTTGCGGGCCGCGGCGAGCGACGCGGCGGACCGGCCGATGCCGATCACGCGGCCACACAGCCCGCGGCTGCGGAGCGCCTTGCCGACGGATCCGCCGATCATCCCCACGCCGACGATCGCGACGACGGGCCAGTGGGGTCTGGAGGTCATGGCGGCAGCGTGTCGGAGGCGAGGCCGGCGGTTGTACCAGATGGCAGGGGCGTGTGTTAGAACCGCCGCGGGCGCGGGCGTGGCGCAGCGGGCGGCCCGTCGGCGCGGGCGGATCCGGGAGCGCAGGGCCACCATGGGACGCATGCCGGATGCGGTGCTCGCCGAGATGCTCCATCGGCTCGCGGTCGCGGTATCGGCCGGCATCGACCTGCGCCGGGCCTGGACGGCGGAGGCAACGCGGGTGCCGCGCCGCTTCCGGCCGGCGATCGAGGCCGTGGCCGCCCGGCTCGCGGCCGGTGCCGGCCTCGGCGAGGCTGCTGCGGCCGCCGGCGACGTTCTGCCCGAGATGGTGTCGGGGATGCTGCTCGTGGGTGACCGCACCGGGCGGCTCGCCGAGGTGCTCGACGAGGTGGCGCGGACGATCGCGCGGTCGTCTGCCCTGCGGCGGTCCGTCCGCGCCGCGCTCGTCGGCCCGGCGATCCGCCTGCTCGTGGCGATCGCGGCGATCGTCGTGATGATCCTGGTGGCCGGCAGCGCCCGCGGCGTCGACGGAGCGCCGCTCGACATGCTCGGGGTCGGGCTGGTTGGCCGCCGCGGCGCCGCCGCGTTTCTGGCGGCCGTCGCGGCCGCGACGGGCGTGGCGGCCGCAGTCGCGCTCGCGGGCCGCCGCAGCTGGCGCCGCCGGGGCTGGGCATGGCAGGCGGCCCGGAGGCTGCCGGTCGTCGGCTCGGCGGCGGTCATGGCCGAGGCCGCGGCCTGGTGCCGGGCCGCGGCACTGGCCGCGCACGCGGGCGTCGGCATCGGCGCGCAGGTGGAACTCGCGTCGCGAGTGGCCCCGGGCCTGGGAGTCGAGAGGCGGCGGGTCGAGGAGTTGCTCCGCGGCGGCCGCGACCTGCCCGAGGCGCTCTCGGCATGCGGCAGCCTGCCCCGGGCCGCGATCGAGGCGGTGGCCGTCGGCGAGGCGACCGGCACCACGGCCGAGGCCCTGGATCGGATGGCGGATCGGTTCGACGAGTCGGCGGCGCGGGCCCTGGGGGTCGCCGTGCAGGCGGCCGGATTCGTGGCCTGGGCCCTGGTGGCCTGTCTCGTGGCGGTGGTCGTGATCCGCGTGGTCGCCGGCTATGCCAGAATGATCGACGACCTCACCCGACCCCGGTGATCGATTCCGGGTAACGCCGCGCCCGAGGCGAGTGAACGGCATGATCCAGCAGCTGCGAAGTTCGGCGGTCCGCGGGCTCGTCGCGATCGTCGCGCTGGCGTCCGGCCTCGCGGCCGCGGCGGCGGAGCCGGCGCAGCCGAGTCAGCAGGAACTGATGGCGAAGCGCGGCCTGATCCGCTACCGCGGCGCGTGGCGGACCGCGCAGGAGATCGACCTCATCGAGCGGAACGAGCGGGTCGGCCTGGCGCAGCGGGAGTGGACAAAGCGACTGGAGCGGCTGAGGCGCGAGGCCGACGACCCGGCCACCGGGGATCGAGCCGCGGAGGAGATCCGGGAAATCGTCGATCCCTGCGCCGTGCCGGCGCTGGCCGCGGCGCTCGTGAAGGAGCCGGCAGGGCAGGTCCGCGGCTGGTATCTCGAGGCGCTCGCCCGGATCGGCTCCCCCGACGCGGGACGGACGCTCGTGGCGGCCGCCCTCGATCATCCCGATCCCGAGACGCGGATCGCCGCCTGCGAGCGGCTGGCGGCGACGGGGCCGCGGGGGGCGCTGCCGACGCTGACGGCGGCGCTGCGCAGCGGCGACAACGGGCAGGTGAACCGGGCCGCCGAGGCGCTGGCCCGGCTGGGGTGCCCCGAGGTGATCGGGCCGCTGATCGACGCCTTGCAGACGCGGCACGTCGTCGGAGCCGACGCGCCCGAGGGACAGATGTCGACGACGTTCACGCCGTCGGGAGGCGGGCGGGCCATGGGAGGCGGCCCGAAGCGGACGGTGGTCGTGGCCCGCAACGCCGGGGTGCTCGAGGCGCTCGTGACGATCACGGGAGAGAACTTCGAGTGGGATGCCGACGCCTGGCGGCGCTGGCTCGCCGCCCGCAACGCGCCGCCCGCCGACTTCGATCCCCGCCGCGGCTGAGCACGAGCCGAGGAGGGCGGAGCCATGAGGCGGCACCCCGTGACGGGAGGTGAGGGGGTCGGCGAACGCTCGAGGAGCCTCGGGCGTATCCTCGCCCTGGCGACGAGACTTTTGCCGCCCCCGAGCCGGTGATCCACGGATCTCGAAAGCGATCTAGGCAGCCCGCCGGCGCGGAAACCACTCTGGCGAGAGCATCAGGACGGCCACGCGGTTTTCGAGGTTCGGCCGGAACACCACCAGCAGCAGCACCGGCAGGTACCAGGCCATGAACAGGCCGCCGTTGTGGGCCTTCCAGAACTGGCTGCCGAGGAGCACCACGGCGGTGCAGCTCAGCAGCGTGCCGAGGTTCTTCGGGGTCGGCCAGATCGCCAGCGTGGCCATCAGGGCCACGAAGGCGGCCAGCACCGGCAGGCGGAAGACCGGATCCTGGGCCGGCAGGGCCCAGAAGCCCTCCAGCGACACCTCGCTGGGAAAGATCCAGCCGAACATCTGCCGCAATTGGCCGAGCAGCACCGTGGCGTTCGGCGAGGTGAAGTACAGCGCCACGATCAGGCAGGCGAGGGCCGCCACCACGCCGAGCGCGAACCGCCGCACCCCGCGCTCCCAGTAGAAACTGCACCACAGCGGCAGCAGGAACACCGGGTAGTAGATGGTGCCGATGGCCAGCCCGATGAGGATGCCCGCCACGAAGGGCCGCCGGTACGCGGCGATCGCCCAGATCAGCAGCGCTCCGGGGAGGACGTGGTCGACACGGCCGGTCATCGTCGCGGTGTAGGGCAGCAGCAGGTAGAGCACCGCCGCGGCGATGCCCAGGCGGGCGTTCTCGAAGTGCCGCCAGCCGACGAACACCATGCCCGCCACGATCGCCAACTGCGACACGATCGCCATCACGCGGGCCGTGGTCTCGTTGACCATCCGCCGGCCCGCCTCGCCGGGATCGGCCGGTTCCGCCGAAGGGTCGGGCGCGAAGAAGATCCGCTGCGTCGAGATCTGCGGCAGGAGAAACAGGAGCGGATAACCCGGCCCGAGCCGGGCGAGTTGGTCGACGTCGACCTCGGCGTCACGGGCCTCGAGGCGGGCCGCCGTCGCGGCGCCCGCGACGTCGTCGCGCTGGGGCCGGGTCGAGATCACGTTGGCCAAGAGGAAGGCGAGCAGAGCGA
>JBJTJO010000304.1:0-3980 GCA_046095965.1 Planctomycetaceae bacterium
CAGGAGGTCGGCCGGCGTGACGGGCCTGGCTGGTAGAAACTCCACGCGTTCCTGGACCGGCATGAACAGGCCGTCGGTCACGCAGGCATGGAGGTGGACGTGGCGGTTGAGGGCGGAGCCGAAGCGGTGGAGGAAGGAGACGGCGCCGAGCCGTGGGCGGAGGGACGGGCGAGCGGCGACGTGAGGCACGATGGCCACCGCGTCGCCAAGGAGCCGCTCGATCTCATCGAGGAAGATCCGCGTGAGGGCGGTGACGGCCGCAGGCCGGTCGGCGAGGATGCCCCGCAATCGTTTCGGCACGGAGATCACTCACTGCCGGACGGGGACCGGCGGGATGACGCGCTCGGCGAGATGCGCCGCGGTCTGGGCCATGCGGCGGCCCGTGCAGGACGGACAGACGCCCCTGCCCTTGCAGGAAAACGCGACCAGGAAGCCGTGGCCGCAGCCAGTGCAGCGCGCTCTTGCAAAGCCGAAGCAGAGGATGCCGCAGCGGAGATATTCCCGAAGTTCCCCCTCGACGTTTGTCGGGACGGGCCGCTCGCCGAGGCTGCGCGTGGCGAGCCAGCGCTCCAGGTGCCGGCTGACGAAACGATGAAGCGCCGTCTTCTCGGGACGACGACGTTCGTAGCGATCCGCACGCCGCGGCCGCCACGCACGCGAATGGGGAGACCGTCGAGACCGAGGTGTGCAGGCCGCGACCACGGGCCCATCCGCCGCCGGGAGAGTTCCCCGTAGAAGAGACGGATGCGGAGGGGGGCAGGGGCAGGGGCCGGTGCGATTCCACCGCTCACGACGGCAGGCTTGGGCTCAGGACCACTACTCGACCTCGAGGCTCACGCTCGCGGAGTGGGCGGAGAACTCGGGAACGTAGCGGCTCTGGATCCGCGCGAAACCGCTCGATGCCGTGCCGCGGTGGGCCGCCCGCAGGGAGTATTCAAAGACGTGCACGCCCCGCGGCAGCCGCTCGAAGAAGAGCTGCGTCGAGGCGTCGCGGATCGCCACGTACCAGGCCGCGCCGTCGCCGAACCGCCAGCCGGAGAGCACGTCCACGGGCTCGGTGAGGCTCGGCCGGTGGTCGGCGAGCTCCAGAAACTCGTAGTCGCGGTCGCTCGTGACCAGTCGGGGTCCTCCGGAACCACGATCGACTCCGCAGCGACTCAGCTGACCCGTCGGCGACACGGTCCGAGCCGGCCCAGCCGACCCAGGATGACAACCAGAAGACCCATTCCGCCGAGGGGCATACCAGTAGCCCGAGCGTTAAGGAGATTCAATGCCACGTCCGTGCCGCCCACAGCATCGCTCCTCCGCGCAGTTTGTAGCCCCCGGCGCCCTCCGAGATGTCGTCCCGGACGACGATCATGATGAGGCCGAACTCGTCAGCCTGCCGTCGCACCGCTGCCTAGCCTCGCTCTTAGGCGCCTTCGGCTCGGGCTATTTCTGGTCGGTGATAACCGCCACCTACCTCCTGCTCCGCCGCGACGTGGACGGCACGGGAATGGACCAGGTCGTCCTCTCCGAACTCCCCGGCGAGAACGCCTGAATGGCACTTCGGCAAGCATCGGCCGATTTTTCTTGCCTTCAGCTGCACAGCAGTGTATGGTATTTGCGGTAGATTTCTACGTAAGCCTCTTATGAGTACCCCCGCCCAGCCCGAGCTTGAGCCCGGCCGCGTCTACCGGACGCGCGACCTGAGGCCTTGGAGCGCGAATCCCACCAGGCTCGTGCGGCGGCTCGTCGATGAGGGCAAACTCCGCGAGGCCGCTCGCGGGCTCTACTACGTGCCGCGCCCCACGCGCTTCGGTCCCGCGCCCGCGTCCGACGAGGAGCTCTTGCACGCGTTTCTCGGCGGGGAGCCCTTCCTCGTGACCGGCCCGCCCTACTGGAATGCGCTCGGCTTGGGGTCTACGGCGATGTTCGCGGTGGTGCTGGTCTACAACACACGGCGGAGTGGCGAGTTTCAGCTCGGCGGCCGTCGCTTTCTGCTGCGGCGGGTGTACTTCCCTGAGAAGCCCACCGCCGAGTGGTTCATTGTCGATCTGCTCCAGCACCACGACATGGCCGGCGTCGGGCTCAGCGATCTCCGCAAGGGGCTCGTCGCTACGCTGCGGAGCGGCCGGTGGGATCGCGCGCGATTGCGTGAGATGGCCGAGGCCTATGGAACGAAGGCAATGCTGGCCGTGGTCGATGACGCCCTCCACGAGACCGCGGCGAGTGCCGCATGAACTTCGTGCACGATGAATCCGGCTTCGCGTCATTGCTGACGCAAGTCGCCGACCAGACCGGGATCGCCCCCGCCCTGGTCGAGAAGGACTACTGGATCACGCACGCGCTCTGGGCGCTCCACGAGACCGGGCTCGATCTTTGGCTGAAGGGCGGCACCAGCCTGTCGAAGGGATTCGGGATCATCGACCGGTTCTCGGAAGACCTCGACCTGATGGTGGAGCGCGGTCGCGTCGCGGCGCTCCCCGACGTCTCCAACTGGACGAGCTTGAACAAAGGGCCGGTCGCAGAGCGCCAGGCGTTTTACCGCGGGCTTGCCGAAGCGTTGTCGCTACCGGCGCTTCCAGCGGAGCGCGACCTGACGCGTGAGGACAAGTATGCGCGTGGCGCCGACTATCTCGGCCGCTATCCCGGGGTGTTCGCTGCGAACCTTCCCGGCGCGATGAGCCCATCAGTGCGCTACGAGGTCGGGCGCGCGCGGGTGGTTCCGTTCTTCGAGCGGCCGGTGACTTCGTTCGTCCATGAGCACCTTGGCCGCATCGGGATGATCGGCGAGTTCACCGACAATCGTCCCGTCGCAGTGCGGTGCGTACACCCGCTGGTGACGCTGCTCGAGAAGCTCGACGCGCTGTCACGACGGTATGGCCACGAAACGATCGAGGCCGATAGCTTCGTGCGGCACTACGAGGACGCAGCCCGAATCGTGCGGATGCTCGACACGCTGCCTCCGTGTGAGATTTCCGCGCGAACGCTCGCCGACGACATGCTTGTGCAGAACGACATCGCGGCGCTGCCGAGCGCCGATCACCAATCGCTGGTGCTCGACAAGCCGGCGAAGCGCGCTGTTGTCGCGCAGGCGTATGCCCGGATCTCACCGATGTTCTGGGGGCCGCGGATCCCGCTCGACGAGGCCTGTGGGACGTTGCGGGAGTGGGTCGCGGCGATGCGCTGGTGACCTCTTTCGATCGCGACTTCCGCGTGTACCGCACGAACGGAAGGCAGTCGATTCCGCTCCTCCCCCCGGTGCACTGATGTCGATCACCGGCAGGTCTTCAGGCGACGCCTGGATCGCGTCGCGGTCGTCATGCACCTGCCCGAGTTCGGCCCAACTGGTCGGCGGGCCTCGGGCCGGCGCGAGCGGTGGCGGTTCGAGCGGTTCACCGATATGGAGCAGGATCTTCCGGATCGGGGCCGGGTCGGTGATGAACGCGATGAGCCGGATGTCGCCACCGCAGGCAGGGCACGCGAGCGGGAAGTCTTCGGCGATCTTCGCCATGAGCTTGGCCTCTCGCGTCGCGAGGTGTCATGGGAACGGGGCTGTTCGTGGCTCCGGGCACCCTTGTATGTGGCGCACGCCTTGTATGTGGCGCACGCCTTGTATGTGGCGCACGCCTTGTATGTGGCGCACGCCTCCAGGCGTGCGAATGTGCTTACCATTCCCGCACCCTCAGCCCTCCCGCACCCGCCCGCTCTCGAAACTCTCTGCTCAACTCATCCACGACTCTGGTTCGCACGCCTGGAGGCGTGCGCCACGGGAGACACCCCGTGGTAGCGGTGACGATGCCTTCGTGGCGGAGGAACCAGCGCACGAGTCTCGTGCGGACGCGCTCGGTGAGCGCCAGGAGGTCGGCCGGCGTGACGGGCCTGGCTGGTAGAAACTCCACGCGTTCCTGGACCGGCATGAACAGGCCGTCGGTCACGCAGGCATGGAGGTGGACGTGGCGGTTGAGGGCGGAGCCGAAGCGGTGGAGGAAGGAGAC
>JBJTJO010000305.1:0-5337 GCA_046095965.1 Planctomycetaceae bacterium
TGCCACGCGTCGGGCGTCACCGAGCCGCCGTACGACGAGGCCACGCCCGTCTTGTTGACGCCCCGCTTGTTGACGAACCATGCCCCGTCGGCGACCAGCCGCGTCTGGAGCATCGTGAGGTAGTCCGGGGGTTGCACCCCGACGGTCGTGCCGGGGATGAGCACGTCCATCACGACCGAATAGCGGTTGAGCTTGGTGGGCGACCCGTCGCCGTTGACCATCTTCGGGAACGACGCCATGAGTCCCGTGACGAGGCCGTAGCCGCGCATGTCGGGCATCTGCATGACGACCGCGTCGCCCGACCCGCCGAGGTTCGCGATCCCGAACGAGCCCGTCGTGGCGAACTGGAGCTGCGGCGGGTTCGGCTGGCTCTGGGCGGCGGGCACCGTGTAGAGGTAGGTCTTGGGGAGGTACGCGAGCGTGAGGCCGGGGAGCGACGAGACGCCCGGGATCACGCCGGTGCTCGAGTCCCAGCCGGTGGCGAAATCCCACTGGCCGACGATGCCGGCCCGGGCCGGGGCGGCGAGCGCGAGCGCCGCGACCGCGGCGAGGATGCGCGACGCAGTCCGGCCGCGACGATGGTGGTGGAGTTCCCTCATTCCCCAGAGTGTGCCACCGGAGCGGGATGGCGTCACCCCCCCGCACGGGCGCCGGCTACCGCGCCGTGTTGCCATCGTTTCGCGACGCGGCGGCGCGGTGGGCGGCGGCGTCGATCGCGTAGGCCACGGCGCGGACCGAGCCGTCGGCCATCGCCATGCCGCAGGAGTCCGGGTGGGCGCTGCCGAACGCGATCGGCAGCGGGAACTTGTTCGTCGAGCCCGTGACGCCCGTGCGCGTGGTCGGATCGAACCCCGCCCGGTCCCCGCTCGGGGGCTCGAGCCCCGTCCGCAGCACGTCGCGGTCGTGCCCCGAGTAGAGGCACTGGTCGTCGTCGTCGGACAGGCCCGTCGCGACCACTGCGGGATCGACGTACTTTTCGCCGACGAGGTACGTGGCCGAGAGGCCGTCGGGGATCTCGCGGAGACGGATCCGGCTGCGGCGGAAGACGAGGCCGTCGGTGGGCGGGCCGTAGCCCGAGAGCCAGGCCGCATCGTCCATCGCGTCGCCCCACGAGGCCGGCGACGGTGCGGCCCCGCTGACGTAGCGGTTGGCCATGTCGCCGCTGCCCATGTTGGCCGCGTAGTCGCCACGCACGACCGCGGCCGGCCGCCGCGACACCGTGGCGGGCACGGCCACGAGGGCGAGCGCCGGCTTCGATGCGGGCAGCGGCCACGTGGTCGCCGGCCGGCGGGAGGGGCACGCGAACACCGCCAGCGGCGCGGCGAGCCGGATCGCCACGCGGTCGGCCTTGGAGTTGGCGTCGGTCATCCCGACGCCGAGGTCGTGGAGCCCGGCCTCCTCGACGTGCGGCAGAATGTTGAACGCCCAGCCGCCGGGCTGCCTCGCGTCGAAGCCCCGGTCAGGGTCGCCGACCCACGCGCCGCCCCAGCCACCGGTGGGCAGGAAGCCCCGTACATTTTCGTGCATGAGGCAGGCGAGGGCGATCTGCCGCAGGTTGACGCCGCACTGCGTGCGGCGGGCCGACTCGCGCGCGGCCTGCACCGCGGGGAGGAGCAGCCCGGCCAGGGCGCCCACGATCGCCACCACGACGAGCAGTTCGACGAGCGTGACGCCGCCGCGGCGCGAGACCCGATCGCTTCCGCCCGCCGTCGCATCGAGGGTCATGGCTTCGGGAACTCCATCACTCCCACCCGTGCCGTGCCGGGGTCGGGCGTTTCGCCGGCCACGCCGCCGATGACGAGCCGGTCGCCGTCGGCCGAGAGCACGAGCGTGCGGACGTTCCACCCCGGCCGCACGTGGTCGAACGTCGAGAGCGTCGCGACGTCGGAGACGCGCACGCAGTCGGTGTCGGCGGCCACGAGCGTGCGGCCGTCGCCCGCGAAGGCGAGGGCCTCGATGGCGTGCTCGTGCGGCGCGAGCGTGCCCCGCAACGCACCCGTCGCGGCATCGAAGACGTGCACGGCGCCCGTGCGGGTGCCGACGGCGACGAGGGCGGCATCGGGCGACCAGGCGACTGCCGTGGTCTCATCCGCGACCGGCAGGACGAGCGGCGCGGGGATGTCGGCATGATCCGCTGCCGATCGCGGGAGCTGGTGGACGGCGGCCCGGTCGCCCCACGTGGCGACCCGCGGCGGCCAGGCCGGGGCCGCCGCCACCCCGTGCACGGTGCCGGACGTGGAACCGACGCGGCGCACCGGCCTCAGGTCGGATGGGCACCAGAAGAGGCCCCCGTCCCGCGAGCGGATGACGAGGTCACCCGCCGGCGTCCAGCAGGCGAGCGCATCGGCGGAGTCGATGCCGTCGGGCAGCGCGACCGGAACAGCGGCGGCCCCGGACGCGCCGGGCTCGAACACCATCACCGGCGACGCCACTGCCCGCGTGACGGCCAGCCGGCCCGTCCGCCCGTCGGCCGCCAAGGACCAGAGGGGAGCGACGTCGGGCAGCGTCATGACATGGGCCTCGTTCCGCGAGGTGTCGAACGCCCAGGGAATTCGCCGACAATCGCAGGCGACGATCGCGCCGCGTGGGTCTCCAGCGAGCGGCCACGCCGCCTCGAACACGGTGATGATCTCGGGGGCGGCGGACGGAATCTGCCGGAAGAGCCCGGCCTCCGTCACGCCCCGCGCATCCCAGCGCCGCACCGTGCCATCGGCGCCCGCCGAGAGCAGGGCGTCCGACGGTTCGAAGGCGACGGACCAGACGCGGCCACGGTGGCCCACGAGCCGGTCGAGCAGGGCGCCGGTCGTCGCGTCGAAGAGCCGGATGCCGCCGTCGCGGCAGGCGGTCGCGACCCGCATGCCATCCGCGGAGAACGCGCACCCTTGGACCCAGCCCGGGTGGGTCGGCAGCGAGACGGCGATCCGGCCGGTCGCGACGTCCCAGGCGTGGGCTCTCTTGTCGGTGCCGCACGCCATGATGCGAGCGCCGTCGGGCGACACCGTGAGGCCGCCGAAGACGGCTTGGCTGGCCTTGATGACGGGACGATCGCATTCGCGAACGAGTTGGCCGGTCGTGGCATCGAGCAGGACGACGCGGTTGCCGCAGGAGGCGGCGAGTACGCCGGCATTCACGAACACGATCGACTCGATGTCGGGCGACGTGTCCGCGGGCGGCTCGAATCGGAACAGTTCGACGGGGTCTTCGGAAGCGGCCAGGTTCATGAGTCGCACCACGCAATCCGCACCGCCGGCCGCGATCGCGCGGCCATCCGGCGCGAACGCGACGGCGTAGAGCGGACCGGCGCCGGGCCGCGCCTCGCCCGCCGCAACGAGCCCGGTCTCCGTCACGCGCCACCAGCGCAGCAGGCCGTCCTCGCCGGCGCTGGCGAGCAGGGTTCCGGCGGGCGAAAAACAGACGTCGTTGACCTCGTCGTGCGCCGCGACGGTGGAGATCGAGGGCGAACCGTCGAGGCCGTGGAGGAGGTGGATCGAACCGTCGGCACCCGCTGCCGCCGCGATCGTCCCCGCGGAGTTCACGACGATGCCGTAGAGTTCGCGCGGCATCTTCGCCGGCCGGTCGCCGGAGGCGGCCGCGTCGAGGAGGATTTCGCGCTCGCCGTGCGTGCGGCGGACGAGCCAGCGTCCGGCCAGCGAGCCGGCCAGCGCGGGGTCGAGTGTGCGGGTCGCCTCGAGCTGCTCGAGGGCGCCCGCGACGTTGCCCGTTCGCAGGGCCTCGAACCCGCGGCGGAGCTCCGCAGCCGCGGAACTCCGCCGCAGTTCGTCCTGCTGACGCGCGGCGGCCCGCCGCTCGCGCAGCTGCTGCAGGCCCACCGTGCCGGCGACGAGGGTGGCGGCCACCGCGGCGGCGGCGAGCGCCGCCACGACGGGCCGGCGGCGGATCCAGCGGGTCGCGCGGCCCGCGGCGGAGAGCGGCCGGGCCACGGTGGGCAGGCCGTCGAGCCAGCGGTCGAGATCCGCGGCGAGGGCCGCCGCCGACGGGTAACGGTCGGCGGGCTTGCGGGCGAGGCACTTCAGGCAGACGGCGGCCAGGTCGCGGGGCACGCCGCGGGCCACGCGATCGGCCGGCGCCGGCTCATCGACGAGCACCTGCCGGTAGGTTTCGGCGGTCGTGCCGCCGCTCCGCAGCGCCCGGCCGGTGAGCAGCCGGTCGAGCAGGAGCCCGAGGCCGTGGACGTCGGTGGCGGGACCGACCGGCCCGAAGGCGCGGTCGATCTGCTCGGGGGCCATCCAGGCGGGCGTGCCGATGTGCGCGCCGGTGCGGGTGAGTTGCGTGAGCGGGTCCCCCCCGTCGTCGGCGTGGAGCTTGCCGAGGCCGAAATCGCCGAGCTTGACCGTCAGGCCGGCCCCCTCGGCCGCGAGCGGCGACGTGCGGAGGTACGGCTCGGTGCCGCGCGGGGCGGGCGCGAGCAGGACGTTTCCCGGCTTGATGTCGCGATGGATCACCCCATGTCGTGCGCGGAGGACACCGCGCCGGCGATGGCCCGCACGAGCCGCGCGGCGTCGCGCGGCGGCAGCGGCCCCGGGTGGCGCTCGAGCCACGTCGCCAGGCTGCCATTCGAGCAGAACTCGGCGGCGATGAACTCGCGGCCCTGGTCCTCGCCCACCTCGTAGATCGTGACCACGTGCGGATGCACGAGCCGCGCGGCGATCTCGGCCTCGCGCACGAATCGCCGCCGGGCGGTTTCCGAGAGCAGCGACTCGGGTCGTCGCACCTTCACCGCCACCCGACGATGCAGCACCGTGTCGAATCCCTCCCACACGGTCGCGAAGCCACCTTCGCCGGCGAGCCGCAGGATCGCATACCTGCCGATCGCGCGCGGAGCCGGAGCCGGAGTTGCCATCGGCACCGCGCCGTCGGCGGCCGCCGACTGCCGCAGCAGCAGGATGGTGTCGACGAGGCCGAGCATGCCTTCCGCGGCATGCTCGCCCGGAGCGGGCGGCGGCATGCCGTCGTCATTCGCGAATCCGCCGAGGTAGTCGTCGAGGGCTGCGACCCGGTCGATGGCCGGGTCGGCGGCCGGCTCCTCGTCGGACGGGTCTGGAAACGACACTGGCATGGCGGCCCCGCACGCTTCAGTCGCCGGTCGGCGCGGGGGCGGCCGTGGCACCGCACCCGCCGTCCGCCGCAGCCAGTTCGGCCTGCAATCGTTCCACCGCGCGATACCAGAGTTTGCGCACGGCGTCGGGCGACCGCCCGAGGTGCGGGGCGATGTCGTGGAATGTCAGGCCGTTCCAGTAACGCATCCGAATCACACGCTGGTAGTCGTTCGGCAGCCTGGCCAGCACCTCGTTGAGCACCGCCGCCTCCTCGCGGCGG
>JBJTJO010000306.1:0-11801 GCA_046095965.1 Planctomycetaceae bacterium
TGGGGCAGGTGTTCAAGGCCGAGCACGCCCTCATGGGCCGGCACGTCGCCGTCAAGGTGCTGCCCCGCGCGAAGGCCACGCCCGAGTCCGAGGCTGCCTTTCGGCGGGAGATGCGAATCCTGGGCCGTCTCGACCACGAGAACCTCGTGCGGGCCTTCGACGCCGGCTACGACGCGCAGGTGTATTACCTCGTCACGGAGCTCGTGCCGGGCATCGACCTGCGGCGGCAGATCCGCGACTTTGGCGCGATCGACGAGACGGCGGCGGCATCGGTGTTCGCGCAGGTGGCACGGGGCCTGGCGTTCGCACACGCGCAAAATCTCGTGCACCGGGACGTGAAGCCCGGCAACATCCTCGTGATGGACGACGGCCGCGTGAAGGTGCTCGACCTTGGGCTGGCCGGCTCGACCCTCGAGGAGGAGGCGAGCCGGTTGGGCCGCGTCGTCGGCACCATGGACTACATCTCCCCGGAGCAGATTCGCACGCCCGACGACGTCGGCCCGCCGGCCGACATCTACTCCCTCGGCTGCTCCATGTATTTCTCCCTCACTGGCACGGTGCCGTTCCCGGGCGGGTCGCGCAAGGACAAGATGCGCCGCCACCTCACGGAGATGCCGGCGCCCATCCATCGTCTCGCGCCCCATCTCCCGCAGCCGCTGTGCCACCTGGTCGAGGCGATGATGGCCAAAGCGGTGGCCGACCGCATCGGCTCCGCGGACGAGGTGATCCAGAGGCTGGCGCGGTGGACTCCCGATCGGCCGACGCCGCTGCCACGGCAGCCGCGCGGCGACGCCCTGGGTGACGCCCTGGCGGCGCGGTCCGCGGGCGACACGGTCGAGGAAGGCTCCGCCGGAGCGGGGTTCTCGGGAATGGGGAGCGCGTGGCCGATGCTCGATGCCACGCCCACGCCGGCCGAGCCGCGCCCGCTCCGCCGTGCCGCGGGCGCAGCCGGCGACCATGGGTTCTGGTCCGCGGCCCGGACGGTGCTCGGCGAATTGGAGTCGGTACCGGTCGTGGGCACGGCGCTCTCGGTGCTCGTGCCGGCGGTTCTCGCCGGCGCGGGCTGCATGCTCACGGCCATGATCGTTCGTGGCATCGACCCGGTCGGCTTCAGGCGACTTGTCGGCGACGCGACGGCGGGCGCCTGTGGCGGGGTAGCGTTCCTGCTCGTGCTCGCGATCCAGGCCGCGGCCCGGGTCGGCGGCCGGCACCGTCGCTGAACGTCGGTCGTTGACAGGCCGGCCCGCGGCTTCGACACTGTTTCGGCAGTCGCGGCAACGCGGACGGGTAGCTCAGTTGGTAGAGCAACGGACTGAAAATCCGTGTGTCGCCGGTTCGATTCCGGCCCCGTCCACTTTCAGTCTGAGCGGCGGTCCCGGGGGCTCGTACCCCGGTGACCGAGGCTGACCGCGGTGCCTGGACGCCTGAAAAAGCGACGGGCGGCGCCGGTGTCGGCGCCGCCCGTCCTTTCGTTTCGAAGATCGCGTCGCCTTCAGCGCCGATCAGCCGGCCACCATGGCCTTGAGGTTCTTCAGCGCACGAACGCGGACCTTGACGCTGGCCGGCTTGGCCGGACGATCCTGCAGCTCGCCCGTGAAGGGGTTCTTCACGCCCTTCTGCGCCGGGCGGGCCGGAACCTTGCGGCGCTCGATCTTCACGAGGCCCGGGATCGAGAACACGCCGATCCCCGAGCCCTTCAGGGCACGCTGGATCTCGGACGTGAGGGACTCCATCACCGCCACGACGTCCTTCTTCTGCAGACCGGTCGTCTCGGAGATGTTCCGCATGATCTCGGTCTTCGTCAGGGGCTTGCTACCGGACTTCTTTGCCATCTCGTGTGTCTCCCACAAACTGGAAAATCGGATGCGGCCCGAACCCACGCCGCGCCGCAAAAAATCGGCCGAAACGCCGAACGCTCGGGAGATTGTGGGCCCGGGAAACGAAATTGCAACCCAAAAAACCCTCGGCACCGGGAAAAAGCCGGGTTTTTCGGGCCACGGAGCCCAGCGGAGCCTGTTTTTCAGGCCTTTTTGTGTGGTGCCGCTTCCCTCCGCCCCGCGACGGCCCTCGTCGCCGGGAGGCGTGGGTCACACGCGAGGCGCGGCGAACCTTGGCTTCGCCCCGCCCGCCCAAGGCTGCCGGGGCCATGGATGGCCCGGCAGCCGTACAGTCAGAAGTTCGCGTTGCAGCCCGTATCGACGTCGCCGACCATGTGCAGGTGGTCGTGGTCGATGTAGACGACTTCCTGGACGTCCTCATCGACGAGCGTGTGGGGCACCGGCCAGCCCACGCGCGTCACCTCCGGGAAGTAGATCGTGCACTTGTAGTGGGCGTGGTGCAGCTGCGCGGGGCCGACGAGCGGGTAGTGTCGCGGCGGGTCGATGTAGTCGGCGATCTTGCACTTCGTGATCCGCACGCGGTTCCTCTGGATTTCAAACAGGAAGGGCCAGTTGCCCTGCACGGGGCGGGCCTTCTCGAGGGCCCGCATCACCTCGTCGTCGCTCGGTTCGTCGAGGGCCTCGCAGGGGCCGCCGGGCTGGAGCGGCCCGAGCACCGGCGAGCGCTCGTAGCGCTCGTAATTCCAGAAGTGGTCCTCGCGGCTCTTCTGCATGAACGTGGGGACCGGGATCGGGAAGGCGAGGGGGCCGAGGTTGGGGCCCTGGGCCGTGATCCAGAAGCAGCCGCTCTGGAGCGGCAGCACCGCCGCGAGCAGCAGGGCCGCCACCAGGAACCGGTTCCGCGCCTTCATGGCATCACTCCTCGACGGGCGACCGCTGACGATGACGATCGTGAGGGTGGTATCGGCCGCACGGGACGGGGAACTTCCGTCTTTCCAGCCTGGGCAAGGTGTGCCCGCCGCGGGCCAGGGGGCCGAATCGACCCGGTCTTCCCAGACCGCCACGCCGCAGCGTCGTCGGGCCGGACGCTTCGAGCCGGGCGTCAGCGGCTCCCGGGCGGCGCAAAAAAACCCCCGGCGGTTGCCGGGGGTGTTGCGATCCCGCAGGCGGATCGTCGGGAACTCAGTTGCGGGGCGATCACTTGTGGTGGTTGTGGAGGTGCCGCTCGTCGAAGTCGAGCCACCACCACCCGTCATCCCATTCGAGCGAGACCCGGCGCCAGCCGAGCGGCACCTGCGGATACGGATAGAACGGGCCGATGTAGGGCCAGGCCGTGGGCGAGTACTGGGTCGGGTACTGCAGGGCCGCGTAGTTGGGATACGCCGCGTAGCTCGGCCACGCGTAATTCGGCATGTTCGGTCCATCGCCCCGCATCGGGATCGGCGGCATGCCAACGCCCGTGCCGGCCATCGGCATCGGACCGCCCATGCCAGGCCCCCCCATGCCGGGACCGCCCCCGGCGTAGCCACCCGGCATGCCGACGCCGTCGCCGCCGGGCCCCCCCGGTCCCCCGTCGCTGTAGCGAACGGACCCGGGGACGATCTGTCCGTCCGGCACGTCGCAGTCCCCCTGAGGGGAAGGCAGCGTCATCGGTCCGGACCCGAGCGGCACGCCCTGCATCGCGACCCGCTGGTAGGCGGCCGGTTGCAGGCCGCCGGTCGGCCGCGGCGGCTGCGGCCGGGGCTTGCCGGGCGTGGACGCGAACAACGGCTTCAGTCCCCCGAAGGCCGCGGTCAACGACGGGGACTTCGGCTGCTGGGCGGGCACGACCGCCTGGGCGAGGGCGACGGCGTCACGGCCGGCGGGCTGGCCCGGCCCCGCCCTGGGCGCGACGGGTTTCGGGGCGGGCCGCGCCGGCGTTCCGGCCAGGGCCTGCATCGAGGCCGGCAGGCTCAAGCCCGGGGCCGCTGCCGGAGACGCGGATTCGACGGTCAGGCGATTGACGACCCGCTCCACGCCCGGGCTGGTTTCGGCAATGCCCACGGCGGCGGCGAGCTGACGTTGGTCGGCGACGCGGCCCTCCAGCCACACGGTGCCCGACTTCTCCTTGACGTTGACGCGGAATCCCTGGAGTGAGCCGGACTCACGGAGCCTGGCCGCGACGTCGGCGGCGACGTCGCCGGCCCGGACCCCGGTGGGCAGGAGCGTCGCGGCGAGCAGGGCCGCCCTCAACGTGGCTTTCGAGATGGACATGCGTGACTCCTGGAAGCAAACCGCTCGACCCGAAACGGCGACCGCGATG
This sequence comes from Planctomycetaceae bacterium, assembly GCA_046095965.1. GTDB lineage: Bacteria > Planctomycetota > Planctomycetia > Pirellulales > UBA1268 > QWPN01. Next base: position 4,141 of record JBJTJO010000306.1, read on the forward strand.
GCCGACTGGCGCCAGCCCGCGGTCGCACGCTCACCGGTTCATTCGGCCGCCGGTCGTGCCGGAGGGGAGTTTTTTTCCGATTCGGCCGGCGCGGCCGCGCGTCCCGGCAAGCAGGGCAGGCTGGGCGGGAGCCGGATCGTCAGGCCGTCCTCTTGGCGACGTCGCACACGGCGACGAGCGTCATGATCGCGAGCGTCACGGCACAGCAGGCCGCGGCGTCGGGGCCGAGCCGGACGGCCGCCCCGCAGGTCGCACCGACGACGGCCAGGCCGGCGAGGCACAGCCGGTGGCCGAGTCGCTCATAGCGGGTGCCTTCCACGACCCGCGCGACTCCGGCGGCGGCCACGCCGAAAACCTGCACGGCACCGAGCGCACAGAGGGCCGGGCTGACGGCGAACGCGAAGAGGGTCATGGGGTCCTGCTGCCGGGGCCAGATGGCTCGCGGACCGTAGCCGCCGCCCGGCGCTGCCGCAAACCCAATCCGCGTTGGCTCCGTCGCCGCAGACTCTCCAGCCTGCCACCCGCGCCGTGGCTACTTCGGTCCGACGAGGGACTCGAGCTTCCGCTCGAGTTCCGTGATCGCCACGTTGCGGTCAACCACGTTGCCCTCGGCATCGACGAGGAACATGGTCGGCAGCGCCAGCACGCCGAATTCCTCCGCCAGCCGGCTGTCGAGTCCCCCGGGCTCGTGGACCAGCGTCCACGGCACCGGCTTCGCCTGCAGGAACTTCATGAGCTTCGCCTTGTCGCCGTCGAGCGCCACGCCGACAACGGCGAACCGCTTGGGTCCATACCGGGTGTGCAACTCGCGAATCTGGGCCATGTCAACCTTGCAGGGCTCGCAGTCGGTGGACCACCAGTGCACGAGCACGGGCATGCCGCGGAGCGACGCGACGTCCACCCGCTTGCCGTCGAGACCCGAGCCGGCCAATCCGAGCGGCTTGCCCACGCTCCGCAGGCGGCGCACGGCGCCGGTCGCCTTGCGGGCCTGCGGCGTGTCGGGAAAGTCCGCCGCGATCGCGCCGTACCGTTCGATCGCCTCCTGCTCCCGTCCCTCGAACTCGTCGCGGAATCCCAGCTGCAGGAGCGCCTCCGCGGCCTCCGGCGCGCGCGGGTGCTTCTCCACGAAGGCCCGCAGGTCGTCGAACCACTGCCGCTGGAGCTTCTCGCCGTCCGCCCCCGGCTGCTGCATGCTCGCGGAGTAGCGGGCCTGGGCCAGCCGGAAGGCGACCAACGCGGCCAGCCGGTCGTCCGCGCCGGCGCCCGTCGCGAGCCGCTCGAGCCTGGCGACGCCGTCGGGCACGAGCCCCTCCTGGATGTAGGCGGCGAGCGTCTCGACGAGCTGGTTGATCCAGAATTTCCGATCGGCCTCGGGGCAGGCGGCGACCACCTGCTCGAGCACCGCCACCTGCTGGCCCGCCAGTTCGCCGCGGGTCGCCGCGTCGGCGGTGGCCATCTTCTGCTCGATCTCCTGGAACTTCGCCATCAGCGGCTTGAGCTTCTCGTCCTGGACGGCCCCGGGAGCGTTGCCGCCATCGACCTGCGGCGTGAAGAAGCCGCCGGCATCGGCGATGCTGCCCGTCGCCCCCACGGGCTGCGGCGGATCGATCGGCCGCCAGGCCTTGCCGCAGAGCACGAGCGAGCCGACGAAGACCTGGCCGCTCTCGGCCGCACCGCCGGCGCCGGGTGTCTCCACGAGCGCCACGACGTTGTCGTAGGCCGTGACGTCCTGGCCGACTCCGGGCGAGCCGGCCGGAATCACGCCCGGCGCCTGGGGCGCGAGCATGCTGGCCCAGCGCGACTTCTCGCCGACCTGCTTCTGCGCGGCGGCGACCTTGGCAAACTCCTTGGCGGCGCGCTCGGCGCGGGCGGCGAGCGCGGCCAGCCGTTCCCCCTCGAAGCCGGCGGCCTCGAGCTCGGCCTTCGAGGGGAGCAGGCGGGCGAAGGCCCGCGCGTCGCGGCCGCGCAGTGCCGCCACGATCTCGGCGGTCGCCTCCTCGGCGGAGATCTGCCGCCACTCGTCGATCGTGCCGTCGCCGTCGGCATCGACGCCCCAGCGGGTGCCGGCCGCGTTGAACCAGCGGCACTGGTCGGCCTTCGTGTCGTGATCGGAGTCGATGTCGCGGTAGATCTCCATGCCGTCCTTGTAGAAGCTCCAGCGGTCCACGACGCGGTTGCCGTTCGTGTCGGCGAACGCGCGGAGGATCTCGCCCCCCGGCCCGCGGACGACGAGGGCCGACACGCCATCCACCTTCTCCTGGCCGATCGTGGCTTGCTGCGCGGCGGCCGCGGCGGGGCGGTCGTAGTCCACGTCCCGCTGCCGCGGTTCGATCTTGAGGGCGTCCTCCGCCGAGGGGGCTGCGGCGGCGACCGTGGCCCACGTGGGGGCGACGAGGCAGCAGCCGGCGAGCAGCAGGCGGACGGTCGGGACTGCGCGGCGGGCCGGCGCGAGGCGGTGCATCGACATATCAGGCTCCTTCCCAGGGCATGCGGGGCATGCGAATCCAGTGGCACCAAGGTATCCAGACGGCCCGGGTGCGCCAGCGCCGCTTTGTGCCGGGTCCAGTGACCCGGCCATTGGCGCGTGGCAATCAACATGGCCCGCCGGGCCCGTGGCCCGGTTCATGCCGACCGGGGTGCCAGGGCCGCGGAGGCCCGCAGCCGATTGCCGGAAGAGAGGTGCACGGGGGAGGCGGAGTCCATCGCGAGGTAGGATGCCTCCACCCGAGAGGAGGACCGGTTATGCGATTCGCGATATGCGCCGTCGTGATTGCGATCTGCGGCGTGGCGGGAGCCCAGGAGGATCTCGACGCGCTCAACGCGTGTGTTTCGGAACTCCATGCGGCAGGCCGGTACGCCGAGGCGGAGCCGCTTTCCAGACGGGCCCCGCCTCGAAAGCCCTGCGCGACGCGCAACTCTCCTTCATCAAGGCCCGTCGCGAGGACCGCAACTACGAGGCCGCGCACCCTTACCTCTGGGCCGCCTACGGCGTGACGGGGATGTGAAGCGGGCCACTCCCTGCAAGTGGCCTTGTACGTGGCGCACGCCTCCAGGCGTGCGAATGCGCCCCCCACTCCACAGGCCCCAGCGTTCCCGAACTCGCCCACTCTTTGAACTCTCTTCCCAACTCATCCACGACCCTGGTTCGCACGCCTGGAGGCGTGCGCCACGGGAGACACGCCGTGGTAGCGATGGCGGTGTTTTCGCGACGGCTGAGTGAAAGCCGCTCGAGCGCCAAGGCGGGCGGCGGCGTCCGGCACGATGGCCACCGCGGCGCCGAGCCACCGTTCGATCTCGTCGAGAAAGATTCGCGTGAGGGCGGTAACGGCTGGGCCGCTCACTTCTTCTCGAACGAATAGCTTACGCCTGCGTCCTGCGGCAGCTCATCCGACTGCAGATAGTCCCGGGCAGGCTCCGAGTCCTTAAGGAAGGCGTCCCAGAAGAACGTGCTGGTCAGTTTGACAACATCGGTGACGTCTGAACCCCGCACTCCCAGCCCGCCGCCGAACGAGAGATGGTTGGCTCCATCGATCACGACCAGGTACTTGGACCCCGGCGGGCTGAACGCATAGGGCTCCTTCTTCCAGTCCACGCCCTGCCCACCGACCCCACGATCCCGCGTGCCCGTGATCGTCATCATCGGGATCGTGAGGCCGGCCCAACTGGTTTCGGTCAGCCCCTGTTGGCCGGTGCCCTGCGCGGAGATCGGAAGGATGCACGTCACCCTCCGGTCGCGAAAGCTCCGGGCCTGCTCCCCGCCAAGATCGACCGTCACACCGCCGATCAGCATGGTGGTGTACGCGCCGAACGAATGGCCGCCGACGCCGATTCGCTTCGTATCGATCCGGCCTTCGAGGCCGGGAACCGCCTTCTCGATCTCCGCGAGCGAGTCGAGGATCAGCACCAGGTCGGCCACACGGTCGGCGATGCGGTCGGCATCGTTCAGCCCCGCGAACAAGCCGCCTCTCCCCAGCCTTTCGGGTCGGCCGCCGGCGGCGGTGCGGTCGCCATCCCGCCTTCCCAGCCCGTCGGCGTGGGTGGGCTGAATCACCACGTATCCATGGCCGGCCCAGTGTCGGGCGATGGTGGAGAAGGCGTCCTTGTTTCCCCCGAAGCCGTGGGAGAAGACGATCAACGGATAGGGGCCGTCACCCTCAGGATAGGAAACCTTGTCGGCGAGGTCCGTCCCGCGGGCCGCGTCTCGCAGCGTGAGGCCATCAGCGACCTCGACCCCGAGCGGGCCTTGTTTCTGAGCGGGCGGCGCGGCGACCGCAGTCGGGCCGACGCCGAGGACGGTCACGAACGCGAAAAAGACGGTTCTGAACATCGAGGCTCACCGCTGGTTTGAGGGTCGTGAGATCGCCGTGCTCAGGGCTGTTTCGCGCCGTGCTTCTCGAACCAGGCCCGGACCGCGGCGAACACTCGCTCGCGTTGGGTCTGGTCGATCGGGTGACCTTCGCCGTCGTACACGGTGCGTTCATTCGGCACACGGTTCGTGTCGAGGATCGCCTTGAAGTCGGCCGATTGTTGCGGCCGCACGACCGGGTCCGCGCTGCCATGGAGGATCAGGAACGGGGTGCGGACCCGCTCCGCCATCGCGGCGGACGGGGCGGGAAAGCCTGCGGCCGGCGCGATGCCGCTGCCGGTGATCGCCGCCGCCTGCAACCGCTCGGGCTCGATCGCCGCCAGGCCGATCGTCACGAAGCCTCCCATGCTGTGTCCGTAGGCGTAGAGACGATTCGCGTCCACCTCCGGCATGCGGCCCACGAGCTCAAGACACGTGCGGGCGCGCCGGAGGTTCTCCTCGCTCGCACCGTAATCGGCGGGCTGCTGTCCACGGCGGCCGCCCCTCGGCGGCGGGCCGGCATTCGGCGCGTTCGGTCGGTTGCCGAGCGCGGCGACGGAATGCGTGTACGAGGGGGCGATGCAGACGAACCCCCAGCGCACCATTTCGCGGGCCTTGGTCAGGCCGAAACTCTCCGCGCTGCCGCCGAGCCCGTGGCTGATCAGGACGGCGGGGAACGGCCCCTGGCCCTCGGGCTTGAGCAGGATGCCGCTCATGACAAACTCGCCATCGCGATACGTCCACCGCGCGCCATCGAGTTGAAAGGCCCCGGGAGGGGCCGCGGGGCCGGGATGTGCCGGAAGCGGTCGGGCCCTGAGCACGCGGTCGAAGAAGTCGCCCACCATTAGCGCGATCTCCGGGCCTCCGAAGCCCTGGCCATGCCCCCCGCCCTTGATGGTGTGGAACTGCGAGTTCACACCCGCCCGCTCGAGCGCGTCGTGGAGGACGTGGCTCTGGTTGATCGGCACCACGGGATCCTTGTCGCCGTGGACGATCAGAAACGCCGGGTCGTCCCGGCTGACGTAGGTGACGGGACTCGCCCGCACGGCCTTGTCCTTGTTCTCCGCCACCGGGCCACCGAGGAGTTTGGCCTCGGGCGAAGTCGCCGTCGCATGTCGCTCGTAACCGGGCGTGGTGACGAACACCGTGAAATCGGTCGGTCCGAAATAGTCGCACACCGCCTGCACGCGGCTCGACTGCTCCAGATGCGGACCGACATCGAACGCCTTCACGTCGCCGCTGGTGCCGACGAGGGCGGCGAGATGGCCCCCGGCGGAACTGCCCCACACGCCGAACCGCTGCGGATCAAGCCGGTAGTCCTCCGCGTGCGCCCGCAGCCAGCGGATGGCGGCCTTGCAGTCCTCGATCTGCGCCGGAAACACGGCGTCGCCGCTGAGGCGATAGTTGATGCTCGCCACCGCGTAGCCGCGTTCGGTGAAGCCGTTACGCAACGGCGGGCAGCCCTCCTTGCTGCCGTTCTGCCAGCCGCCGCCGTGAATCCAGATGATCAACGGCAACGGTCCGTCCGATTTCTCCGGCAGGAACAAATCGAGCTTCTGCCGCTCGTGCCCGTCGGTGACGTAGGCGAGGTCGCGGTGGGCGGTCACGCCCGGCGGAACGCGGGCCGCGGGACCGCCGCCACCGGGACCTGGCTGGGCGACGGCGGGCGCGGTGAAGATCACCGTGGCGCTGATCGCGAGCAGCGAAGCACCGAGACGAATGCCCCTTGGGGACTGTACCCGCAGCGGACCGTCCCCTTTTGGCATGCTCATGGTCTGGGTGTGGTCAGAGAAGGGGGAGAGGTCGGCGCAGGCCCGTCGGGCCAGAATCAAAACGGTCGGCCAGCGGAAAAGTTGCGGGCCGGCCCGTCGCGGTCAGCCGGCGGACGGAAACTCGACGCCGGCGTAGATCTCCGCGATCGGCACCGCGTTGCCGAGCGACTCGAAGTCGACGGAGCCGGCGGGGTCGGTGACCGCGGTCAGCAGCCAGGAGCCGGGGTCGCCCGCCGTCTGTCGCCGATACCGCTCCACCGAGACGCGGTCCTGGGCCAGGACGAGAAATTCCTCGACGCTCGGCAGTTGGCGGTAATGGCCGAACTTCACGCCCCGATCATACTTTTCGGTGGAGTCGGAGAGCACCTCCGCCAGCACGAGCGGGTTGACGGCCGAATAATGCAACCCGTCCTCGAACACGGGTTTTCCACAGAAGACCACGACGTCGGGGTAGGTGTAGAGCCCCGTGGCGTCCACCTTCACTCTCTGGTCGCTCGTCAGCACGGTGCAGCCCCGGCTGGCGAGGCGGTTACCCAGCGCACGGGCCAGGTTGTCCTTGACGAGATTGTGCCAGTACGAGCCGCCGCTCATGGCGAACATCTCGCCATCGAAAAACTCGTGCCGCCCCTCGCTCGCCACCTCGATGGCGAGGTATTCCGCGGGGGTCAGCCGTCGCTTCTCGGCGGTGGACATGGGGGAAAGGATATACGGGGGTATAGGTTGCCGTCAACGCCCTGCAGCTTGGCATGCAGGAATATTCCTCCGGACCGCGGCGAACTATTTCACAGCGTCGGAAGAGTCCAGAGTATCAGCCGAACTGAAACCCAAACGCGGAGAACATCATGCGTGCGTCAAAAACATCGTACGGCCCACAGTTCGTCATTGTGGCCGCCGCCTGCCTGTGTCTCCCGGCGACGGGTCGCGCCGATGTGTTGCCCTTCGAACTGGAAATCAATGTCGGCGAGTTGGTCATCGAGGAGAGGGAAAGGAGCTCGGCCCCGCAGGGAGGTCGTCGATGTCGTCACGCTGCGGCAGGGAGCCAAGGTAATCCTGGGACTGGCAGAGGCCGAAGATGAGACGGTCGTCTTCGTGGTGGGCAAGAAGGCGGTGCCGGCGAAGTAGCCGTCGGTCCACGCTGAAACGGAAGGGCGAGTTCGGATGGCGATGAGCAGCCAGTCGACGGCATTGCCGCTGCGGGCCGAGTTCGCTGCGCATCCGGCGGCGGCCTTGGCCGCGGCCACGGTTGGAACGGTTCAGAGGCTTCGGACGTCGATCACCGGCAGGTCGTCAGGCGACGCCTGGATCGCGTCGCGGTCGCCATGCACCTGCACGAGCTCGGCCCAGCTAGGCGGCGGCCCCCGGGCCGGCGCAAGCGGTGGCGGCTCGAGCGGTTCACCGAGATCCGTGAGGATCTTCCGGATCGGGGCTGGGTCGGTGATGAAGGCGATGAGCCGGATGTTGCCACCACAGGCAGGGCACGCGAGCGGGAAGTCTTCGGCGATCTTGGCCATGAGCTTGGCCCACGAGATTCGGGAGGTGTCGTG
>JBJTJO010000307.1:0-6126 GCA_046095965.1 Planctomycetaceae bacterium
GGCAGGATCATGATGTAGACGGCCGGGTGGCTGTAGAACCAGAACAGGTGCTGCCAGAGCAGCGGCTGGCCGCCGCCCACGCCGTTGACGGTGTTGTTGATGATGCTGCCCTCGGGCGAGAAGAAGCCCGTACCGAGGACGCGGTCGGCCAGTTGCATGAAGCCGGCCGCCGTGAGCACCGGCAGCGCGAAGGCCTGGAGGACGGCAGTGATGAACATGGCCCAGATCGTCATCGGCAAGCGGAACATCGTCATGCCGGGGGCCCGCATGAGGATGATCGTCGTCATGTAATTGACGCTGCCGAGCATGCTCGACACGCCGACGCAGGTCAGGCCGAGGAGCCAGAGCGTCTGCCCCCAGCCGCCGCTCACCGCGGCCGCGGGGTTCGTGGACAGCGTCGGGTAGGCCGTCCAGCCGCCGGCGGCCGCCCCCCCCTCGACGAAGAAGCCGGCGCCGAAGCAGATGAAGGCCGGCCACATGAACCAGTACGACAGCATGTTGAGCGTGGGGAACGCCATGTCGTCGGCGCCGATCATGAGCGGGATGAGGAAGTTGCCGAAGGCCCCCGCGAGGATCGGGATGATCACGAGAAAGATCATCACGCTGGCGTGCATCGTGAACAGCATCGTGTAGAACTCGGGGGGCATCTGGCCCCCCTCGATCGGGAAGAGCTTCCCGAGCACCGGCACGTCGGACCACGGCCAGGCGATCTGCCAGCGGACGGCGAGGGCGAGCAGGCCGCCGATCAGGAACCAGACCAGCGTCGAGAACAGGAACTGCAGCCCGATGACCTTGTGGTCCTTCGAGAACACGTAAGTCGAGAGGAAGCCGGCGTGGTGCGGCTCGTGCGCGGGGGCCGACGCGGGTGCCTGGGCCCGGGTGCGGGGGGGTACGGCGACGGTGCTCATGGCTGGCCTCCGAACGGGCTGTCCTGGGATGTCGTCAATCGTTCCGGGCGACGTCGGCGGCGGCCCCGGGGGCCGGCTTCGTCGCCTCCTGCTCGGCATACTTCCGCTCCAGCCACGCGTCGAACGCGGCCCGCGGCTCGTAGGTCACGCGACCCTTCATCTTGTAGTGGCCCCAGCCGCAGAGCTCGGCGCAGACGATGTCGAACTCGCCGGCCTCGGTGGCCTTGAACCAGACCGGGATCTTCATGCCCGGCACGGCGTCCTGCTTGATGCGCACGTGCGGCAGGAAGAAGCTGTGGAGCACGTCCATGCTCTTGAGCTGGATGAGCACCTCCTCGTCGGTCGGCAGGTGCAGGTCGTTCACGAGGTGCAGGTCGTCGGGCGTGCCGAGCCGGCCGTCACGGCCGGGATACCGCAGCCGCCACTCGAACTGCCGCGCGATCACCTCGACCGTCGGCGCCATCCGGGGCCGCCGCATCTTCACGTCGGCCCAGGCGTTCATCTGGTAGATCGCGATGAAGAGCAGCGTGGCCGCCGGGATGATCGTCCACACCACCTCGAGCGTGTGGCTGCCCTGGATGTAGGTCGCGGGGCCCTTCGCCTTCGCGGCGTCGTACTTCCACATGAACCAGAAGAGCAGCACCTCGGTGACCACGAACACCACGCCGGTCAGCACGAGGATGAAGTAGAAGAGCGAGTCGATGCTGGCCCCGTGCACCGAGACGTCCTTCGGCAGCCAGATGCCGTAGCCGGGGGCGACGGCAAACGTCGCCACGCCGAGCACCGGCACGGCGAGGACCAGAAGGGCCCAGAAGATGCCGGCGAGTCTGCTCACTGCTCTGCTCCGCGGTCGCGCCTAGAACCTGTCCTTTGCCGCCATCACGCGATCGGCGCCGAGTTCGCCGTCGAGGTCGTAGGGCAGCGACAGCACGTAGTTCACGATGTGCCAGATGTCCTCGTCGGGCACGGTGCCCTTGCCGCCGGGGCCGGCCGGGCCCACGCCCGGCATCGGGGCGCCGTTGATGCCCGTGTAGAGCCGACGGTAGATGTCGAGCGGTCGGCGGCCGCCGCGGTAGAGGCCGAGCCGGAGGTTCCGCGGCGGGATCGTCCGCGGCCGCAAGGCGTCGGCGTCGAGCACGTGTCCGCGTCCCGCCAGCCACTCGATCCTCGCCTTGTGCGCGGCGCGTTCCTCGGGACTCATCGTCCCCGTCTCGGCCTTGCCCGCCGCCTCGACCGCGCTGGCGATGTCCTTGCGGGCGTCCACCACGATCTTGTTCCAGTCGTCGTAGTCGTTGGCCTGGCCGTCGCCGAGCGCGGTCGGCCCGTGGCACTTCATGCAGCCGCCGTCGCCGAGGAAGAGCTTCCGCCCCTTCGCGATCGACTCCTTGTTGCCCGGGTGCTCCGCGCCGAGCGCGAAGTCGATGCCCTCGGGCACGGCCGCCACGGGGATCTCCGCCGTCCCCTGCCACTTGGCCGCCACCGGCGCGAGCATCTCGTCCACCAGGAACTCGCGCGTCTCGGGCAGCTCGTCGTTGGCATCGAGCTCATCCACGATGTGGGAGTAGAGCGCGAGTTCCGTCTCGCCGCGGATGGCGAGGTACTTGACGTACTCCGCGAGCGCGTCCACCTGGGCCGGGCTCAACAGCGCGAACGACGGCATCGACGTGCCCACGATCCCGTTGTTGAGGATCGTCACGAGGTCGGCGTGGGTCGGCCTGTCGGACCGCAGGGTGCTCTTGAACTTGAACTTCCCGGGCCGGTAGTCGCGGGGGTAGGGATTCAGGAACGCCGCGGTCGGCCCCATCCCGTCGCCCGTGATGCCGTGGCAGTGGGCGCAGTGCTCGCGGTAGAGCCCGTTCTTGCGGCCCGCGATGTCGCTCCGCACCGGGCCGGCGGCGAGCCGGATCTTGGCCGGATCGAGGCCGGTCTCAGCGAGGACGACCGGCTCGTCGGGCGTGCCGAACATCGCCTCCAGGATCGTCGCGACCTGCCGCTGCCGCTTCTCCGACCAGTCGTGCCACGGCCCCTCGATGTCGGAGTCGGGCGCCACGATCGGGGCCGCCGCCACGAGGTTCGGACGGAACGAGGCGGACGGGGTGCGGCCGCACCCTGCGGCCGCCAGACAGGCGGCGGCGACGATGGCGGCGATTCCGGGCGTGCGGCGGATCGGCATGGTGGGCTGCATGGTCGTGGCTGCGTCGTGCGTCATGCGGAATCGTGGAACTCAGCCGCCGAGGGCGGCCGCGGGCACCTCGAGCGTGCCCAGGTCGCGGACCTCGTCGGGCTGGAGCGTGATCGTGAACCGGCCCTTCGGGGTCCACTTGAGATCGGGCTTGGCGAGGCCGACCGCGCCGCCGGAGGCGCCGCGCTCGTGCCATACCTGGAACTCGACCGGCTCGCCGGCCGGCAGGTCGGCGATCGCGAAGGAGCCGTCGGCGGTGCTGACGGCCACGTAGCCGTCCTTGCGGAACACGCCGTAGGCCTTCATCCAGGGATGGACGTTGCAGGTGATCGTCGCCGGCATGCCGGTCTCGGTGTCGATCGTGTAGGGCGTCGATGCGCCGGCGGCGATGAGCTGGTTGAAGCTCGTGCCCGCGAGGTTCGTGTTGTGACCGACGGTGTCGCTGTTCTTGACCTGCAAGGTCTGGCCGACGCGGGCCGCGACAACGGGCGTGAGGAACTCGCAGTTCCTTTGGTCGAACACCACCGGCGTCGCGGGCACCGGATCCTTCACGCGACTCGTCTTCCGCGCGAAGACGACCACGTTGGCCAGCCCCTTCGAGGCGGGATCGACGAGCAGCGAGCGGTCGAGCAGTTTCCGGCCGCCGGCCGTGCAGACCTCGACGTCCTTGTCCACGAGGAGCGCCCGCGGCGTGCCGGGGGATCCCGCGAACGTGAACCGCCCCTTGAGCGTGGCCCAGCCGGTGCCGACGGGAGCGGCCGCGGTGCCGGCGGCCGCCGGCGTGGCGGCCGACTTCAGGCCCTCGCGGATCCGTTCCACGGCAACCGTGTCGGCCGTCGGCGCGGCGATGCGTTCCGGGCGACAGCCCGTGCAGGCGAGGATCGCGACGACGCAGGCGAGGCTGGGAGAACGCGACATGGGATGGATCGTCACTTCTGGAACATGGCGGGAGCGAGGACGACGTCGCCGAGGTCGGTGCCACCCGCCTCGACCTTGACCTTCAGGCGGCCCTTCTTGTCGGTCTTGCCCTGCTTCGAGGCCGTATCCGCCACGTAGCCCTTCTCGTGCGTCAGCTGGAGTTCGACCTCGCCGACCGGCACACCCTTGATCTCGAACGTGCCGTCGGCCTTCGACACCGCGGCGTAGGGGTTCGGGCGGACCACGAGCCACGCCTTCATCCACGGGTGCACGTTGCAGGTGACCTGGGCCGGCCTCGCCTCCTCGTCCGCGAACGTCAACTTCGTCTCGCCCTCCGCCGGGATGAGGGTGTTGGACGGCGGATTCTTCGTGGTGGCAACGTTGCTGTTGTGCCCCACCGAGTCGGAGTTCTTGATCACGAGCGGCTGTCCCGTCTGCACGAACACCACGTGCGGCTCGAAGCGGCAACTCTTGTTGTCGAGAACGACCGGCTCGGTGGACTTGAGGGCGGGATTGACCTTCACCTCCTTGTCGCGGACGAAGACGACGACGTTGGCCACGCCCTTGTCGGCACCGACCACGAGTTCCTCGTTCACGAGCTTGTGCTTGCCGCAGACCTCGACGTCCTTGTCGGCCTTGAGCTCGGCCGCGGCGGGGGCGTCGCCACCGAACACGAAGCGGCCCTTGATGCTGCCCCACTCGTCGGCGCGGGCGGCGGGGGCGGCGAGCACGGCCAGGGCCGCGGCGAGCAACGTGCAGGTCTTCATGACGGGTCTCCGGGGCGGGAAGGGGATCTCTGGGAACCGTGCAATTATTTTATCCGGATTGGGCCGGGCTCGATCGATCGATCCGGTCGCTGCCGCTCCCGGAATCCTCTGCATGATAGGTCACTCGCCGGAGATGGCCGCCACGCCCCGCACGGGCGTGGTCGCGGGGCGGTCGAGGCTCGCGGCGGGGGGGGCCGACACGGGCGCCGCGGCGGCCGGTCGCGGCGGCCCTCCGGCGGGCTGCCGCAAGAGCGCCTCGAGCGACATTTTCCGCTTGGCGAACTGGTCGAAGTGCATGAGCAGGTCGGTCAGGGCGTCCACCTGCTGCTCGCTCGTGCCCCTGTAGAGGTCCTGGCTGACCGGCGCGTTGAACGGGATGTTCACCGGCATGCCCGTGTAGGGCAGGAACCGCTTCGGGTTGGCGATCCAGTCGTGGACGTAGCCCGGCTGCAGACGCTCGTGCACCTGCTGGAGCTGCGGCGCCAGCGCCTTGACGCTCCCCGGCGGCACGTAGTCGCCCACGAGGTGGCACTTCACGCAGTAGTTGTTGTTCGTGACGATGCGGAGCGCCCCGTCGAGGTGGTCGGGCCGCGTCTTCTCCACGTCCGCGAGCGAACTCTCGCCGAGGCGGGGATCGGCGATGTACGGGGAGTCGGCGCCGTCCACGGCGGCGAAGTAGTCCACGAGCGCGCCGGCCTGGGCCGACGAGAAGTTGAACTTCGGCATCCGCAGCACGGCCGGCGGCCGGATCGGATGCGGGTCGAGCAGGAACTTGTGCAGCCACGCCGACTGCACCTTGCGGCCCTCGCCCACCAGCGGCGGCGGCAGCCAGCCCCAGGCGTCGTCGGCTTTCACATTCGGGTTCACCTGCTTCTCGTCGGCGATCACCACCGGGAACAGCAGGCGGGCGAGGTCGCCGCCCTGCGCCGGGTAGTGGCGTCCGGCGCGGATGGCGTCGTCGGGCACGGCCACGTTGGGGCCGCCGACCTGCCGGGGCTCGCCGTCCACGAGCGCGTCGTGCCAGAGCATCACCGCCTGCCCGGTCGCCTCCTCGTCGTCGTCCTCGACCGGCGTCCCCTCTTCATCCACCCGCTGCGGCCGGCCGGTCTCGCCGTTGAGCACCGGCATCCCGTGGAGCGTCGTCCGGCGGCGGCCCTGGCGGTCGGTCATCAGCGACGCGGCGATCTCCTGCGGCGTGAAGTGCGGGGACAGGAACGGGTAGTCGGCGATCGCCGGCGCGGTGCCGAGCGACTCCGGCTTGTAGCGGATGTCCCAGCGGTCCATCTGCAGCGTGTGGCAGCCGCCGCAGTTGTACTGCTCGGCCACGACGAGGCCGTCGAGCCGGGCCTGC
>JBJTJO010000308.1:0-2672 GCA_046095965.1 Planctomycetaceae bacterium
GGGCGGGCGGGGCGACGCAGGGCGGACACGGTGCGCATCCCCGCGGAGGGCAACGGGCTTTCGGCGGCGAAGCCGTCCCGCCTTCACCTCCGAGGAAACGCACTTTCCGTGCCAAACGGCCTACATGGCTTGGCGATTCCCAGACTCGCGCTGCTTGGGAACCCAGGACCCACGTTTCCACCGTGAAAATCGCAAACCGGAGCCAGCGGGCCGCTTTCCAGCAGCCCGCAGCCCCCCGCCGGCGCCGGCCAAGGGCCGTCACCAAAAAGGTCGAACCGTCTCACAACGGTGAGTCCGTGGATCGTGGCCCGCAGCGGTCCGAAGCAACCGACGAAGCCGAGAACCCCTCGTCCCGGTGGGGTGTACGTCGAGCGAGCCGCTACTCATCCGACCGGCGGCCAGTAGCAACTCGATACCAACGAGAAGCCTCTCGGGCTCGCTCGTTCTTTCCGAGTAGGTACTCCGCGAGGGGTTGCCCGCTGCCCTGAGAGCCGGCGTAGGCGGCCAGCGGAGGCATGGATGCCGGAGCGCAGACCCCTCCAGACCCCTCCGAGAGAGCGAAGCCCAGGACGGCACTGCTGTTCGGCCTGGGCGGTTGCTTCGCCTCCCTCTCCCTCTGGGAGAGGGTTGGGGTGAGGGTGCAGGGAATCGGCGCAGCTTTCTCAGCACCCTCACCCGGCCTTCGGCCGGCCTCTCCCAGAGGGAGAGGCACGATCGGCACTCTGCGGTCTGCCCACACCCCCCGGGCCGAACTGTATTGCGTGGCGGGGCGGCGCCCACGTCCGGCGACGGGGCACGGGCAACCCCGGCCCACGCGGGTGATTACTGATCAGCCGCGAGGCGGACCCAGAGCGTGTCGCCCTCGGCCTCGTCCTGCCGCGTGAGCCGGAGCACGAACTGCATCGTCAGGAGCGATACGGAACGCGGATTCGCGGGTCGTTGGGATCGAAGTCCTTCCCGTTCCGGGTGACGAGAATGCAGCCTTCCTTGTCCGCCGTCGCCAGCACGATCGCATCCGGAATCTTCAGTCGCAGCAGTCTGCGGAGTTCCACGGCCCTCCGCGCGATCTCTGCGGAAAGCTCGATCCGACGCATGGACTCGAAGAGCGTCTCGGCCGCGAACCGCTCCGCGTCCGCCTCGGCTCCGATCATCACTTCCATCCAGGAGATGACCGAGTAGCAGGGGTCGTCGTACCGATCGATCTCGGCGGCAGCCGCGTCGAGCCCTTGCAGAAAATCGATCAGCACGTCGCTGTCGATGACCGCTTTCATCGCTCCCACTCATCCCGGAGCCGGCGAACCTGCGCCGCACGGTCCCCCGTGGTGCGACGCCAGGCGCCGAAGGCCCGCGCGCGATCGGGCCGCTGCTCCTCGGCGAGCAATCTCGCCACTGCCCGCCTCACGGCTTCGGCACGGGAGATCCCCTTAGCGGCACAGAGCGCGGCAAGAGACTTCACTTGGTCATCGGTGAGGTCTACGATCGTTCTCATGATGACGTTATCATACATCATGCGGGCGGCCGGTCAACGAATTGTCCGCGAGCCTGGCCTCACACCAGGCCCCAGCGTTTTCGCAGGAACCACTCGCTGCACAGGCACGCGGCCATGAGGAGCAGCGGCGGCCACTTGTCCCACGGGGTCCACGACCACTGTTCCTGCGACACAAAGACCGGCGGTCGCGCGCCGATCTCCTCGAAGATCGCCGGGAGCTCCTCCGGCAGCCGCACGCCGCCGGTCGTCGCTTCCGCGAGTTGTTTCATGAGCAGCGGATTCGCCCGCGGGTTGGCGAGCTCAAGGTCCTGACGGAAGACCGTGAACCGGGCCGTCCGCTCGCGCGGCGGCGCGCCCGGCTTCGTGGCCGTGACCACGAGCGACCAGTCGCCCGGCTCGGCGCAGTCGGTGATCGTGCCCGCGAACGACTCTCCCCGCCGGGCCACGCGAACCGGCCGCTTCTGGCCCGAGGGCGACACGACGCGGGCCTCGAGACTCGCGCCCGCGGCGGCCTTGCCGTCGGGGGCCGTGAGCCCCGCGTCGAACTCGAGCGGTATGCCCGGCGAGATGCGGCGCTGCGCGAGGCGGACCCAGAGCGTGTCCCCCTCCGCCTCGTCCTGCCGCGCGAGCCAGAGCACGAGCTGCCGCCAGAACCTGGCGTGCTGCCTCCCCGCGCCCTGCATCACCCACCGCCAGGTCGAGTCGGCGGCGAACGCGAGGACGCGGCCCTCGCCGAACTCCCGCGCGACAAGCAGCGGCCTGCCATCGGGCGTCGTCGCCAGCGGCTTCGCCGACGGCACGAGCCGGCCGAGATCGTTGGCGCCGTCGAGGGGCGGAAGCGCCTGCCATGCGGCCCGCGAGCCCTGCTCGTCGGCGTCCAGCCGCAGGATCGACACGCCGCCGAACCGCGGATCGGGCAGCATCCGCAGCGGTCCCTTCACATGCAGGCTCTCCCGCACGGGCTGGTCGAAGGGCTGCCGGGCCAGCCGATCGGCCTCGAAGGGCACGAGCGGACCGAGCGCCGAGCCGGCCCAGCCGCCGGCCTCGAACGCGTGGAAGCCGCCGAGCAGCCCGAGGCCCGCGCCGGCCGACACCTTCGCGGCGATCGTCCGCAGATCCTCTGGCCGCAGCGCCGACGAGTCGAGATCGCCGATGAGGAAGACGTTGTAGTCGCCGGCAAGCG
>JBJTJO010000309.1:0-5937 GCA_046095965.1 Planctomycetaceae bacterium
ACCGCACCCCGAACGCACCCGCAGGCATCGATGAGCGCCCCCTCCGAGCGTCGCGTCGTCATCACCGGCATGGGGATCGTCTCGCCGCTGGGCCTGTCCCTCGACGAGCTCTGGTCGGGGCTCGAGTCGGGCCGGAGCGCCGTCGGCCCGCTGACCGCGTTCGCCGCCTCCGGCCTGCCCGTCCACCACGTGGCCGAGGCCCGCGATTTCACGGGCGCGATCGAGAACTTCGGCCCGCTCGACGGCGAGCGGAAGAAGGCGATCCGCAAGGGGCTCAAGGTGATGTCCCGCGAGAGCCAGATGGCCGTGGCGGCCGCCCAGCGGGCCATCCACGACGCGGGGAACGCGGCCGCCCACCATCCCCCGGAGCGGTTCGGCTGCGTCTTCGGCTCCGACTACATGCTCACGCTGCCCGACGACTTCACCGTGAGCGTGGCCCGCTGCCGCGACGCCGCCGGGGACTTCGAGTTCGACCGCTGGGCGACCGACGGCCTGCCGCTGCTCAACCCGCTGTGGCTGCTCAAGTACCTGCCCAACATGCCGGCCAGCCACATCGCGATCTACAACGACCTGCGCGGGCCGAGCAACTCGCTCACGCTCCGCGAGGCGAGCAGCCACGCCGCGGTGGGCGAGGCGGTGGGCACGATCCAGCGCGGGGCCGCGGATGTCATGGTGGCCGGGGCGACCGGCACGCGGGTGCATCCGATGAACACGGTCCACGTGCTGCAAAGCGAGCAGGTGGCGGTCGAGTCCAGCGCCGATCCCGATCCGGCCCGCCGCAGCCGTCCGTTCGACGCCCGACGCACCGGCATGGTGCTCGGCGAGGGAGCCGCCGTGCTCGTCGTCGAGGAACTCTCGCACGCGCTGGCCCGCGGGGCCCGGATCTACGCCGAGGTGCTGGGCCACGCGGCCCGCTCCGCGGTGGACCTCGCGGCGGCCGGCCGCCGCCGGGAGGCGCTCGCCCACGCCATGCGGCGGGCGCTCGGGATGGCGGGCGTGACACCGGCCGACGTCGGACACGTCCACGCCTTCGGGTCGAGCACGACGCTCGGCGACCGCGCCGAGGCGGAGGCGCTCGGCGACGCGCTCGGCGACCACGCGGCGCGCGTGCCGGTGGTGGCGGCGAAGAGCCACTTCGGCAACCTGGGCGGCGGCAGCGGGATCGTCGAGTGCGTGGCGAGCGTGCTGGCGCTGGCCCGCGGCGGCCTGTTCCCGCTGCTCAACTACGAGACCCCGGACCCCACGTGCCCGGTGCGGGCGGCCCGCGCCGGCGACCCCGCCGGCGACGTGTTCATCTCGTCGTCGGTCACGCCGCAGGGCCAGGCCGGTTCGCTCGTCATCCGCGCCTGGCGCGGGGGCTGACACCGGTCCTGGCGGCCACGGCGGCGGCTCCTTGACAACCCCCGGCCCACCCCTTAGTTTTCAGGGTTGGCGTCGCGGTCGGTTGGTGTGCTGCCAGTGTGCGGATTCGGTTCCTGACGCTGCGTCCCGGGGACGACCCGGGACGGGTGTCTCGGCGTCCATGTCGTGAGCGGGCGTCGGCCATGCCGGCAGCGCCACGTCCACGTCGCCCGCCGAGACATTCATGAAGCCAGAAGAAATCCTCCGCATCGTTGACGCGATCCACCGCGACAAGAACATCGACAAGGAGGTCGTGTTCCAGGCGATCGAGGCGGCGCTCGCCACGGCCCTCGCCCGGCAGTACGGCGAGACGGCCGCCATCACGATCGACATCGACCGTGACAGCGGCCAGGTGGCGGGCACTCACGACGGACAACCCCTCCTCGACACCGCCGACCTCTCGGGCCGGATCGTGGCCCAGGCCGCGAAGCAGGTGATCATCCAGAAGATCCGCGAAGCCGAGCGCGACGCGATCCACGACGAGTATGAGGAGCAGGTCGGCCACATGGTCTCCGGCGTGGTGACGCGCTTCGAGGGGGCCACGGCCACGGTGCAGCTCGGGGCCAACGAGGCGATCCTGCCGCGGAGCGAGCAGATCCCCGGGGAGTCCTACCATCCCAACGAGCGGATCCGGGCCACGATCTTCGAGGTCCGCAAGGAGGGCAGCCGGGTCAAGATCATCCTCTCGCGGATCCGCCCACAGCTCGTGCAGCGGCTCTTCGAGCAGGAGATCCCCGAGATCGCCGACGGCGTGATCGAGATCCGGGCGATCGCCCGCGAGCCCGGCTATCGCAGCAAGGTGGCGGTGATCAGCTCCGACAACCGCATCGACTGCGTCGGCGCCTGCGTCGGCGTCCGCGGCAACCGCATCAAGAACATCGTCGAGGAACTCGGCGGCGAGCGGATCGACATCGTCCGCTGGAACGACGACCTGCAGGTGCTCGTGCCCAACGCCCTGCAGCCGGCCGAGGTGGACGAGGTGATCCTCTGCCAGATGCTCGGCCGCGGCATCGTGCTCGTGCGCGAGGACCAGCTCTCGCTCGCCATCGGCCGCCGCGGGCAGAACGTGCGGCTGGCCAGCAAGCTCTGCGGCTGGGACATCGAGATCATGACCCGCGAGGAGCTCGACCAGCAGATCGAGCGGGCCATCGGCGGCTTCTCGTCGATCGAGGGGCTCGACGAGTCCGTCGCCGAAAAGCTGGTGGGCGAAGGGTTTCTGTCCTACGACGACCTCTCGGTGATCGAGCCGGCCGATCTCATGGAGATGGGCGGCTTGTCCGCCGAGCAGGTCGATGCGATCGTTGCGGTGGCGGAGAGCCGCGCGCAGATGGCCGAGGCGGCGGCGGCCGAGGAGCGGCGCCGGCAGCGCGAGCAGGAGCGGATCGCGAAGGCCACGGCCGACGCGGACGCCGCCGACGCACTGGTGTCGGGCGATGTGGTGTCGGGCGATGTGGTGTCGGGCGATGTGGTGTCGGGCGATGTGGTGTCGGGCGAAGCGGCGCCCGCCGACGCGGCGCCGGAGGTCGCTCCGGGTGGGTCGTCGTGATGTTCGCGACGACCTGTGGACGGAGGTTCGAGGGCTGGTTCGGGACGGACGAGGACGACCGGCTGACGCCGGTTGAGCGAGGCACGCGTGGCGGTACGGATATTCGCGCTGGCGAAGGAACTGAAGATCGACAGCAAGGAGCTCGTCGAGCTCTGCGCGCGTGCCGGCATCCAGGACAAGGGGTCGGCACTCGCGAGCATGTCCGACGACGAGGTCGCCAAGCTCAAGGAGTTCATCGCCGGGAAGGCGCGGCCGGCTGAGCGGCCAGCGCCCGCGCGGGCCGCGGCCCCCGTGCCCGTGCGGCCCGCGGCCCCCGCCGCGCCGACGACGCTCAAGAAGGAGGACTACATCGCCCCCGGCGGTGTCGCGGGCAAGGGTCGGCCGCAGGAACTGCAGCCGCCAACGCCCACCGGCGATGCACCCGCCCCACGGCCGACCGTCCGGCCGAGCGGCGCCAAGCCGGTGCCACGGCCCGCCTTCAAGCTGGCCCCGATGCCGGCGGCGGGTCGCCCCCCGGTGACGCCGCGCGGCCCCCAGGAGCCCGCCGCCCAGAAGCCCGACGTGAAGCTGCCGCTCGACGCAATCCGCAGCGCGAAGGCCGGCGGCGCCAAGCCGCTCGCCGACCACATGCGGAAGCACGAACAGGCGAGGCAGGGCGACGGTGCGAGGCCGCGGACCGGTGGCCTGCTCGGCGGCCGCGGCGGCCCGATGCCGGTGCCGCCACCCATGATGGAGCCGGGCATCCGCCCCCGACGCGCGCCCGCCAAGGGGGGCACCGGCAAGCCGGATGACGTGCTCGGCGGCCGCGACATGCGGCAGCTCACGCGGAAGCGCCAGGACGGGCCGCGCACCGGCCTCGACGACGACGACGGCGGCCTCCGCCGCCGCCGCGGCGGCGGCCGGCCCCGCCGGGGTTCCGGCGTCTCCACCGCCGCCCCGCGGAAGACCAACGCCTCGATCCAGGTGCCGACCAACGTCCGCGGCTTCTCCGAGGCCATCGGCCTGCCGGCCAGCGAGGTGCTCAAGAAGCTCCTCGTGCTCCAGCCCGAGCACATGCCGAGCATGGCCACGGTGCTCGACCGCGACATGGTGGAGTTGCTCGCGTCGGAATTCGGCGTGGAGCTCGACATCAAGACGGCCGAGGACCTCGAGAAGGAGTTGCTCGCCGGCTTCGACGCGGTGGACGAGGATCCCGCCCTCCGGTCGCCGCGGGCCCCCGTCGTCACGTTCCTCGGCCACGTGGAGCACGGCAAGACGTCGCTGCTCGACAAGATCCTCGGGATCGACGTCGCGGCGCGGGAGAGCGGCGGCATCACGCAGCACATCCGGGCCTACTCGGTCGATCGCAACGGCCGGCAGATCACCTTCGTGGACACGCCGGGCCACGAGGCCTTCACGCAGATGCGGGCCCGCGGGGCCAACGTCACCGACTGCGCCGTGATCGTGATCGCGGCCGACGACGGACTCATGCCGCAGACCGAGGAGGCGATCAGCCACGCCCGGGCCGCGGGCGTGCCGATGGTGGCCTGCATCAACAAGATCGACCTGCCCGGCGCCGACGTGCAGCGGGTCTACCAGCAGCTCGCCGCCAACGAGCTCCTGCCGACCGAGTGGGGCGGGGAGACGGAGGTGGTGAAGACGAGCGCCGTCACCGGCGAGGGCATCGACGCGCTCCTCGACACGCTGCTCACGATCGCCGAGCTCCACGACCTCAGGGCCAACGTCGATCGCGCCGCCGCCGGCGTCTGCCTCGACGCCTCGATCCACGAGGGCAAGGGCGTGGTCGCCACCCTGCTCGTGCAGAAGGGCACGCTCGACGTGGGCGACGCGATCGTCTGCGGCGAGGCCACCGGCTTCGTCAAGGCGATGAGCGGCACGCTGTCGCGGCGAAAGATCCAGTCCGCCGGCCCCTCGACGCCCGTTCTCGTCACCGGCCTCGACGTCGCACCTGGCGCCGGCGACCGCTTCCAGGAGGTGGAGTCGATCGCGAAGGCCCGCGAGGTGGCCGTGCAGCGGACCGACATCCGCCGGCACAGCGCGCTCGCCGCGGCGCCGGTCCACGTCACCCTCGAGAACCTCGCCGACCGGCTCGGCGCGGAGAAGGCGCCCACGCTGAACCTCATCCTCCGGGCCGACGTCCGCGGCTCGATCGAGGCGATCCTCAAGGAGCTCCAGAAGCTCGAGCACCCGGAGGTGAAGATCCGCGTGCTCCAGTCGATGGTGGGCGGGATCACGGAGGCCGACGTGCAGCTCGCCGACGCCTCCGACGCCGTGATCATCGGCTTCAACGTCGTGCCCGACGAGCGGGCCCGGGCGCTGGCCGACGAGCGGGGCGTGCAGGTCCGCCGCTACGACATCATCTACCAGGTCACCGACGACCTGAAGAAGTCCCTCGAGGGCATGCTCGCGCCGGAGAAGCGGGAGGCCGACCTCGGCCGCGCGGTCGTGCAGCGGATCTTCACCATCAGCCGGTTCGGCACGATCGCGGGCTGCCGCGTGATCGGCGGCGTCATCGCCCGCAACGGCCGCCTCCGCGTGATCCGCGACAGCCGCGTGATCGGCGAATACGGCATCGAGTCGCTCAAGCGGGAGAAGGACGACGCCCGCGAGGTCCGCGACGGGCTCGAGTGCGGCATCAAGATCGCGAACTTCAACGACGTGAAGGAGGGCGACATCCTCGAGTGCTACCGGATCGAGGAAGTCGCGCGGACCCTCTCGTGAGCGCCAGACGACTGCTCAAGGCCGCCGAGGCGGTGCGGGAGGTCGTCAGCATGGCGATCCTCACCCAGGTCCGCGATCCGCGCGTGAAGGACGTGACCGTGACCGGCGTGGAGGTGGCCCCCGACATGCGGTCGGCCGTCGTCCGCGTGTCGGTGATGGGCACCCCGGCCCAGGAGCAGCTCGCGCTGCGGGGGCTGGCGAGCAGCGCCGGCTTTCTGCAGTCGCAGATCGCCGACCGGATCGACACCCGCTACACGCCGCGGCTGCGG
>JBJTJO010000310.1:0-2697 GCA_046095965.1 Planctomycetaceae bacterium
GATCGCCTCGTGGAGTTCGTTATGCTCGACCTGGTAGGGATCGGGATTCGGTCCCTCGAACTTCCAGAGCACCTTGCCCGCGTAGTCGGTGATCTCGCCGATCCTGACCGTCGCCTTGGTGCCCTGGAACTCCTCGTTGACGCGGTTGTCGCCACCGGGAAACTGCTTGCACTGGCTCGCGATCCGCACGCCGCCGGGATAGGCGAAGTTCACGGAGTGGTGGTCGTAGATCTCGCTCGGCTGGCCCGCCACGCGGTTCTGCCGCCCCCCCACGCCGTACGCGGACTCCGGGAGCCGGTCGAGCACCCAGTTGGCCACGTCGATGTTGTGGACGTGCTGCTCGCAGATGTGGTCACCGCAGAG
Organism: Planctomycetaceae bacterium; assembly: GCA_046095965.1. Lineage (GTDB taxonomy): Bacteria > Planctomycetota > Planctomycetia > Pirellulales > UBA1268 > QWPN01. The sequence continues at coordinate 364 of JBJTJO010000310.1, forward strand.
CCAGTTGAAGTGGTACCAGTTGTGGACCTGGAACTGCATCTCCGACTGGTCGGGCTTGCGATTGCGGTACCAGATGCCGCTGCCGTTCCAGTAGACCTGGCCGCCGATGATGTCGCCGGCCAAGCCCTCGCGGATCCGGGCGATCGTCTCGCGATACTTGTTCTCGTAGCGCCGTTGCAGGCCGACGACGACCTTGAGGCCCTTCTCGTCGGCCCGCTTCGCAGTCTCCAGGCAGAGCCGGGCGCCGTAGCTGTCCACGCACACCGGCTTCTCCATGAAGACGTGCTTGCCCGCCTCGATCGCGGCCGCGAAATGAAACGGCCGGAAGCCCGGCGGCGTCGCCAGGATCACGAGGTCGCAGTGGTCGAGCACTCGCTTGTAGGCGTCGAGACCCTCGAACCGGCGGTCCTCCGGCACGTCCACCTTGTCGCCCATGTCCTTGACGGCGTTGAGCGCACCCTGGACGCGGTCCCGGAATGCGTCGGCCACCGCCGTGACCTTGACGTTCGACTCCGGCACGGAGAGCGTCTGCTTGAGCGCGCCGCTGCCGCGGCCGCCCGCGCCGATGACGCCCACGCGGATCAGGTCGGTCGCCGCGCCCTGGCCGTGGACGAAGCGCATGCCTCCGGCGCCGCGGCGGCTGAAGGCGGGCGACTGGGGGCTGGAGGGCTGCATGGCGGAGTCTCCGGCGGTGGTGGGATCAGGGTGGCGACATGGTGGGAACAGGCCTCGAGGGCGAGGCCTCGCCGACACGAGAATACACCGCGATCGGGCCGGCGCACAAAATAGCCGCGGCCGGATCGCTCCGGCCGCGGCTGGTTTTCATACGGCGAACAGGCGAAGGACGCGGGTTACTGCGTCACGCCGCCGTTCGACTCGTTGCCGCCACGGGTGGCCCAGGCGGCGAACACGCTTGGATCCACGTCACCCGTGATCGGCTGCACGTGGTTGTCACCGAACACCGACACGACGATGCCGCCGGCGTGCTCGGACGACGGCCCCCAGTCGCGGGCATTCGCGATGCGGCCGCCGGCCTGCGCGGACGTCATGAATCCGGTCTGGTTGTGGGCGGACGTGGTGTTGGTCCACCTGCCGTTGGTCATCGTCGGAGCCGCCGACTGTCCGGGCAACGCCGTCACCCACGTGGTGCAGCCGTCCGCCCACGCAGAATAGGTCCGCTCGCGGCTCTCGATGTAGAAGATCGTCTTCGTGAGGCCGTCGGAAACCTGGCCCGCCGAGATTCCCGCCAGACCGAACGGCGAGCCTCCCGCTGGAGGCGTCAGCACGATCGCACCGGCGCCACTCGATGGGTTTACCGAGCCGGTTACCATCGCGACTCCGACCATCGCATGATAAGCTGACCGAGCCGCGTTCGTCGTGCTCACGACCACGTCGGTGGCCGACGTCGGCGATGTCGGCCGCGCGCCGTTCACCCACACTTCCGGATCGACTGATGTGGTCAGGGCGGACGATGGGCACTGCACGTAGGCGAGGTTCGTGACGGTGGCCACCTGTTGGCCCGTGGAACTCGAACCAATCAAAGCCGAGGCCGAAAACGGCCCCTGGGACATCCTGCCCGTGTTGGCCGAAACGTTGTCGTACATCGTCTTGTCCTCGAGGTACGGCAGCAGGTTGAAGATGAAGCTGTATGCGGCGGCCGTGCCCGACGCCCCGGCCTTCGTCACCGTCATTCCGTAGTCACGGTCCAGCGCCGCCGGAAACTTGAGTCGGGCCGACTCGTACACCGACGTGGCCTGCGCCAGGCTGCGAATGTTCGTCATGCACTGGGTCCGCCGGGCCGCTTCGCGGGCCGACTGGACGGCGGGCAGGAGCAGACCGAGCAGCGACGCGATGATCGCGATCACCACCAGCAGTTCGACGAGGGTGAACCCCCGCCGCTTCGAATTGTGAATCGAGCGAGCCATAAGTCACCTTCTGCCCTGACGGGCAGTCCTCATGAGAAAATGAACCGAATGAAATCGCATCCGGACGGGAATTCCCACGGAGCGACCACGGAGCCGGTTGAAAATGGATGAATGGCCCGCGTGATCGTTCACGGTCGTGCCGTGTCCGAATGCCCCTGACGCTCTGATACTATCGGCCGGCCGGGCGATCCGTCAATCGCCAGGTTTTCCGGTTTCCCGCGGCGTTCCATCCCCGGGACGTGATTGTCCGAATGAGCGATTTCAAAACGAACGAGTATGCGAACCTGATCGGGGGTAAGCCGTATGAACCCGTTGAAGAGAATCCGATGATCGGGTTCCGGGGAGCCTCGCGTTACTACAATGATCGGTACCGCGATGCCTTCGCGCTGGAGTGCCACGCGATGAAGAA
>JBJTJO010000311.1:0-7874 GCA_046095965.1 Planctomycetaceae bacterium
TCGCTGCGCTGGCTGGATGCCGCGAAGAAGTCGTCGTCGCAGTTCCTCGTGCCTGTGGTGTCGGTAGCGGTCGAGCTCGTCCGCGGCCACGCCCCGCGCGGCCTCGGCCGCGATCCTGCGCCGCAACGGGTCGTGTCCGCCGTCGCCGACACCCTCCGTCCGCCCGCCGCTCATCGCGTCGGCTCCGCGTCGGCGCGGTCCGCAAGCGGCCGCCAGCGGATGTTCCGCGCCTCGCCCGTGGTCGCGTAGGTCGCGATGCCGAGCGGCTTCGAGAGGGCCACTTCGTGGCGCACAGAGATCCGGCGGCCGGCGAGCGCCTCGTCGATGATCATCTCACCGTCGAGCAGGCAGACGATCCGCTGGGGCGACACGCGGACGACCACGTCGTACCAGCGGCCGCGCTCGAACTCGTGGTACTGCGACGTGGCGTTCTCGCTCGCATCGGCGCCATCGAGGCACGAGAGCCCCACGACGCCGCCCCCCCAACCGCCGAGGATCAGGCTGCAGGCGTCGTCTCCCACCGGAAACGTCAGCCCGCAGAAGAAATCATCCCCCTCGACCCGCCGGGCCTCCAGGGCAAGCTCGTAACCCTGACGCGGAAACTCCCCCGCCCAGGTCACGCCGCTGAGCGTGGCCCCGGCGTTGATCCGGAGCACGCCGTCCACGACCGCGATCTCACCCTCGCCCCCGAACGGCGTCGGCTTCCAGTCACCGGCCGACTCCCCGTCGAACAGCGGTTTCCAGGGGACCGCGGGGGCGGCTGCCAGGCCGACTGCCCCGCACGCGGCGAAGAGCAACCAGGCGACCACCGGTCGTAGCGTGGATCGCGTCGGCATGCTGATGCTCCTCGGCTGTCGAATGATGTGCCGGATGCGGCCGGCGTCGGACGTGGACTCTCCACCACCCGGCCGCGAACCGCGACCCTCAGAAGACGTTCCCGTCGCCGAACGGCTGGGCATCCCTCGGCTCGGTCTGCGGCCTCGCCTGGCCGGCCTGCTCGAGCGCCGCGACGATCCCGTGCGCCTTCGCGGCATAGTCGGCTCCCGGGCATGCGTTCTCGATCGCCTTGGCCATCTCGCGCGCCTGGCCCGCCACCTGGGGCGGCAACGGACCCCGCACATTCGCCGCGGCGCCCTGCAGGGCCTCGAGCTTCGCCAGCTGCTGGCCTGCCTTGAACGCCGCCTGAAACGCCCTGTCCTTCTTCCATTCCGCGATCAGCGCGGTCGCGTCCTTGCCAAGATCGCCCCCCTTGAAGGCCGTGCCGCACCGCTGCGCGAGCGCGGCGGCGGCAAACGGGTCGGATGCGGCGAGCCCGCGGGCCTGCTCCAGCATCTCCCGCCCCCGGGCCTCGAGCCTCTCGAGGACGAACCCGGCCTCAGCCGACATCTCCTCATCCTTCGACGCGACGAGCGGCTGCAGCTTCCTGATCACCGCGCCCCACTGGGCCTCGTTCTTGAGCATCTGCCCGACCGCCGCCAGTTTCACGAGCGACCGCCCTCCGAGGACCGCGCCCGGGGCCGCCTGCACCGCCTTGGCGACGATCTCGTCCGCCTCGGTCGGCGACCCCCGATAGACGCACGCACCGGTGTGGTCGAAGACCATGCAGTGCGGGATGCCGCGAAAGTCCATGCCATTGCTCACCGTCGCGTTGGCGACGATCGGGAACGTCACATCGAGTTCGGCGACGGTCTTCCGCACGTCGGCGACCTTGCCTCCCTGCGCGTGCGCGCCGATCACGAGGAGCCCCTGCGGTCCCAACTGCTTGTGGGCCGACTCGAGGTGCGGCATGCTCGCGATGCACGGCGGACAGTGAATGCCCCAGAACTCGAGCACGACGACCCGCCCGGCGAGGTCGGCGGCCGCGATCTCGGGCCCCGACACGTGCGGGCCGAGTTCGATGTCGGCGGTCGTGATCTGCATGTTCTGCGCCGTGGCCGGACCGCCAGCCGCGGCGAGCAGCAGGACGATCAGGGCGGGGCGAAGCGGGAAGGCGTGCATGCGGCGCGGTCTCCACGGGGCGATCCGGCGTTGAACCCACCAGACTACCGCGCACCCCCCCCGGGCGGCGAGGCGATCTCGGCCACCAGCGCATCGGCCCGGTACACCCGCCGCAGGGCCGCGAGGATGCCCCGCCCGTCCACCGCGACCGCACGGGCCCGCGAGTCGTCGTAGGCCACGTCCAGCACGAGCGAATGGATGTTGCCGTCGAAGATCAGCCCCACGAGCTCGCCGGTCCGGTTGACGACGGGGCTGCCCGAGTTGCCACCGATGATGTCGGCCGTGCTCGCGAAGTTGAACGCCGTGCCCATGAAGGCCGCGTCGGCTTCCAGCTCCTTCCTGAGCGCGGTCCAGCGCGGCGGCAGGTCGAACGGCGGCGTGTCCCGCTTGATGCGCGCCCGCTCGAAGAGCCCCGCGTAGGTGGTGATGGCATCGCACCGATCGGCCCCGACCTCGTCGATCCCCTGCACGAGGCCGTAGGCCAGCCGCAGCGTGAAGGTGGCGTCGGGATACATCGACGTGCCCGCGCGGGCGAACCGGGCCCGCGTGATCTCCGCGTGGGCCTGCTGCTTGACCTCGCCCGCCGCGTCGGCCACCTTCCGCAGGGCCCGCGACTCCTCATCCACGAGCCGGGCCAGCGCGAGCATCGCGTCGTCGCTCGCCGCCACGGCCGCCGCGCCGCCGTCGTAGAGATCCCGGCGCCGATCGGGCTGCGGCGCCTGGCACTGCTCGGGGTGATACCGCGTGCCGAGGGCCGTGCCCCCCACGAGATCGGCCGCCCGCGTCCGCGGGGCCTTGCCGGCGAGTACCGCCCGCACGAGCGGATCCTCGGGCCCGAGCGTCGTCGCCAGCGTCGTCAGCGAATCGGCGAGCTTGGCGATCTCGAAGCCGTCGTAGAGCGGCTCGGTGGAGAAGAGCTGGAGCTCCAGCGGCCCGCGGTTCGAGTCGCGGTATTCGCGCAGCCGCTCGCCGTCGGGCTTCGACCGCTCCGCGGCGGCCCGGAGAATGGTGCGGGCATTCGTGAAGAATTTGCTGTTGAAGCCGGCCGCGCCCTCGAGCATGCGGTGGCGGACCGCGATCCGGTCGAGGTCGGCCTGCGCCTCCTCGATCTTGAGATACGGCGACGGCCGGCTGTCGAGCCCCGCCTCGACGAGCCCGCGGGCGGCCGCCTCGTCCGCACGCTTCCGGGCGAGGAGCGCGGGATCGAGGAGCGCGGCAAGGATGCCGGACCGCGCCTTGCGGGCGTTCTGTACGCCGAACAGGGAGCCCGACGCCTGGCGGCGCTCCTCGGGCCCCTCATCGCAGAAGGCCCCGTACAGCGACTCCAGCCGGTTGATTCCCACGAGATCGAGTGGCAGCTGCCGATCGCGCATCGCGACGATCTCGGCGACGGTCTTCGCGCGGTCGGTGTGGCCCGGGTGCCCCGACACGAAGACGAGGTCGCCGGGAGCCACGGCCTGCCGGCCCCAGGCCAGATGATGCGGCACCCGCGCGGGCTTGCCGTCCTCGTAGGCCCGGAAGAAGCAGATGTCGAGGTTGTACCGCGGAAACTCGAAGTTGTCGGCGTCGCCGCCGAAGAAGGCGATGGCGTGCTCGGGGGCGAAGACGAGCCGCACGTCCGTGTAGCGCTTCGCGCGATAGAGGTGATACGCCCCGCCCTGGAAGAGCGTGACCACGTCGCTCCTCAGGCCCGTGTCGGCAAGCGACGCTTTCTCGATCGCGGCCATCGCCCCCCGACGGGCCGCGAATGCCGCATCGGCCGTCATCCCCGGCTGCACGGCGGCCTGCACGCGGTCGGTGACGTCCTCGATCGAGACGAGCACGTTGAGCTCGAGGTCGTGGCACCGGAGTTCCTCGTCGCGGGTCGCGGCCACGAAGCCGTCCCGGTAGTAGTCGTGCCGCTCGTCGCCGAGCTTCTGCAGGGCGCCGGCCCCCACGTGGTGGTTCGTGAGCACGAGGCCGTCGGCCGACACGAACGACCCCGAGCCCCCGGAGTTGAACCGCACGCTCGCCAGCCGCAGGTGGTCCAGCCAGGCGGGCGCGGGCTCGAAGCCGTGGTCGCGGCGGAGCCGCTCGAGCGGGGGCGCGTCGAAGAGCCACATCCCCTCGTCGGCGCGAGCCGCCGCGGCCACGGTGAAGACGACGAGCGATGTGAGAAGGGGCAGGCAGGCGACGCAGGGTCGGCGGAGCGACGGGAGCACCGGGAAATCTCCGGAAACGAGGGGCCGCCAGGGAATCTACCCGCGGCGGTTTGCCCCTGGCCAGCCCCGCGCCCGTCTTTCTTCTCGGAGACCCCACACCGTCGCTGCCCGCTTCGCCGTCCCGCGAGCCGCGGCCGGCGACGCAGGAGAACCATCCATGCTCGCCCGACTGCAGACGTATTCCCTGTTCGGTATCGACGCGGTGCCGGTGGACGTGGAGGTGGATGTCTCGGCCGGTGCGTTGCCGGCCACCGTGCTGGTCGGCCTGCCCGACACGGCCATCCGCGAGAGCACGCACCGCGTGGCCCGCGCGATGGTCAACTCGGGCTTTAACCGGCCGAATGACCGGATCGTCGTCAACCTCGCGCCGGCGGAACTGCCCAAGCAGGCGGCCACGTTCGACCTGCCGATCACGCTCGGCATCCTCGCGGGCAGCGGCCAACTGTCGTCGGAGAGGCTGCGCGATTACGCGGTCGTGGGCGAACTCTCGCTGGAGGGATCGACGCGGCCGGCCCGCGGCGCGCTCTCGATCGCGATCGCGGCCGCCCGACAGAAGCGGCTTGCCGGCCAGGGCGACCCGCCCCTCAAGGGACTCGTCGTTCCCAGCGCGAGCGCCACCGAGGCGGCCGTCGTCGAGGACATCGAGGTCATACCGGTGGCATCGCTCACGGAGGCGGTCCAGTTCTTCGCCGGCGACCTGCGGATCCCGCCCGCACCGCCGCGGGTTGATGAATGGTTCGATCGCTTCGCGGCCTACGACGTGGACTTCGCCGACGTCCGCGGGCAGGAGGCTGCGAAGCGGGCGATTTGCGTGGCGGCGGCGGGCGGCCACAACTGCCTGATGGTCGGGCCACCTGGGGGCGGCAAGACGATGCTGGCCAAGCGTGTCCCCACGATCCTGCCCCCGCTGTCGGCCGCCGAGTCGATCGAAACCACGCGGATCTACAGCGCGCTCGGCCTGCTCCAGTCGGGCCAGCCACTCGTGGCCACGCGACCGTTCCGCGCGCCGCACCACACCATCTCGGAAGCGGGCCTCGTGGGCGGCCGCTCGGTGCCCATGCCGGGGGAGATCTCGCTCGCCCACAATGGAGTTTTGTTCCTCGACGAATTGCCGGAATTCAACCGGCGCACGCTCGAGGTGCTCCGCCAGCCGCTCGAGGACGGCGCCGTCACGATCGCCCGGGCCAAGTCCACCACGCGATTCCCCGCCGACTTCATGCTCGTCGCGGCGCTCAATCCCTGCCCGTGCGGCTACCGTGGCGACCCACGTCGCGAGTGCCAGTGCGCGGTGCCGCAGATCGAGCGCTACATGGGCAAGATCTCGGGGCCGCTCGTCGATCGGATCGACATCCATCTCGAGGTGCCGGCGGTGCCGTTCCGCGAGCTCGCGGCCAGCCGGGCCGGCACGACGAGCGCGCAGATGCGCGAGGCCGTCCTGGCAGCGCGGCTGCGGCAGGCCGCGCGATTCGCGAGCTCCGCCACGCGCTCCAACGCGCGGATGTCGAGCCGGGAGATCCGCGAGCACGCCCGGCTGGAACCGGCGGCAGCCGAGCTCCTCCGCGCGGCCGTCGCGGATCTCGGCCTCTCGGCGCGAGCCCACGACAAGGTGCTGCGCGTCGCGCGGACGATCGCGGATCTCGACGCGACCGACACGCTCGGCGCCGCCCACGTCAGCGAGGCCATCAACTACAGGCTGCTCGATCGGGGGCTGTGGACGTGACCGTGCCCGACACTCGACCGTGGCCGTCCCGTCTGCGACACTGCTCGCATGATTCCCGTGCAGCCCCTCGACCCCCGTCCCGCGGCCCTGGCGTCGGATCGCTATCGAACCCACCTCCTGATCCTCGCGGCAGCGTGCGCGATCGCGGGAACGGCCGCCTTCTGGATCGACCTTCCCGTGGCCCGCTGGTGCGCGAGGCAGCCGTCGCCGCTGCCCGGCGACGTGGTCAAGTTCCTGAACCTTGCGGAAGTGTTCGCCCACGGGCTGGGCGTGACCGCGCTCATTCTCACGCTGCTCGTGAGCGACCCGGCCCTCGCCCTGCCGCTGCCCGGCCGGCCGGCCGGCGCGCGGTGGAATTTTCTTCGCCTCGTCGGGGCGGCGGCGGTGGGCGGGCTCGTGGTCGATCTCGTGAAGGCGTGCGTCGAGCGGGTGCGGCCCAATTCGGCCGATCTTGCCGGCCTGCGGTCGGTGCTCGACACGTTCGGCGTACCCGCACTGGCGTTCGATCGCGCGGCAAGGCTGATGAGTTTCCCATCGGGGCACGCGGCGGCCGCGGCCGGCCTGGCGGCGGCGCTCGGCTGGAAGTATCCGCGCGGCCGTCCCGCCTTCGCGGCGCTCGCGGTGCTGTCCGCGGCCCAGCGGGTCGCGACGTCGGCCCACTACCCCAGCGACGTCTGCTTCGGCGCCGCGATCGGGCTGGCTGTCGCCGCGGTCCTCGTGGGCGGTCGCCCGCCCTGGCTCCGATCCGTGGCGGGCGACGCAGGGGCGTGATACGATGCGGCGAAGCGAGCACATCTTCGCCCAGAACAGAGGTTGACCATGGCCGCCACCAAGAAGCCCCGCAAGCCCGTCGGCAAGGAGTCTGAGGCGGCCGCCGGCACGGCGGGGGGCCGTCGCATCCTCCTCGTTGACGACGACCCGGAGATCGTCGAGTCGATGAAGGCCGTGCTCGAATCGTGCGGCCACACGGTGCTCGTGGCCCGGGACGGCAACCAGGGGCTCGTCATGGCCGAAAAGGACGCCCCAGACCTTGTCGTGCTCGACATGATGATGCCGAAGCGGAGCGGGTTTCTGGTGCTCGAGAAACTGCGGCGCAGCAACCCCACCCCGGTCCGGGTCATCATGATCACGGCCAACGAGGGCAGCCGCCACAAGGCCTACGCCGAAATGCTCGGCGTGGACGACTACATCCGCAAGCCCTTCGCCATGGACCGGCTGCTCGAGAGCGTCGGCCGCCTGCTTTCTTGATACCCAGGCCCGCCGGGGCAAGATAGGCGGACTGCGAAGCGCCGATCCGACGTTGACCCGTCCGGGGGGCGTTCCTAGATTGCGGCGGTCACCTTCGTCCGCCGCAGTCGCAGGGTTCGCGCGTGTCCCAGCAGCAGCCGTTCGCCGCCGTCCGCGATGACGCCAAGGAGCGGGTGCGCGACGCGGTCGATATCGTCGATATCGTCGGCTCGTACATCGCCCTGCGGCGGCAGGGCAAGGCCATGGTCGGGCTCTGCCCCTGGCACGAAGACTCCCGGCCGAGCCTCCAGGTGAATCCGGAGCGGCAAACCTTTCGCTGCTGGGTGTGCGACGTCGGCGGCGACGTCTTCGCCCTGATCATGCGGATGGAAAACGTCGACTTTCGCGAGGCGTTGGAGATGCTCGCCGAGCGGGCGGGCGTTTCCCTGCAGCCTTCGGCGGCGGGGGTCGGTTCGAGTCCCTTCGAGCGCCGCAATCTGTTCAAGGCGGCCGAATGGGTGGAGGCGCAGTACCATCGCTGCCTGCTGGAGGACGCGATCGCGGAGGCTGCGCGCCGCTACCTGCAGCAGCGGGGCATCGTCGAACACAGCCTGCGTCGCTTCCGCCTGGGCTTCGCGCCGACCGGTTGGGACTGGCTGCTGCGCCGTGCGGAGAGCGCCGGGATCCATCCTGAAGTCCTCGAGCGCATCGACTGCCTGGTACAACGC
>JBJTJO010000312.1:0-13158 GCA_046095965.1 Planctomycetaceae bacterium
GGATGGGGGTGCCACGGCGGCAGGCCCCGTCTCCCACATCCTACGGGTGCAAATCGCACGCCGTTTCATGCGGGCCCGGCATTTTAGGACGGCAGGCCCCGTCGTGTCTCCAACGCGGGGCAAAATCGGCCCGAAACGGCCGTTTATGCCGCGGCGTGCCGGCGTCCGGCGGCTCCCGGCTCGGCGCGGATTGGCAGCGACACCGGCTCGTCGGCCACGTCCGAAGCGGTGGCGTCGCCGTCGAGGCGGGACAGTTCCCGGGCGATCTCGGCCCGCCACGGCGCACCGGAGTCGGCGCGGGACAGTTTTTCCAGGGCCGTGCGGGCCTCCGCGGGCCGCCCCACCCGCCGGAGGAGCGTGGCGAGCAGGAGTTGTGCCTCCCCATCGGTGGGCGCCCGAACGAGGAGCGTCCGCAGCTGCGCCTCGGCCGCCGTCCAGTCGCGGGCCAGGTAGGCGTCGCGGGCCGCGAAGAAGAGGGCGTCGGTCGCGGCGTCCCGCCCGCCGTGGATCGGCGCCGGAAACCCCTGCAGGGCCGACGCCGTGCCCACGACGAGGATCGCCGCCGTCGCCGTCCAGATCCCGATGGCGACGGGCAGTTCCACGAGCTCGCACCAGATCCAGGTCGTGATCACCGCCACGTCGAGCGCCACCGCAAAGGCGAGCGCGAGCACGAGGCCCATCAGGCTGCCGCGGAGCCAGAGCCACGGCAGTCCGGGCCAGCAGAGCGTGAGGTAGCGGGCGGCGCGCACGGGGGAGCTTCCGAAACCGGGGGGCGGGGACTGTAGGCCCGGGAACGACTTTTTCCAAGGCCGTCGCCGTCTGCTAAAACCCGGTCAATACCATGGAAAACCGGTCGGCTGTCGGGAATGGCGCGGCGGGCGTGTGGCGGGCGGTCGATGCGGCCGCCAACCGGGCCGCCGAGGCGCTGCGGGTCGTCGAGGACGTGGCGCGGTTCGTCATCGACGACGCCCGCTCGACCGCGCTCGCCCGCGACCTGCGGCACGAACTCGCCGCGATCCTCGCGGGTGAGTCGCTCCGGCTCCGCGTCGCCCTCCGCGACGTGGCCGGCGACGTCGGCGCCGGCATGCGGTCGGAACATGCCCTGCACCGCGGCTCGGCCGCCGACCTCGTGGCGGCGAACGCGGCCCGCGCGGCCCAGGCCCTGCGCAGCCTCGAGGAATGCGCCGCCGTCGTGGCGCCGGACGCCGCGCCGCGCTTCGAGCGGCTCCGCTACCGGGTCTACGAGCTCGAGCGCGGCGGCCTCGCGGTCGCGCGGGCCCGCGAGCGGCTCGCGGGGATCGACCTCTGCGTGCTCGTGGACGGCCGCCGCGACGGGGCCGACTTCACGCGGCTCGTCGGGGCGCTCGTCGAGGCGGGCGTGCGGATTCTGCAGATCCGCGCCACGGGGCTCGGCGTGCCCGCGCTGGTGGACCGCGTGCGGCGGGCGCTCGAGATCGTGCGGTCGCGGGACGGCGAGGATCGCGCGCTGGTCGTCGTCAACGACCGGGCCGACGTGGCCGCGGCCCTCGGCGCTTCGGGCGTGCACACCGGTGCCGACGACCTGGCGACGGCACTCGTGCGCCGGGTGGTCGGGCCGGCGGCGCTCGTCGGCCGCACGGCCCACGACGTGGCCGAGGCCCGTGCCGCGGTCGCCGAGGGCGCGGACTACCTCGGCGTCGGCCCCTGCTTCCCGTCGGCCACGAAGTCGTTTTCGACCCACGCGCCGCCCGAGTTCCTGCGGACCGTGGCCGCCGAGGTCGCGCTGCCGGTCTACGCGATCGGCGGCGTCACGCTCGAGCGACTCGACGCCCTCGCGGCCCTCGGCATCCACCGGGTGGCGGTGGCGTCGGCCGTCACCGCGGCGGCTGATCCCGCCGCGGCCGCCGCCGCGCTGCTCGCGCGGCTCGGGAACCTGCGGTAGTCGCTCGATGTCGCCACCGGCGAAGGCCCGGCCGATACCGTCTCGACGGGGCTCTCCCGTCAGGGCGCCGGCTTCAGTCGTGCCTTCGCGCGGTTCGCCGCCACTTTCACCTTCGGGAGATCCTTGCAATCCGCGGCGATCGACGTGAGCTGCGCGACGGCGTCGGTGGCCTGCTCCGCGACGAGCGCCTCGATGCGCCGCAGGGCAGCGGTCTCGACGCGGGCCGACAGGTCGGCCACCGCGTGCGCGAGGTGCGCCTGCCGCGCCGACTCGAGTGCCGCTCTGCCCGCGGGCGACATGTGCCAGCCGAAGGCGTCCTCGGTCACGCCCGGCACCGTCGTGCCCGCGCCGGCGGCGGCCGGTGCCGCGGGGGCTTCCGGCGGCGGCCCGGCCGGCGCCGCCCCCTTCGGGCCCGGCTTCGCGGCGGATGCGGGCGGCCGTTTTGCGCCGGGCGTGGCGGGCGTGCCGCGGAGCGTGCGGAGCCGCTGCAGGGCGTCGCCGAACCGGCCGGCGTCGATCGCGGCCGCGACCGCCTGCAGGGTCTCCTCCGCCTCCCGGCGCTGCGGCGCGTGCATGCCCGTGGTCGCGAGGGCGAAGCATTCCTCGGTGATCGCGGCGGCCCCGGCCGAGCGGCTGTGGCCGACGCCCGGCCACGTCCGCGCCTTGAACGTGAAGTCTGAGGCCTTCATCGCGGCCACGAAGTCCTTGAACCAGTCGAGCCTCCCCTTGGGCGCCTCGGGAAACGACTTCCCCGTGTCGCCCTCGCCGCAGGAGATGGCGAAGGGGATGCCGGCCGCCGCGGGATTGACGTGCTCCTCCCAGGTGCCGCCCGAATGGGACGCGCACCCGATCACGGCACCCGGATGCGCGAGGGTGAAGCGATGGGCGAACTGCGAGCCGCCGCTGAAGCCATAGAGGAACATGCGGGGATGGAGGCGAAACTTCTTCCGGAGTTCCGCGAACAGCCCGAGGAGCTGTTGGTCGGTCTGGTGGGCGAGCCCCTGGTAGCCGTCGGGAAACGAAGGCCCGACGACGACCACGTCGCCCCGCCCTGCCCATGCGGCCAGCCCCGAGGCGCCCTGCCCGTTGCCGCGGTGGCCGTGAACGCCGACCACGAGCCAGTACGTCGGTCCCTGGGCGGCCGCCGCCTCGGGCTCCGTGGCGATCCCGTCGGGCTTGTAGAGGAAGTATTCGCGGCCCATCGGGCAGGCGAGTTTCTCCTCGCCGGCTGGAGCGGCGGTGAGGGGCGCGAACGCCGCGAGCATCACCAGGATCACCCGGAATCGGATGCCGTGACACCGACGCATCACCATGCTCCGGCGTGCGGCTGCCGCGGGTGTTCCGCCACGGTCCGATCGGGCATGACCGGCGTGTCCTGGCCCGTGCCGTTCGCTGCCGGCGTCGTCGGCGCCCCTGCGGCCGCCGACTCCTTCAGCAGCGCGAACACCTCCCGGGCCATCTCGGCCTCGTCGCCGCCGCGGAAGCCGACCCACGCGCGGCGGATGCGGCCGTCGGGGCCGACGAGGAAGGTGGCGGGAATGCCCTCGAGGCCGACCTCCGTGGAGAGGGTCAGGCGGCCGAGCGGGTCGGCGAAGGTCCAGGGGTCGAGGGCGACGCCCCGCGCGGCGAGGAACGTGCGGGTCTCGGCGCCGAGCGCGGCCGTGTCGTCGGCGCCGCCCGAGCCGACGTTGACCGCCACGAGTTGGAATCGCGGCTCGTCGGCCAGGCTTGCCGCGAGCCGCGCGAGGCCGGGCAACTCCTGCCGGCAGGGCGGGCACCAGGTGGCCCAGAAGTTCAAGAGCGTGACCTTGCCGGCGAGGTCCGGCGGCCCCGCCTCGCGGCCGAGCGGCGCGAGCGGCAGTGCGCCGAGCGTCCGGCCGACCGCCGGATGGTCGCGGCGGCCCGCGTCGCAGCCGGCGCAGGCCACCGCGACGAGCAGGGACGCGACCGCGACGAGACGCGTGGGGCGCGAGGCTATCATCTGCCGGCCGGCTCCGCGGGACGAAGGCGATGGCGCACGCCACAGTGTACGAGGTCGAGGTCAAATTCGCGGTGCCCGATCCGGCGGTCGTCGAGCGGCGGCTCGCCGGCCTCGGTGGCACGCTGTCCGCCGTCGTGGACCAGGTCGATCGCTACTTCGCCCATCCCGCCCGGGACTTCGCCGCCACCGACGAGGCCCTGCGGCTGAGGCGCGTCGGTGACGACGTGGTCGTGACCTGGAAGGGGCCGCGGATCGACGCGACCACGAAGACCCGTCGCGAGATCGAGTTGCCGGTCGCCCCGGCCGGCCCGCCCGACGGCACCGCGACGATCGCCCGCTGGACCGACCTGCTCGAGGCCCTCGGTTTCCGGCGGGTCCGCGAGGTGGCGAAGCGCCGGCGGACGGCGACGATGCATCGGGACGGCGCGACGATCGAGGCCGTGCTCGACGACGTGGCGGGCCTCGGCTGGTTCCTCGAACTGGAGGAGCAGGCCACGGCGGACCGCATCGACCAAGCCCGCACGCGGCTCGGAACGCTCGCCCGCGAACTCGGCTGCGTGTCGCCGGAGCGCCGCAGCTACCTCGAGTTGCTCCTCGCGGCCGCGGGGCAGGGGGCGCCCGGACCCCCGAACACGCCCCCCGGTCGGGCCTGAACCGGCTCCACCCCTGACGGCAGGAATCCCCATGCGGCATGGTGAGATCGACACGACACGCGGCCTGAGCCTCGGCGACGATCGCGATCGCTCGCTCGCCCGCACGGCGGCGCTTGTGCGGCAGGTCTGGGCGGGCTTCGATGCGGCGCGGGAGGCCGAGCCCGCCGTGAGCCCCGCGATCCGCGAGCTGCTCGCGGCCCCGCTGCCCGAGTCGCCATCGCCGGCCGCGACCACGCTCGACCAGGCCGCAGGCATTCTCGACTGCTCGCTCGCCCAGTCGCGGCCGCGGTTTCTCGCCTACATCGGGTCGAGTGGCCTCGAGGTGGCCGCGATCGCCGACTTCCTGGCCGCCTCCTACGACGTGAACATGGCGGTCGATGCCCGGGCCGCGTCGCTCCTCGAGAGGCAGGCGAGCCGCTGGCTCGGCGAGTTCATCGGCTACCCGCACGGCCACGGGCTGTTCACGAGCGGCGGCACCGTGAGCAACGTGACGGCGCTCGCCGCGGCGCGGGAGCGTGCCTGTCCCGGGGTGCGCGAGACGGGAATCGGCTCGCCCCTGGCGGTCTACTGCTCGGTCGAAGCCCACCATTCCAACACGCGCGCGATCGAGCTGCTCGGTCTCGGGCGGCGCTCGATCCGCGCGATCCCGATCGATTCGCAGCGCCGGATGAGGGCCGACCTCCTCGAGGCGGCCATCCTCCGCGACCTCGCCGCCGGCATCCGGCCGATGGCCGTCATCGGCACCGCCGGCACCACGCTCACCGGCGCCGTCGATCCGCTCCGCGCGATCGGGGCGGTGGCGGAACGGCATGGCGTCTGGATGCACGTCGATGCGGCGTACGGGGGGCCGGCGGCGGGAACGGCCGTCGCGGCGCCGCTCTTCGACGGCCTCGAGCTCGCCGACTCCGTCACGGTCGATGCCCACAAGTGGCTCTTCGTGCCGAAGGCGTGCGGCCTGCTGCTCGTCCGCGACCCGACCACGCTCACCGCGGCATTCGCCCATGACGAAGCCTACATGCCCCACGACGAGAGCGGGCCGAATCCCGTCGATGCCACGCTCGAGTACTCGCGGCCGCTGCGGGCCCTCAAGCTCTGGCTCGCCTTCAAGACCCACGGAGCCGGCGCCTTCCGCGAGGCGATCACCCGGACGATCCGGCTCGCCCGCGCGACCCACGACCGCGCCCGCGCCACCGCCGGCTTCCGCACGCTCGACACGGTTCCCCCGCTCTCGGTCGTCCCGCTGGCCCACGTCCCGGAGGGCATCGCGGACGTCGACGAGCACCAGCGGCGGCTCTGCCGCGCGATCGAACGCGACGGCAGGGTGTTCCTCTCGCCGGCCGTGATCGACGGCCGCACCTGGCTGCGGCCATGCTTCACGAACTTCCGGACGCAGCCCGCCGACATCGACGTGCTGTTCGCGGTGATCGCGGAATTGAGCGACCGGGTCGCCCGCGGCGGGTGACGCGGCGGCGTTCGTGCGCACTGCTTTTCGCGGCCGCGGGTCCGTAGACTTGGGTGTGAGCCTGTCCCGTGCCGCCGGCGAGGTCATCCATGCCCGTGACCGTCGATGCCGCGCTGATCGACGATGCCGTCCGTCTCGCGGCCGAGTTGCAGCGGGCCGCGGCGGCCCTGCAGACGCCGGCCGAGCGGCGGCAGCAGGCCGAGCTCGCGCGGATGCTCGAAAGCCCGGCCGACAAGGCGACGCTCGTCGAACTGACCGACCAGGCCTTCCGCTCACATGCCGCCGCCCGCACCGCCGAGCAGTTCACCCACATCCTCGACGTGCAGGGCATCCCGCGGTTCTTCAGCCCGCTCGACCGGGCGCTCCTGCTCGGCTTCCAGACGTTCGGCGACTGGCTGCCGTCGGTGACGGTGCCGATGGTGAAGTCGCACCTGCGTCACGAGACGGCGAACGTCGTCCTGCCGGCGGAGCCCGAGCTCCTCCACGAGCACCTCGCGGCCCGCCGAGCCCAGGGCCTGCGGATGAACCTCAACTTCCTCGGCGAGGCCCTGCTCGGGGAGGACGAGGCGCGGGCGCGGCTGGCGAAGTACGCCGCGGCCCTCGCGGCGCCCGACGTCGAGGTGCTCTCCGTCAAGATCTCCACGATCGACTCGCAGATCCTGCCGATCGCCCGTGAGCACACCCTCGGCCGGCTCTGCGACCGGCTCGAGCCGCTCTATCGCGCCGCGGCCAGGAATGAATCCATGCCTCTCCCTCTGGGAGAGGCCGGCCGGAGGCCGGGTGAGGGTGCCGCGAGCCCATCCCGTCGTTCCCTGCACCCTCACCCCGACCCCTCTCCCCAAGGGAGAGCTGCAGAAGACTCCCAGCACGCCGGCCCCGAAGGCCAGGGAGGGCTTCGGGCACGGGAGACGAAGTTCCTGTACCTCGACATGGAAGAGTATCGCGACCTCGCGCTCACGGCCGAGGCCTTCATGCGGACGCTCGACCGGCCCGGCCTCGCGCGGGTCCGCGCCGGGATCGCGCTGCAGGCCTACGTGCCCGACTCGTTCCGCTGGCAGCGGCGGATCACGGAATGGGCGCAGCGCCGCGTGGCGGCCGGCGGCGAGCCGGTCACGATCCGGATCGTGAAGGGGGCCAACATGGAGATGGAGCGGGTGGACGCCGCGCTCCACGGCTGGCCGCAGGCGCCCTTCCGGACGAAGGTCGAGACCGACGCCAACTACAAGCGGATGCTCGGCTACGCCCTCGAGCCCGACAACCTCGCCGCCGCTCGCGTGGGCATCGCCTCCCACAACCTCTTCGACGTGGCGTGGGGGCTCGTGCTCGCCGAGCGGGCCGGCGTTGGCGACCGCGTGCAGTTCGAGATGCTCGAGGGCATGGCGAACCACCAGCGGCGGGCGCTCCTCGAGCGGACGAAGCGGCTCTTGCTCTACGCGCCGGCCTGCCGCAAGGAAGAGTTTCTGAACGCGATCGGCTACCTCATCCGCCGGCTCGACGAGAACACGGGCCCGGAGAACTTCCTCGGCCACGCCTTCCGGCTCGCGGTGGGCGGCCCCGACTGGCAGCTCCTCGAACGGGGGTTTCGTGAGGCCTTCACGGCGCCCGTCTCCGACGCGCCCCGCCGCACGCAGGACCGCCGTGTCGAGACGTTTCCCGAGCCCGTGCCCGAGCGGCCCTGGCAGGACCTCGACAACGAGCCCGACACCGACTGGGCGCTCGAGGCCAACTCCGCGTGGGCCGCGGAGATCGTCGGCCGCGACCCCGACGCGCAGGCTGGGGAGATCGTGCCGGTCGTCGTCGCGGGGCGCGAGGTCGCGGATCTCGAGACCCGCCCCTGTCGCGACCCGTCGCGGCCCGGCGCCGTGATCCGCCGCCATGCCGTCGCCACCGACCGCGAGGTGGACGAGGCCGTGGCCTGCGCCGCGGCCGACCCCGACGGCTGGCGCACCGCGTCCTGCGACGAGCGGAGCGCGGTGCTGGGGCGCGTGGCGCAGGAACTCCGCCGGGCGCGGGCCACGCTCCTCGAAGCCGCGCTCCTCGAAGGAGGAAAACTCCTCACCGAGGGCGACCCCGAGGTGTCCGAGGCGGTGGACTTCGTCGAGTTCTACCGGGCGGCGGCGCGGTCGTTCCACGACCTGCCCGGCGTCGCGGCCCGCGGCGCGGGCGTCGTGGTCGTCGTGCCGCCCTGGAACTTTCCGATCGCCATCCCCTGCGGCGGCGTCGCGGCGGCGCTCGCCGCCGGCAACACGGTGATCCTCAAGCCGGCGAGCGACACCGTGCTCACGGCCTGGGAGGTCTGCCGGTGCTTCTGGCGGGCCGGCGTGTCGCGACGGACGCTCCAGTTCGTGCCCTGCCCGGGCAGCGGCCCGGGGGCCCGGCTCGTGCAGCACGCCGACGTGTCGGCCGTGATCCTCACCGGCGGCACCGCGACGGCCCTCACGATGCTCGCCGCCAAGCCCGACCTGCGGCTCTCGGCCGAGACCGGCGGCAAGAACGCCACGATCGTGACGGCGATGAGCGACCGCGAGCTCGCCATCAAGCACGTCGTCCACTCGGCCTTCGGCCACGGCGGCCAGAAGTGCTCGGCCACGTCGCTGCTGCTCTTGGAGGCGGAGGTCTACGACGACCCGGCCTTCAAGGAGACGCTCTGCGACGCCGTGGAGAGCCTCCACGTGGACTCGGCGCACGTGCTCCACGCGCGCGTGGGGCCGCTCATCCGGCCGCCGGCGGGCGATCTCGAGCGGGCGCTCACGGCGCTCGAGCCCGGTGAGACGTGGGCCGTGACGCCGCGGCGGATCGGCGACAACCCGCACCTCTGGTCGCCCGGCGTGAAGTGGGGCGTGACACCGGGCGGCGTCACGCACACGACCGAGTTCTTCGGCCCCGTCCTCGGCGTCATGCGATTCACGCGGCTCGCCGAGGCGATCGAACTCGTCAACGCGACGGGCTACGGGCTCACGAGCGCGATCCACAGCCTCGACGACCGCGAGATCGACGAGTGGAAGCGGGGCATCCGCGCCGGCAACCTCTACGTCAATCGCGGCACCACCGGCGCGATCGTGCTGCGGCAGCCCTTCGGTGGCCTGGGGAAGTCTGCCGTCGGGCCGGGGCTCAAGGCTGGTGGTCCGAACTACGTGGCCGCGTTCATGGATTTTCAGGATGTCGCGGAGGAGGCGCCGGCTCGGGGGCCGGTGTCCCATGCCGATCTCTCCGCGCTGGCCGCCGCGTTGCCGGCGGGAGAGGCGGATGCAGGTCGCCTCCGCGCGGCGCTCGCGAGCTACGACCGCGCCTGGCGGGAGGAGTTTTCCCGCGCGCACGACCACGTCAAACTGCTCGGGCAGGACAACGTGCGCCGCTACCTGCCGTTCGCCGCCGTCCGCGTGCGGGTCACGCCCGCCGACACGTGGTTCGACGTCGTGGCCCGCGTGGCGGCCGCGCGCGTGACCGGCGCCCGCGTGATCGCGTCGTTCGCCCCGGGTTGTCCCCAGGCCTGGGAGGCGGACCTCGACCGGCTCACGCACGCCTGGGCCGCGGGCATCGAGATCCTCGAGGAACCCGACGACGCGGTCGCATCCGCGGTCGAGCGCCACGACGTCCGCGTCCGCTACGGCGGCCGCGACCGCGTGCCGCCGGCAGTTCGTCGCGCCGCGGCGGCGGCAGGCCACTGGATCGCCGACGTGCCCGTGGTCGCCGCGGGCCGCGTCGAGCTCCTCTGGTATCTCCGCGAGCAGAGCGTCTCGACCGACTACCACCGCTACGGCAACCTCGGCCGCCGTGCGGGCGAGGCCCGGCGACCGGTCTTGTAGCCGACAATATGGAGGATGGGCGCCGCTGGCCAAAACCCTCATGCTGCGGTGACGATGCCGAGCACGCCGTCAGACGATCCGGGCCGGGAGTCGGCCCGCCAGGCCCGCAACACGTTCTGGCTCGAGTGCCACCAGATCGTCCTCCGCGTCGGCTGGATCTTCAAGACCGAGACGATCATCATGCCGGCGGTGCTCGACGCCGTCGTCGATTCCGGCGTCCTCCGCGGCCTGCTGCCGGTGCTCAACCGCGGCGGGCAGAGCCTGCCGCCGCTGTTCTTCGCGGGACGCCTCGCGCGGCAGCCGGTCAAGAAGTGGGCGCTCGTCCGCACGAGCCTCGCCATGGCCGCCTGCTTCGCCGTGCTCGCGGCCGCGTGGGGGCCGCTCGAGGCCAGCCGGCCGGATCTCCTGGCCGCGTTGTTCCTCGTGCTCTACGCGCTCTTCTCGATGACGAACGGGCTGAATCAGCTGGTCGGGGCCGCGCTGCAGGGAAAACTCGTGCCGCCGGGGCACCGCGGGCGGGCGCTGGTGGTGAGCGTGACGATCGGGAGTGCAGCGGCGATCGCGGCGGCGCTTTTCCTGCTCGGGCCGTGGCTCGGCACGCCCGGCGGATTCGTGAGGATCTTTGCGACGACCGCGGTCTTCTTCGCGCTCGCGGCCTGCATTCCGCCGCTGCTCGACGAGCCGCCCGACGCGGTCGTGCCGGCGGCCGGGGCGCGGAGTCCCGGGTTGCTCGCAGCCGGGCGGCATGCCCTGGCCGATTGGCGGCGGACGCTCGCCGGAGATTCCGCGCTCGTGCGGCTCGCCGTCGTCGCCGCCTGCTTCTCGGCGGTGATCATGCTCTTTCCGCACTACCAGGCCTTCGCCCGCGACCGGCTCGGCAGCGTGATCGGCAGCCTGCTCACCTGGGTCGTCGTGCAGAACGCGGCCACGGCCGCGGCGAGCGTCGTGGCGGGGCCCGTGTCGGATCGTCGCGGCACGAAGGTCGTCCTCACGGGCCTCGTCGCCCTCTCGGCGCTCACGCCGCTCGTGGTGACGGCGCTCTCGCTCCTGCCGCACGCGGTGGCCGCGCGGTGGTTCTGGATCGTCTACGCGCCGCTGGGGCTCAATCCGATCTCACTGAAACTCTTCACGAATTACGCCCTCGAGATCGCGCCGACGGCCGCCGAGCATCCGCGCTACGTGAGCGTGGTGGGAGCGGCGCTGGCGGCGCCGTTCGTCCTCTCGCCGGCGGTAGGCTGGGCCGTGGACGCGATCGGCTTTCGGCCGGTGTTCGTGGCCGGGGCCGCCATGATCGCGGCCGGCGCGGTCGTCGCCCTCGGGCTGCCGGAGCCCCGGGAAACCGGCCTAGGGACGCCCCGCGAAACCTGAAATACTCCGCGGCACGGCGGTGCGCCGCGGAGGCAGGCATGCGGGTCTTCATCTCGGCGGGCGAGCCCTCGGGCGACCACCACGCGGCGCTGCTCGTCCGTGCGCTCCGCGAACGGCGGCCCGACGTGGCGTGCGTCGGCCTCGGCGGGCCGCAGATGGAGGCCGCCGGCGTCGCGCTCGTCGCCGACATGACGAGGCTCGCCGTCATGTGGTTCCTGCGGGTGATCCTCAACATCCACCGCTTCGTGGACCTCGCCCGCCGCGCCGAGCGGAGTTTCCTGGCGGACCGGCCCGACGTGTGCGTGCTCGTCGATTTTCCCGGCTTCCACTGGTGGCTCGCCTGGCGGGCCAAGCGGCACGGCATCCCCACCGTCTTCTATTGCCCGCCGCAGGTCTGGGCCTGGGCCAGCTGGCGGGTCGGGAAGATGCGGCGGCTCGTCGATCACGTGCTCTCCGCGCTCCCCTTCGAGCACGACTGGTTCACCGCGCAGGGGCTCGCGAGCACCCTCGTCGGCCATCCGTTCTTCGACGAACTCGACGGCCTCGCGCGGCGCCCGCTCGCGGAGGACGAGCCGCCGCTCGTGCTCCTCCTCCCCGGCTCCCGCGGCCAGGAGATCGAGGGCAACCTCGCGTCGCTCGTGCGCGCGGCCGCGCTCGTGCACGCACGGGTGCCGCGGGCGCGGTTCGCGATCGCCGCCCTCCACGAGCGGCATGCGCGGCGGATCGCCGAGGTCGCCGCGGGATGTCCGGGGTTCCGCGACCTGCATGCCGAGATCGTCGCCGGGCGGACCCGCGAACTGATCGGCCGGGCGACGGCGGCGCTCGCCGTGAGCGGGTCAGTGTCGCTCGAACTGCTCGCGGCCCGCGTGCCGACGGTGATCGTCTACCGGATCGGCGGCCTCGCGCACGTCGTGCAGAGCTGGTTCCGGCACGCGCGGTTCATCACGCTCGTGAACCTGCTCGCGGCCCGCGACCCGATCGGCCCCGTCCGGCCCGCGCTCGTGCCGCCCCGCGAGGTGCCGCCGGCCGACCCCGACGCCGTCTACCCCGAGTTCCTCGCCGTGCAGGATCCGGCCGAGCGGGCGGCGGGGCACGTGGTCGAGTGGCTGCTCGACCCGGCGGCCCGGGCGCGGGTCGTGCTCCGGCTCGAGACGGTGGCCCGCGACGTCGCGCGACCCGGCTCGGCGGCGCGGGCGGCGGGGGCGATCCTGGAGATCGCCGGCGGCGTGCAGGCGGAGGCAGGGCCGGTGCGGTACGCTGCCTGACGCCATGCTGATCGCCGAACCGCAGCCCACGCCGGCCGACCTGCACTTCGAGCTCGCGGGCATCCGCGTCCGCGTGTCGCCGTGGTTCTGGCCGGGGGCGGCCTTCTTCGGCTGGCGGGTCTGCCAGATGCTCTCGGGCGGCGACCAGCGGGCCATGCTCCAGTACCTCGTGATCTGGATCGGCGTCGTGCTCGTGTCGCTGCTCGTCCACGAGCTCGGCCACGCGCTCGCCTTCCGCAACTTCGGCCAGCCGGCCCACGTCGTGCTCTACCACTTCGGCGGCCTGGCCATCCCGACCACCTGGAACCGCCGGCACCTGCGGCCTCTCCAGCGGCTGCTCGTCTCGGCGGCGGGGCCGCTCGCGCAGCTCATCCTGGCCGCGCTCGTCATCGCCGGCCTCAGGCTCGGCGGCTGGATCGTGCCGTTTCCGATCGAGGCGGTCGGGCGGCAGCTCGGCTTCTACGAGGGACGGCCGTTCGCATCGCCCCTCGTGTTCGCGCTCTTCACCTTCCTGCTCGAGGTCAACGTGTTCTGGCCGCTGCTCAACCTCCTGCCCGTGCCGCCGCTGGATGGCGGGCAGATCGTCCGCGACGGGCTGCTGGCGGCGGGTGTGGCCGACGCCCAACGG
This sequence comes from Planctomycetaceae bacterium, assembly GCA_046095965.1. Taxonomy (GTDB): domain Bacteria; phylum Planctomycetota; class Planctomycetia; order Pirellulales; family UBA1268; genus QWPN01. The sequence continues at coordinate 13,085 of JBJTJO010000312.1, forward strand.
ATCTCCGCCGTCGTCGGCGTGGTGGTCGGGGCCGCGATGGCCTGGTGGGGCTATTCGGGCGGCCAGCCCTACCT
>JBJTJO010000313.1:0-2988 GCA_046095965.1 Planctomycetaceae bacterium
GCGGGGGGCGCCCTCGGCGTGATCCTCGCGCTCAACGCCTTCGGGGGCAAACCGATCTACGTGATGCCGCTCATCTACGGCGGTGCCCCGGTGGTCAACACGCTGCTCACGGCGTTTCTCACGCGCGGCTTCGACCAACTCAAGGCCCCCTTCCTGGCCGGCCTCCTGCTCGTGGTCACAGGCGCCGTGACCGTGCTCGTCTTCCGGCCGGCCCCGCAGGCCGCGGCGCCCGCGGCTCCACCTGCTTCCGCGCCGGCGGCCGCCGCGGTCGCCGCTGCGGATGCCTCGGATGCGACGCCCGCCGCCGGCGCGGCTGCCGGCCCCGCTGAGGATGTGCGGGCCGCGGTCGGCTCGGCGGCCCGCACGGCCGAGCGCTGGGTCGAGCGGCTGCTGGCCGTCGCGCTCGCGCTCTGCTCGTGGGGCGCCTACGGCCCGGTGCTCCACCGTGGGCAGTCGGCGATGGGGGGCAGCCGGCTGCGGCCCCTGCTCTGCATCGGTGCGGCCTACTTCCTCATCGCCGTGCTCGTGCCGCTGTCGATCCTCGTGCCGCTCGGCAAGGCGGGCGGCTGGCACCTGGCGAGCACGGGCTGGAGCGTGGCGGCGGGCTGCCTGGGCGCGATCGGGGCGCTGGGCACGATCCTCGCGTTCACGTGCGGCGGCAAGCCGTTCACGGTGATGCCGGTCGTGTTCGGCTGCGCGCCGGTGGTCAACACGCTCCTGACGATCGCGCTGGCCCATACGCCGGCCGGCGCCGTGAGTCCGTTCTTCCTGGCGGGCATGCTCGTCGTGGGCGTGGGCGCCGCGACCGTGCTCGCCTTCGGCCCCCGCGGGCACGCCCCCGCGCCGGCGACCGCCTGAACGCACGTATCAACGGGTTGGCGGTGCCGCACGCCGCAGGTTGAACAACCTGCGGCTACACCGGAGAGCGGCGGGGCACGAGCGGGCGACGCATCCGCGGAGCGAGGAGGTGCAGACTGGCAGTCTGCACCCGGTGACCAACCACCCAGCCTCGCCATGGCCAATCGACGTCGCACACCACCCTCCCAGCCCAGTGCGGGATGCGACCGGGTGCAGGTTGAACAACCTGCACCTACACCGGGCAGGGTCAGGCCCTGCCTCCGCGCAGCGTGTAGGTGCAGACTGGCAGTCTGCACCCGGTGGCGCCGCCGCCCGGCCCTTGCAACCGGCTCATGTCCCCCGTCGCGTGCCGTACCACGCGATGTGGTGCCGCGGCGCGAGCTGAAATCCCGCGCGGCGGCACGCGCGCCCGAGCCACGCCGTCACGGCCGAGAGCTCGGCGGCCGTGCGGCCCTGCGGCATCATGAACACCGCGCCGCGGTCGATCGCGGCGCCGAGGTCGGCCACCCACGCCTCCGCCTCCGCGAAGTCCGCCTGCGAATCGACCACGAACTTGAGTTGGTGTCGGCCCGGAGCCGCGAGCGCGCGGATCACGTCGTCCCGCCGCCGGGCCGCCTCGTGGCGATCGCGCCAGCTGCCGGGCGTGTCGGCCGGCGGCAGCGAGGACGCGAGCTTCGGGCTGATCGAGACGAGGTCGGCGAGCGGCGCGGAAAAACCCGGCGGCAGGATGGTGCCCGCCGTCTCGACCGTCACGTGCACGCCCTCCGCCCGCAGGGCCGCGCAGACCGTGACCGTGTCGGCGAACAGGAGCGGCTCGCCGCCGGTGACGACCGCGTGCCGCGTGCCCGTGGCCCGCACCGCGTCGAGGATCGCCGCGACGGGCATGTCGTCACCCTCCGGCTGCCACGACGTGAAGGGCGTGTCGCACCAGGTGCAGCGGAGGTTGCAGCCGCTCGTGCGCACGAACGCGCTCGGCGTGCCCGCGAGCATCCCCTCCCCCTGCAGCGACGCGTAGATCTCGGCGATCCGCACGGGCGGCCTCACGCGGCTCGCGGATCGGTCGCGCCGGCGGCCGCGAAGCCCGCGGCCCGCAGTCGGCAGGAGTCGCACGCGCCGCAGGGCCGGCCGTCGGCCGCGGGGTCGTAGCAGCTCGTCGTCAGGCCGTGGTCCACGCCGAGTGCGAGGCCCAGCCGCACGATCTCGGCCTTCGAGAGCGCAACGAGCGGCGCGAGGATGTCGATCGGTCGCCCCTCGACGCCGGCCTTCGTCGCCAGGCGTGCCAGCCGGCCGAAGGCGTTGAGATACTCCGGCCGGCAGTCGGGATAGCCGCTGTAGTCGATCGCGTTGACGCCGAGCACGATCGCGTCGGCGCCGCGGGCCTCGGCGAGCGCGAGCGCGAGCGACAGGAAGACCGTGTTGCGGGCGGGCACGTACGTGGCCGGGATGCCGCCGGCGATCTCGGCGTCGCTGCGGCCCTTGGGGACCGCCACGGAGTCGTCGACGAGCGCGCTGCCGCCGAAGGCGGCGAGATCGACCGCGAGCACGACGTGGTCGGCGATGCCGAGGGCGCGGGCCACGGCCCGCGCGGCATCGAGCTCGACGCGGTGCCGCTGGCCGTAGTCGATCGACCGGGCGACGAGCCGCAGCCCGGCGTCGCGGGCCCAGGCGGCCGCGGTGGCCGAGTCGAGCCCGCCCGAGAGGAGCACCCCGCCTGTCCGCCCCGCGTGCCGCCCCGGCGCGCGGGCCGCGGCCGCCGTCGCCGCCGCGTCGGGTACACTTCCCCGCATCATGACCAACCTCACCACGCCGTCCCGCGACCAGTTGGAGACCTTCCCCAACCAGTTTCCCGGTCGCGACTACCTCATCGAGCACGTCTGTCCCGAGTTCACGAGCGTCTGCCCGAAGACCGGCCAGCCCGACTTCGCCATGCTCACGTTCCGCTACGTGCCGGACGCGACCTGCGTCGAACTCAAGAGCCTGAAATTGTACCTGCAGGCCTTTCGCAATTCGGGGATCTTCTACGAGAACGTCACGAACCGGATCCTCGACGACCTCGTGGCGGTTGTCCAGCCGCGGCGGATGACGCTCGTGGCGCAGTTCACGCCCCGCGGCGGCATCTCCTCGCGGATC